>JALZWM010000061.1 GCA_023300105.1 Hellea sp.
AGTTAAATTACGCAGTTTTAGACTTTGGGATAGGCGGTAAGTCTTTGGCGCGTTTCTTATCCAAGTAAGCGGCAGACTTAATATTAATCGTGCCGTCTTCAAGCTCGATTAACAGAGGATTTCCTGTTGGCAATTCAAAGCCTGGGATATCTTTATCAGACACATCAAAGAGACGTTTAAGTAACGCACGTAGAGAATTTCCATGGGCTGATATAACCACGTTTGAACTGGCACGTAGGAACGGCATAACTTGGTCGTCAAAATATGGCAGGACACGTTCACAGGTAATTTTTAAGCTCTCACCTGTTGGCAGTTCTTTGGGGTCTATCTGCGCGTATTTCGGGTCTTTGCTGGGATGATATTCATGATCCATGTCGACTTGCGGCGGGGGAACGTCATAGCTACGGCGCCAAATATGGACTTGCTCATCGCCGTGTTTGTCGCGCGTTTCTTGCTTATTCAGGCCCGTCAGCGCGCCGTAGTGACGCTCATTCAAATGCCAATCTTTGGTCACAGGGATATGATATTGCTCTGCGGCCTCTAACGCGAGCCAAAGCGTTTTAATCGCGCGGCGCTGATAGCTGGTAAAGCCAATGTCAAATTTGATATCTTCTTTCGCCAGCAGCTTACCTGCCTTTTTAGCTTCTTTGACGCCTTCTGCTGTTAGGCCAATGTCATGGAACCCTGTAAAGCGGTTTTGTAAATTCCATTCTGATTGTCCGTGCCGAACGAGTACAAGATGTGTCATATTATATTTCCCTAAACTTACTCTTTATTTAGTGACGCAAAGCCTTGATTTCAACAGCTTCGTTTTCGTCGCATTGCGATTAACACACCCGAGGTTAAGAGAGCGTATGGAAAATAATGCTCAGTTACGAAAATGGCCGATCTTAAAACGCGGCCTAAGCGGCAAATGTCCCAATTGCGGGGAGGCTAAACTTTTCCGCGCCTATTTAAAACAGGTTGAGCATTGTCCGTCCTGTGATGAAAACTGGGGCGAAGTTCGCGCCGATGACGGCCCTGCTTGGGCAAGTATGTTAGTCAGCGGACATATATTGGCGCCGTTCTTTTACATTATCATATTCAAAACGACCTTGCCCGATTGGGCTGCGACATCCTTATTAGTCGCCCTCGGCGTTGGGATTTGCCTTGCGGTGTTGCCCGCTATGAAAGGCCTGTTCATAGCGCTCATTTGGGCAACAAAAGCGCCGACATCCACCTCTTTCTAGCTGGCTCCAACATTGCAGTCTTAATGCTATATGTCCCATTTCGGGGCCTAAAACTGAGAGGAATACTACGTGGTAGTTTTTATCAACAGAGCTGGGAATCAACAATATAGAGGAACCGCCGCTGAATATGATCAAGTCGATTATGTCGGCGCATTGACCGATTATACATTCACACAAAATCCAAATGGAACGGTTACGGTTGCGCACGCGACACTCGGGACTGATACGCTGACAAGTATCGAAGGGCTTTGGTTCTCTGGCGAAGCATCTTGGTACTCTATGAATGACGCTATTCGCCTTGCAGGTGGAGAAGATAGCGACGGTTTCATCGACGCGAATGGGACAATCACAGGCAACGCTGGAAATAATGTCCTAACAGGTACAAACCAAAACAGTGTCTTTTACGGCGACCGAGGAAATGACATTATCAATGGCAATGGCGGAAATTATAACCAAGCAGAATACGATGGCTCTCTTAACGAATATACATTTACTCAAAACGCAAATGGAAGCGTCACAGCATCTCATGCGACATGGGGAACGGATACGCTAACCGATATTGACGGGCTCTGGTTTACGCGCGAGCAAGCTTGGTACTCTATCGAAGATGCAGTCCGTCTCTCAGAAGGCGAGCCAACCTTTCGGCTGGATGAAGACGGTGTTCTTAACGGCACGCCCGGTAATGACCGTATGGTCGGTACAGCCGCTGATGACTTTTATTATGGCGGCACAGGCAATGACACATACAATGGCGCTGGCGGTTATAATCAAGTCAATTACGATGGCGATCTTTCAGACTATACCATTACGCAAAATGGTAATGGCTCATTTACCTTTGATCACCCCGTTTGGGGAACAGACACGCTCACAAATATAGACGGCCTTTGGCTGAACGGCGAAGCCGAATGGTATGCTGTGGACGCAAGCCTTCTCGCTTAATTCATTCATATAACTTATTCAAAAGCCGTTAGGTTCTCTTACGAGGACTTGACGGCTTTTGTCGTTTGGCGCATAGGTTTATCTTCATCAAGACCAACCGAGGGACAGGCCCTGTGACGTTGGGGCAACCTTGTTAATAGACAAACGGTGCCAAATCCTGCGATTTATTGATTTATGAAATCAATGAGTTGGAAGATGACACGGCGAGATACTCCACGCCGATTTCTCTTCCTTGCAGATTTTGGACCTAATACTGGAGTGGCTATGCCGCGCGATATAGAGGTCAAATTAGGCGATAACGTCTTGCAGCGCGGCTGCGTGCTCAAAGACGACCGCGTGATGGGCCGTGTTTATGGCCCCTCATCAAAAAATAAGAAAAACGCACCGATTATTGTCATAATGGGCGGTATTTCTGCCACGCGTTTTATCGCTGATGGCGGCAGGTTAGGCCGTGGGTGGTGGTCAACGCTGGTACGAAATGGCGGCCCTATTGATACAGCAAAATTCCAAGTCATTGGCCTTGATTTCGCGCCCGCCGTGGAGAGCGATAACCGCCCTGATTGCATTACAACATTTGACCAAGCTGCGCGGCTGAAGGCGTTATTGGATGACCAAGGCATAAAGAAAGTCGCCGCAATCATTGGGTCCTCTTATGGCGGCATGACCGCCCTCGCTTTTGCACAAGCCTACCCAGAAAGAGTTGGGAAGCTCTGCGTCATTGGCGCGGCGCATAAACCCTATCCGATTGGCGTGGCGTGGCGTGGCATTCAAAGACGGGCTGTGCGCCTCGGCATTGAAGCAGGCCGTCCAAAGGAAGGCATGAAGATCGCGCGTGAACTCGCCATGACAACCTACCGCACAGCCGAAGAATTTGCCGACCGTTTTGATTTAGAGGAAACTGCGACCTCGCCTTCTAAATTTGATATTTGTGATTACCTCGGCTCGCGCGGCGATGCTTTTGCGGAGCTTATGGACGCACAGCGTTTCTTGGCATTGTCCGAGTCCATTGACCTGCACCGCGTCGAACCCGAAGCTATCACAACGCCCACATTATTAATGAGCGCGATTTCAGATCAACTCGCCCCGCTGACCGATATGCGAGAACTGCGCGATCGTCTCGGCGGGCCTTCGGAGCTTTTCACCTTCACCTCGCTTTTCGGCCATGATGCATTCCTAAAAGAATATGATGCCATGAGTCCGAGATTAGCTGAGTTTTGTGGGGGGCTACAGTGAAGCTTCCAAATAAAGCTTGGTTAAAAAGCACCTTGAAAATATATGCTGGCTTCAGTTTACTGCTTGGGCTTATTTCAGCAACATTAATGGCTATAAAAACTGCATTACATGGCTTTGATAAAGTGTATCTGGAAATTATTTTTAACTTAACATTTATTTCTCCTGCTCTGGTAACTGCTATTTTTTGCTTGCCAACATTGATATTCGGAAAATTTGATGACTCATAAACGCACACAAATCGTACAGGCAGACATCGGCACGGATAAAAACTATAAAGCCGTGAGTCCGCCGCTTTATCTCTCTTCGACTTACGGCTTTCATGGCTTTGAAGATATGGGCGAATATGATTATGGGCGCAGCGGTAACCCTAATCGTGACGCGCTTGGCAAAGCTGTGGCGGAGCTTGAAGGCGGCGCGGGCGGCGTTGTTACGTCCTCTGGCATGGCGGCGATTGATTTGGTGATGAACCTGCTGACCTCAGATGAGTTAGTTATTGCGCCGCATGATTGTTACGGCGGCACGCATCGTCTTTTAACACACCGTCAAATCCAAGGTCGCTTCCGCACGCTATTCGTCGATCAATCCGACCCTCAAGCCTTAGCCGCAGCTTTTGAACAAAAACCGTCACTTATTTTGATAGAGACCCCGTCAAATCCCTTGATGCGTTTGGTTGATATCGCCGCGATTTGCAAAGCCGCAAAAAAAGTTGGCGCCTTGGTGGCTGTCGATAATACATTCCTCTCACCTGCGCGGCAGTTGCCTTTATCTTTGGGCGCAGATTTTGCCATTCATTCGACAACGAAATATTTGAACGGACATAGCGATGTCGTCGGCGGCTGTATTGTCGCCAAAACGGCGGAGCATTTTGAAAAGCTTAGCTGGTGGGCCAATTGTACAGGCGTGACGGGCGCGCCCTTTGATGCTTTCATGACCCTGCGCGGGATGCGTACGCTCCATGCGCGTATGGACATTGCCGAGAAAAACGCGATTGCCCTCGCCAAATTTCTCAAAAAACATAAAGCCGTAAACCATGTTTATTATCCGGGCCTTCGCTCTGATGCTGGCCATAAGCTAATGAAAAAACAACAAAGCGGCCCTGGCGCGATGTTATCATTTGACATCAAAGGCGGGCGCGAGGCGGCCAAAGCGGTACTCGAGAACACATCTCTCTTTCAACTCGCGGAAAGCCTTGGCGGGGTTGAGAGCCTGATTTGTCATCCTGCGACCATGACACACCGCGCAATGGACGATGAAGCCCGTAATATAGCAGGCATAAAAGACACACTTATCCGCATATCTGTTGGTTTAGAGGATATAAGTGACCTGACAGGCGATTTGAAAGGCGCCATTTCTGCCATTTAGGGCTTAAAAGAAATATTTAACCTGAATATGGGCCTTATTTGACCATTCAAGGCAAATTTTTGCCTTGAGATTCTTTTTCGTTTACAATAGTTAAATTCTCACGTTAAAGGATTGGTATGAACCCGTACAACAAAGATCAAGATGTGAAAGTGAAAGTCGCCAGCCGTGCTGTGCCGTCTATCACTCCTGTTGTCGTGGTCCTTCTGGTGTCAGTTGTGGTGCTCCTGATTAACGGGGCCATGCGCGGGATATAGGTTAAATAACAAGCCTTAAGTTACCCGCTCCGAGAGAAGCGGGTTTTTTTATGGCTTCGTAGCTGGTTTAAAAAGCAAAATATTCACGCCAGTGGAGTGAATATAAACAAAGAAGGCCACGTAAGTGGCTAAGAACGAGAGAGAAACAGGATGAGTAAACGTTCTGATGCAATTGTAAAAGGTCCTAGCCGCGCTGCAGCGCGCGCGATGTTGCGCGCGACAGGCATGGATGATGACAATTTCGACGGCCCGATTATCGCCGTCTTTAATACATGGACCAATATGGGCCCGTGTAACATGAACCTTGATAAATTAGCTGTCCCTGTTCGCGCTGGTATCCGCGCGGCAGGCGGCACACCTGTCGACTTCAACTCCATAGCCGTTAATGACGGCATCACTATGGGGTCAGAAGGCATGAGGGCCTCTTTAATGTCGCGTGAAGTTATCGCCGACTCAATTGAGCTGGCGGTTCAAGGACATTCCCTTGATGGCGTCATAATCCTCTGTGCCTGTGATAAAACAATTCCAGCCGCAGGCATGGCTTTGGCACGTATGAATGTTCCGGGTGTTGTTCTTTATGGCGGTTCAATCATGCCCGGCTCCCACAAAGGAAATGACCTCTCTGTTCAAGACGTGTTCGAAGCTGTTGGAGCCTGCGCTGCGGGTATTATTGACGAGGCCGAACTTAAAGAAATTGAAAAATCAGCCTGTCCCGGCGCGGGTGCTTGCGGTGGTCAATTCACCGCCAACTCTATGGCTATGGCTATGACTTTTTTAGGTCTCTCCCCTATGGGCGCAAATGATATCCCCGCTGTGCATGAAGATAAAAATGATGCGGCCTATAAAGCAGGCCAATTAGTTGTTGAATGCGTCACTGAGAACCGTCTTCCGCGCGATATCATCACAAAGCACTCTTTAATGAACGCCGCAATTGCTTTGTCTGCCACGGCGGCCTCGACCAACGCGATTTTGCATCTCTTAGCGATAGCCTCCGAAGCTGAAGTTGAAGGCTTTGATATTGATGCTTTTGATGACATTTCACGTACAACACCTGTTATCGGCGATCTTAAACCCGGCGGAAAATATATGGCCTTTGATCTCTACGCGGCTGGCGGGTCTGGCTTAATCGGGAAGCGTCTGATTGATGATGGCCGTATAGATGACAGTCCAACCGTTACGGGACGTTCGCTCTTTAATGAGATATTGAACTCTACTGAAACAGAAGGACAAGATGTTGTCCGTACATTTGATGACCCCGTGAAATCACGCGGCGGTTACGGTATTCTTTACGGCGATATGGCCCCCGAAGGCTGCGTTGTTAAACTCGCAGGTCACGGCGCATTGTTCTTTGAAGGCATCGCCCGCGTTTACGAGTCCGAAGAAGAATGTTTCGAAGTTGTTCAAAACAACGGCATTAATAAAGGCGACGTCATCGTTATTCGCGGCGAAGGCCCTTGCGGCGGCCCCGGCATGCGCGAAATGCTCGGCGTGACGGCTGCACTTGTTGGCCAAGATTTGGCTGACCATGTTGCGCTTATCACGGACGGACGTTTTTCTGGCGCCTCTTATGGTTTCGTGATTGGACATGTTGCGCCCGAATCTGCGCACGGCGGCCCGATAGCTTTTGTTAAAGACGGTGACAAAATCACTATCGATGTTGAAGCGCGGACAATTAATGTCGACGCGGACCTCAAAGCCCGTTCAGAAGGCTGGACCCCGCCAAAACCAAAATACCCAAGCGGCGCTTATGCCAAATTTGCAAAATTAGTCGGCTCCGCTTCAAAGGGCGCAGTCACCTCATTCCCATTTGAATCAAACTAAGGACCTCTCAAATGTCATCTCTCGATATATATTACGACAAAGATTGCGATCTCTCGATCATCAAGAAAAAGAAAGTCGCCGTTCTCGGTTATGGCTCTCAAGGCCGTGCCCATGCGCTTAACCTGAAAGATAGCGGTGTTGACGTTGTTGTAGGCCTTCGCCCTGATAGCTCTACGAACAAAAAAGTTAAAGCTGACGGTCTTGTGTCCAAAGCAACTGCCGACGCTGTTAAAGGCGCAGACGTCGTTATGGTTCTAACCCCAGATGAGCTTCAAGCAAAAATTTACCGCGAAGACATTGAGCCAAATATCAAAGACGGCGCTGCGCTTGCTTTCGGTCACGGCTTTGCCATTCATTATGGTCAAGTAGATCCGCGCCGCGATTTAGATGTTATCATGATCGCGCCCAAAGCGCCGGGCCACACGGTTCGCAACGAGTTTGAACATGGCCGCGGCATCCCAGACCTTATTGCTGTTGCCCAAGACGCCAATAGCGGTTTCGCGTTAGAGCTCGCGAAGTCATACGCTTCTGCGATTGGCGGCGGACGGACTGCGATTATCCACACAACATTTAAAGACGAGACAGAAACAGACCTCTTTGGGGAACAAGCCGTTCTTTGCGGCGGCGTTGTTGAGCTTATCAAAATGGGTTTCGAAACACTCACCGAAGCGGGCTACCCGCCAGAGCTTGCCTATTTCGAATGTCTTCACGAGACAAAGCTTATCGTTGACCTTATCTATGAAGGCGGCATTGCCAACATGAATTATTCAATCTCGAATAATGCTGAGTACGGCGAGTACGTCACGGGCGAAGCGGTTGTGAATGACAGCTCCCGTGAAGCTATGCGGACGGCCCTTAAGAACATCCAAAACGGCGATTATGCAAAATCCTTCATCCAAGAAGGCGCGCTTGGCTATCCAAGCATGACAGCTCGCCGCCGTAATATGGAAGCGCATCAAATCGAGCAAGTCGGCGGACAACTCCGCAAGATGATGCCTTGGATTGCTGCCAATAGTATTGTTGACAAGGACGTAAACTAAATAACGGCTAACTAATTTAACTCCACCGGCTTTGTCGGTGGAAACATAAACAAGAGGCGAGTGTCTGTCGCAGACAGACCCGGGAAACAAAAATGACCACAGCCACACAATTTGAGCGTCAAGAAACAGAAGTCGTCGCTGACCGCAAACCCAAATCAGGGTCATTACTTCTCCTCGAGGCTCTTGCTGCGCAAGGCGTGGAGACTATTTTTGGTTATCCGGGCGGCGCGATTATGCCCGTCTATGATGTTCTACCGAGCGTTAAAGAATTAACCCATATTCTCTGCCGCCATGAGCAAGGCTGCGGCATGGCCGCGATTGGTTATGCGCGCGCAACAGGTAAAGTCGGTACGGCTTTCGCCACATCTGGCCCCGGCGCGACGAACCTTATCACCGCTATCGCTGATGCTTATTTAGACTCTGTTCCAGTTGTTTTTGTAACAGGACAAGTCCCGTCTAACCTCATGGGGACAGACGCTTTCCAAGAAGTTGATATTTTCGGGATGACCCTCCCCGTGGTCAAACATAGCTATATTGTCCGTGACCCCGCTGACATTCCCGGCATGGTCGCCGAGGCTTATTTCATTGCCGCAGAAGGCCGCCCAGGTCCTGTCTTAATTGACCTCCCCAAAGACGTGGCCAATGCGGAAACAACGCAGCGTCATAAATGGCGTCCATATCCCAAGGTTAAGCCAGAAATGGGGCAAGCCAAGGAAATCGCAGCGGCAGAACAGCTTATGCGCGAGGCCAAAAAACCGCTCTTTTATATTGGCGGCGGCATTGCCCAAGGCGACGGCGTGAAAGAATTACGTAGCCTTGTTGAGCGCACAGATATTCCCGTAGTTTCAACCC
Source organism: Hellea sp. (assembly GCA_023300105.1). Classification (GTDB taxonomy): domain Bacteria; phylum Pseudomonadota; class Alphaproteobacteria; order Caulobacterales; family Maricaulaceae; genus Hellea. The sequence continues at coordinate 8,731 of JALZWM010000061.1, forward strand.
TCAAAGGTTTAGGCTCTCTGCCCTCTGATCATCCGCAATATTTGGGGATGCTAGGCATGCACGGATTGAAGGCGGCCAATTATGCCGTCCAAGAATGTGACCTATTGATTGTCGCGGGCGCGCGTTTTGATGACCGCGCGACAGGCAAGCTCGATACATTCGCGCCACACGCCAAAGTCATTCATATGGATATTGATATTGCCGAGCTTGGTAAGCTGCGCCGCGTGAATGTTGGCCTTGATGGCTCGCTTAAAAAGAACCTTGCCGCGCTTGATCCTTTTGACGGCGGTAAAGCGCCTGACATCGACGCATGGCGCGAGCTTTGTTATGGGCGCCGCGCGGAATATGAGTGGGATTACGACAGCGCCCAAGCCAAAGCAGCCCCCGGCATTTATGCCCCTAAGCTTTTGCATGATTTATCACGCCGCGCCGATGATAGCGCGATTTTCACCTGCGATGTTGGACAGCATCAAATGTGGGTCGCGCAGCATTGTTATTTCGATGACCCCAAAGACCACATCACAAGCGGCGGCTTAGGCACAATGGGCTTTGGCCTGCC
>JALZWM010000062.1 GCA_023300105.1 Hellea sp.
ATGACATAGCGCTTTGGTTTGAAGAGCGCGAGACGAGTTTTGCGCAGCTTAACGAACGGTCTAATAATGTAGCCAATGGTCTTTTAGCATTGGGCGTAAAGCCCAATGACCGCGTGGCATATCTGGGTAAAAATCTCGATGTTTATTACGAGATGCTATTTGGGACTGTTAAAACACGTGCCGCCTTTGCCGTCATGAATTACCGCCTCGCCGCGCCTGAGCTACAATTCGTGCTTAATGATAGCGACGCCGTTGTCCTTTTTGTGTCTAATGAATTTTATGATATCGCCGCGAAAGTCCTCGGTGATTGTCCCAAAATAAAAACCATTATCGCCATTGAAGGCGAGCATGACGAATGGCCTGACTACGCGGCGTGGCGCGGCGCGAATGCGGGCGAAGACCCTATGCTCATATCCGAAGACAGAGATGACGTTGTTCAGCTCTACACCTCAGGCACGACGGGCCTGCCCAAAGGCGTTCAATTAATGAACCAAAATTTCCGCGTCTTCTTTACCCAAGCCGAGACATTGACGTGGGCGAAATATGATGAAGGCGACCCCGTCATTGACGCCATGCCGCTCTTTCATATTGCAGGTCTGAACATTGGTCTTCTTAGCCTCGTGCAAGGCGCGAAGGCGGTTATCCTGCGCGAGATAAATCCGATGGTGATTTTGGATTTAATTGAGCAACAAAAAATTCGTCACGGTTTCCTCGTCCCCGCAGTTATCTTGATGCTGACGCAAATTCCGGGGGTTGAGAAACGTGATTTTTCCTCTTTCAAGATTATGGCTTATGGCGCCTCGCCTATTGCGGAAAGTCTGTTACTTAACGCGGCGGAGCTATTCGGCTGTCAATTCAGCCAAGTTTACGGCCTGACCGAGACGGCGGGTGTTGGCACATACATGCTACCCCAGGATCATGACCCCGCGCGCGGCAAGCTCCGCTCTTGCGGCATTCCCTATCCCGGTACGCAAATACGCTGCGTCGGAGAAGACGGCACCGAGGTCGCACAAGGTGATGTCGGCGAAATCACGATTAAGTCTGGCGTGGTAATGAAAGGCTATTGGAAGCGCCCCGAAGCTACCGCCGAAGCGATCAAAGACGGTTGGTTCTATACGGGCGACGCGGGGTATTTTGACGAAGACGGCTACCTCTATATTCATGACCGCGTCAAAGATATGATCGTCTCGGGCGGCGAGAACGTCTACCCTGCCGAGGTCGAGAACGCGCTTTTTAGTCACCCAGACATCGCCGATGTTGCCGTCATTGGCGTACCAGATGCACGGTGGGGCGAAGCGGTCAAAGCTATCATTGTGCCTAAACCCGGGACGACCCCAACGCAGGCCGATATCATCGCCTATGCCAAGACGCGTATCGCAGGTTATAAATGCCCTAAGTCCGTAGATATGAGCCTAGAGCCGCTCCCAAGGAACGCCTCTGGTAAAGTGTTGCGGCGGCAATTACGCGCCCCGTTCTGGGAAGGCCACGAGCGAAATGTTGGATAAATATTAGCCATTTACAGACTCTGATATTGACTCTCTTATTGACTCTGTACGAATTTTTCGTACATAGCGCCTATGGCTTATGCAAAATCTATTATCGACGATATTTTTGGCGGCATTCGCCCCGCAGCGCGGGCGCTAGAGCGCTCTGCCTCAACCATTCAAGGGTGGTACGAAGCGGGCACCATACCGCAAAAACATTGGGAAGATGTGATAGAGCACGCGAAAGCCTTTGATCACTATCTCACACCAGATGATTTTTTTGCTGATTTTTTTCCCGTATCAAGTTCTCCCGCTATGAGTTCTCACGGCTACCCGTTTGAAAAACTGCATTGCCTCGCGATTGATGATTTTCATCGTCCCGATATCGAAACGCTCCTCTCCCTTGGCGAACATTACCTCGACTTATCGGTTCAAAAAAATCCAGACCGTTCCGTTCTGCGCGGAAAAACACTCGTGAATTTATTCTTTGAAAATTCAACCCGCACAGAGAAGTCATTCGAGTTAGCTGGCAAACGCCTTGGCGCAGATGTAATTTCCATGCAGGTCGCAAGTAGCTCAGTGAAAAAAGGCGAGACCTTGCTCGATACCGCGACAACGCTAAACGCTATGAACCCAGACTTATTAGTTGTGCGGCACGGCTCTTCGGGCGCGCCTGCCCTGCTCGCTCAGAAAGTTAGCTGCTCTGTGATTAATGCAGGCGACGGCATGCACGCCCACCCAACACAAGCCTTGCTCGACGCCCTTACCCTGCGCCAAGCTTTTGACGGGAAAACAGATGGTCTTCGCATTGCGATTTGCGGCGATGTACTTCATTCACGCGTTGCCCGCTCTAATGTGAAACTCTTAAATATGCTGGGCGCAGAAGTCAGATTAATTGGCCCGCCAACGCTCTTGCCAACGGATGTGGATAGGTGGGGCGTTGATGTCTTCCATGATATGAAAACGGGCCTTGCAGGATGCGATGTTGTCATGATGCTTCGCCTGCAACTCGAGCGCATGAGCGGCGCATTCGTGCCGTCCAAGCGTGAATATTTCCACTTCCACGGCCTTGACCGCACCAAGCTGGCCTACGCCAAAGTGGGCGCAAAAGTTATGCATCCCGGCCCGATGAACCGCGGCGTTGAAATCAGCTCCGACGTGGCCGATGACCCTGACATTAGCCTTGTTATGCAACAGGTCGAAACAGGCGTCGCTATGCGGATGGGCATTTTACATGCGCTCTCCAATGCGCAAGATGGAGTCCAAGGACACGGAGTAAAGTCATGAGCACGCTCTCCATAATCAATGCCCGTATCATCGACCCCGCCAGTGGATATGACGGCGACGGCACACTTGTCATCGAAGACGGGGTCATTGTTGAATTTGGCCCCGACTCCATCGCAGAAGGTGACATCATTGACGCCAAAGGCATGATCTGCGCCCCCGGCCTTATCGACATGCGTGTCTCGACAGGTGAACCGGGGCGAGAAAACCGCGAGACCATAGCAACCGCCGCCAGAGCCGCAGCGGCGGGAGGCGTTACCTCAATCGTTATCATGCCCGAAACGAACCCCGTGATTGATGATATGTCACTTGTTGATTTCATCGCGCGCCGCGCTGAAAACGCCCCCGTCAATGTATATGCCGCAGGCGCGCTCACCAAAGAGCTTGACGGCAAGACCCTCACGGAAATTGGCCTGATGAGTGAAGCCGGCGCGGTGATGTTTTCAAACGGCACGCACCCCATCGCTGACGCGCAAACCATGCGCAGGCTCTTATCTTACTCCGCAAGTTTTAATGCCTTAATCGCCAACCGCGCAATGGAGCCGTCATTATCCAAAGGCGCAGTCGCTCATGAAAGCGACCTCTCCTCTCGGCTTGGGTTAACAGGCGCGCCCGCCGCCGCAGAACGCATTATGGCAGAACGCGATGTCGCCTTGGCCGAGCTTACGGGCGGGCGGTTATTAATTGATATGATTTCCTCAGCCGAAGCCCTCGAAGTTGTCCGCCGCGCCAAATCGCGCGACCTCGACGTCTCATGCTCAGTGTCGATAAATCATCTCTCGTTAAATGAGGTCGACATTGGCGACTACAGAACTTTTGTCAAACTTGACCCGCCCCTGCGAGAAGAGAGCGACCGCTTAGCCTTATTAGAAGGCATTAATGACGGCACGATTGATGTGATCGTCTCCGCCCATGATCCGCGTCCAGCGGGCGAGAAACGCCTGCCTTACGCTGAAGCCTCTACGGGCGCCGTTGGTCTTGAAATATTATTATCAGCCGCCCTGTCTCAGGTCGCTGATGATAGGCTAGAGCTAATGCCAACCCTCGCGGCCATGACATGTAACCCAGCCGCTCTTTTGGGACTTAAAAGCGGACGCATCACCGAAGGCGCGCCCGCAGATTTAATTATTATTGATCCACATGCCCCGTGGATTTGCAAAAGTGACGCGCTACTCAGCCGCTCAAAAAACACCCCCTTTGACGGCCGCCGCCTCACAGGGCGCACGGTAAAAACCATCTGCGGGGGCGTTGTTGTTTTTGAGCTCTAAGCGAAATCACCAGATTGAATACGGGTGAGGAACTTCGTCCCTTGTTGGCTACCATTTGTGTATTCTTCTTGCCCGTCAGTTGAGCGAATAGCATCGATATGCTTTGCAACATTTTCAGCCGTTTGCTCACCTTCGCGCAAATTCACGCCTTGGGTTTCAAAGACTTTCGTCTCTGAATAACCGCCTGCACCCGCACATAAAATCATACGGTTCGGCGCGTCATCACTGACAAGATAAACAAGACCCGCCGTGACAGATTCGACCGTTAGTTTTTCTAAAATTTCTTCAGGCATAAGGTTTTCTGTCATACGCGAGCGCGCCGTTGGCGATAATGTATTGATGCGAATATCGTATTTTGCGCCTTCCAAACACAACGTGCGCATAAAGCCAGAAAGCCCTGCTTTTGCCGCGCCGTAATTGGCTTGGCCAAAATTACCATACATACCCGAAGACGATGTCGTCATGACGATACGGCCATAGCCGCGCTCTTTCATGTGGTTCCACACAGCCTTGGTACACGTCGCAGAACCGTGAAGATGCACATCAACAACTAGCTTCCAATCGGCCATTGTCATTTTTGAAAAAGACTTATCTCTGAGGATGCCTGCATTATTGACCAAGATATCAACGTGGCCCCATTTTTCGATAGCCTCAGCCACCATCGTTTCAACTTCATCTTCTTTGGTAACATTCGCGCCATTCGCTATGGCCTGCCCGCCTTCAGCGATAATTTCAGCTACGACTTGGTCTGCCATAGTGCCTGACCCGCCGACGCCGTCGACAGAGCCGCCAAGATCGTTGACAACAACTTTTACGCCGCGTCGTGCAAGCTCGAGTGCGTGACTACGGCCAAGGCCGCCGCCTGCACCTGTGACGATTGCGACGCGGTCTTTGAATTCTACTGTACTCATGATTAGTCCTCTATATTTTAGAGCGCCTTTAACGGAGCACCTATGCAATTAATTGCATAGTTATGCATTGGGGGCATTAAAATCAAGCCTCAGCGATAATTAAGCTTATAAAGAAACAGAGGGATAAACAGCAAGATAATCAGCCTGGCTTACCAAACTGCACAATGCCTCCTCTTAATGCGCTTTAAAGACCTAGAAAAAGGGTCAGTAAAAAAACAAGGATAACAACCAAAGCTTGTCTAATTTTTATTAGCATGATGACGTCTTTATCTCTCTTACAGAAACAACCTAACGTATATTAAAAAAAATGTGAAATGAATTTTCAAGCTATAATTGAAACATTCAATCCATTACGTGCGATTAATTAGAGTGTGCGCTCAGCGTAAACTCGCCAATCTGCGCGAGCTTATTCATGCGGTATTCGACCCGAGGTGAATAAAGTCCAGAGAGATGTTTTGGAATATACAAACCAAGCTCACGGTCCTTCAGAGTCAGTTTCAATACAGACAATAACTCAATCGAACGTCCAGAAGCCACAATACCCGTGCGCATTGCGGTTCCATATATACGTGCCGCTTTTTGTTCTTCGGCGCTTAACAGCCCAATAATGTCACCACGTTTTTTCGGAAAGTTTTTACTTGTGTAGGAATTAAACAGTATGAGCGCCAAATAGATACGCTCTTTATGCGTCAGCGCAGAAAATGGCGCGTATAAAATATCATCAAAAACAAGCTCAGGCGTATAATCAGGATGAAGACCTTTTCCAAATCCAGCCAAGTAACAAGCCGCTTTACGGAGCCTATTTTCATTGTCTGGGTCAAAGCTTCTTGGGAAGTTTTCCGCCGCATCCTCTAAGAAACGAAACAAGGGATCTCCAAAGTGAACGGCCTGTAGATTTCCACGCGCTAAATCTCGGCATCCATCTAAAAGCGTGTCCCTTTTTTTCAACGTCTCAGATAGGTTATCATAGACGATACCTTCCCTGAGCCCTGTTTGAGAAATCACAACTTTATCAGGCTGTAGCTGCTCTATTAATTTCTCTAAGAGGTAGCCAGAATATGGTAGCGTTTCACTGCGCCGTGCCTTCATGCTTGGCCACGCCAATAATTCATCACGGCCTTCCGTATAAGCCCAGCGAGATAGGGTAGATGCGGCCTCTACCGAGAGTTCATATGACTGTACGATTTTAAGCGGATAGCTATATTTCTTCTGGTGTATGCTCGCCAAATTTCGCCACGCACCGCCAATCAGATATAAAGTTTCACCGCGTTGCTTATCCAAATTAGCTTTCGCAAGCTGAGCGTCAATAGCGGCTTTAAACGTCGCCATTTCAAAACCAGTAAATGCAGAGAGGTCTTTACCAATAACTTCGAAGGGCCCTAAAGGCAGGCTAACCCCCGTTTCAGCTTTGCCGCCCTGAACCCTGACCAGTTCAAGACTGGCGCCGCCCAAATCTGCGGCTAAGCCTTTGGCCAAAGGCTGCGAGGCAATCAGCCCCATGGCCGTTAAGCGCGCTTCTTCGAGGCCGCTTATAGGCGTAATTACAAATCCAGTTTCAGTCCTGACGCGCTCAATAAATTCAGCCGCGTCACCCGCCACACGCAGCGCGGCTGTCGCGCCAATAAGGACCTGCCCGAGCTTCAACGAGTTCGTAATTATCTTAAACCGTTTTAGCGCTGCAAGAGCCGTAACTTTACCCGCTTCGGACAAGTTCCCTGTTTGGCTTAAATCACGGCCTAGGCCCGCGAGAACCTTCTCATTATACACTGGCGTAAAGTGAGCGCCAAAAAGTTCATAGACCACCAAGCGTACTGAGTTAGAGCCAATATCTAAGACGCCTAAACGGGAGCTTATTTTTGTAGAATTCATGATATCGGATTGGGGCACTATTCTTCCGAATCTTTGGCTGGCTTTGTTTTTGCTTTCTTACGGCGCTTTGGTACGTTGAGCTTATCAGGCGCGTTAATTTGCAACGCGCGTCCACGGCCCGACAAAGACGGGTTTTCCATGAAATAACTATGAGCTGAAAAGGGCGTCTCGCCCGCGGGTCGCCGCTCATATTTTCCCGTGGGTTTTAGGTCCCAGCTATTTGTTGTGTCGTTAATATTGGCCAACATGATTTGGTTCATGATTTGATTGCGGACCGTAACCGCGTCAACAGGAATGAGGGTCTCTATACGGCGGTTGAGATTACGCGGCATCCAGTCCGCGCTTGAGAAAAATATCTTCGCATTTTCATTTGGCAAGCTCTCGCCATTACCAAAGCAAACAATACGGGAGTGCTCAAGAAAACGCCCGATGATTGACTTCACACGGATATTTTCAGATAGCCCCACCACGTTAGGCCGCAGACAACATATGCCCCGTATAATCAAATCAATCTGCACGCCCGCCTGAGAGGCTTCATAGAGCTTGTTGATCATGTCTTCGTCAACCAACGCATTCATCTTAACCCAAATTGAGCCAGCGCCGCCAGATTTGGCAATCTTAATTTCATTATCAATGTGGCTGACTAATGTTTCGCGCAGGTTCAACGGCGCGATGACAAGCTTATTTAACTCGCGAGGTTCGGAATAGCTTGTGACGTAATTAAAAAGCTTCCCAACGTCAGCGCCCATTTTCGGATCATTCGTGAATAGCGCCAAGTCTGTGTAAATTTTGGCATTTTGTGCGTGATAATTTCCTGTGCCCAAATGCGTATAGGTTTGCAGTCCCTTCGCCTCGTCGCGAATAACCAAAGACACTTTGGCATGAGTTTTATGATCAATGAAGCCGTAGACGACATGTGCGCCGGCGCGTTCCAAATCCCGTGCCCAACGCAGATTGGTTGCCTCATCAAAGCGGGCTTTAAGCTCGACAAGGGCCATAACATTTTTGCCGCGTTCGGCCGCCTCAATCAACGCTTTGACAATCGGGCTATTTTCAGATGTTCTATAGAGCGTTTGCTTAATCGCGACGACATTGGGGTCTAACGCTGCTTGCTTAAGGAACTGCACGACAACATCAAATTCTTCATAAGGATGATGCACGAGAATATCTTTGGCCGCGATAGCTGCAAAACAGTCACCGTCAAATTCACGGATACGCTCAGGGAAGCGTGCTTGGAAGGGTGAGAAGAGTAAATCGGGACGATCTTTTCCAACTAATTGCGCGAGATCGCTCATCCCGAGCGGGCCGTCGCTATGGTGAATATCTTCGCCCCAGCATTCAAAGCTTTCAATCAGAAAGTCCTTGAGGCTCGGCGACATTTCGCGGTTCATTTCAAGCCGTATGACACGTCCTCTGCGGCGTTTCTTTAAAAGAAACTCAAAATGACGCACAAGGTCTTCGGCCTCTTCATCAATGGCGATATCGCTATCGCGGGTAATCCGAAAAACGCCCGTGGATACAACATCAAAATCTGGAAAAAGATCAGGTAAAAAATGCTCTAAAACATCTTCAACCAAAACAACCTCGCGGCCTTTATGTCCTACAGAAGCACTAAGAGGATTCCCCAGAGATAAAAATCTGGGCACATGTATCGGCACAGGTATCAACGCATAGAGCGGTTCTTTCCTGTCTTTGCGACGGAGTTCCAAAACCATACCAAAACCAAAGTTAGGAATGAACGGAAAGGGATGTGCGGGGTCTATTGTAATCGGCGAGAGCAGCGGCAAAATCCGCGTCTCGTAAACCTGCTTAAGCGCGGCTAGTTTTTCATCGGGTAATTGTACGACATTTTTAACTCTCAGATTTTCTTTGCTAAGCGCCTTACGTAGGGCGCGCCAACACAGGTCTTGTGCCTTCGTTATCTTGCGTACCCGGCTTGCGATTTTTTCGATTTGCCGATGCGGGGTATAGCCGTCAAAGCTTGGCTCATTCATACCTGCTAAGATTTGCGTGCGCAGGCCCGCAACGCGTACCATGTAAAATTCGTCTAGATTTGACGCCGAGATTGATAAAAATCTAACACGTTCCAACAGCGGAATAGCTTCATTCTTTGCTTCGGCCAAAACACGGCTATTAAAGAAAAGCCATGACAGTTCACGGTTGAAAAAGCGGCGAGGACTATCGGCCTTCATATCTGTCGTTCCTCACATCAGCGCAACTTTTATAAGCGCCCTCTATATGGCAGAGGGAATGAACGTGAGCAACACGCATTTAAAGCGCAAATTAAGCCGCGCTCGCCTGACGCTCTTCGGTCAAGATCGTAAAGAGGCTCTCTGCATTAGGCGCAGAGCGTAGACGTTGACGCATCTCTGCACGGCGTAGACGGCGCGAGACTTTGGCGAGTGCACGTAAATGCGCCCCCCCTGCATTTTCAGGTGCTATCAATAGCGCAATAAGGTCAACAGGACGCTCATCAACGGCGTCATAATCCAGCGGGGTTTCTAGGCGAGCAAAGGCGACATAAACCTTGTCGATGCCGCTAATACGGGCGTGGGGCAGAGCGACGCCCGTGCCAACACCTGTGGTCCCGAGACGTTCACGTTCCATCGCGCCGGCAACAATATCGCGCGCCGCAATTTTAGTCCCTGAAAGCTCCTGACTTTCAAGTAGCTTAGAGGCCATTTCTTGGAATAATTGTTTCTTACTACTGACATGCAAATCAAACAGCACGCTATCAGCGCGAAAAAGCGTATCTTGAGTCATGCTAGTTTTAATTCCCAAAATATTGACCAAAGATATGGTAGCGCTTCAATTTTGCGGCACCCTTAGCCGTATAGACCCGCCTGAGTCAACGTATCACATCAAATGTTATGCCCAATAGTATCAGAGCTTATCACGTAGCTATCCGATGGACGATCCGGTGGCAGGGTCAATCCAGCCAATATTACCATCAGAGCGTTTAAATACTACATTTATTCCGCCATGCTTTGCATTATGGAATACAATGACGCCGTTATCAGCAAGGCCAAGCTCTAGCGCTGCCATGCCGGGAGTGAGTGTTTTTATGGTGCTGGTTTTTTCCGAAATAACCATAGGGTCAGACACAGAGCCGCCTATAGGCTCCTCCGATTCGTCATCAAGTTCAGCCTCTAGAACAGGGTTGGCAATAATATAGAGCGACGCATTTTTAGCTTTCGCTTGCTGGCTATGGTCTTTTAGACGGCGCTTATATCGCCGTAGCCGCTTTTCAATATGTTCCATAGACTCATCCGCCGCGCCATAAGCATCTTTGGCCTTACCTTGCCCCTCCATCGAGGTGCCCGACGGCAAGTGAATAGAAGAAACAGTTTTAAATCCCGTGCCTTCTTTACTCACGGTGACAAGAACTTCTCCGTCTCGGTGAATGTATTTATCCATCATCTCGTCTAATCGGCCGGTTATGCGCTCACGCAGCGCGGGGGAAACATCAATACCTTTGGAGACGATTTGAATTTGCATGGAAGTCCTTTCAATAATGGATATGAAAACAAATATACCACTTTTAGGCGACCTTGTCGCTTAAATTCGCGTAATAATGTTAAGACTTAAAGAAAAACAATCAGACTTAATATTTAAATTCGCGGGGCTTCACCAGAAATTTTATTGGCTATCTTGAGTGAAAGCTCACTGAGGGCGGCATTCATAGCGGCAATAACATTGTTGATATTCTTATCATCTTTTTTATCTGCAGAATATTGAATTGTTGTTTTGATATTTTCCAAAAAGAGTTCACTCTGCTGAGCAGATTTATTAGCCAATTCCCAAGAAACGGATAATGATACAGTATCATCACTGACAGGGCCAAATTCAGTAACATTTAGTCTGACGATATAATCTGGTGTCATCGAAAAATTTGCATAGTAATCAAAGGCTTTTTGCGTACCAAGATGGACGGCCAAGTCGGTTGTAATGACAGATATCATATTGCGTTCAAGACTTTCCGCCCACCGCTCGTACTCATTAACGCTCACATTATATGCGTCAGAGCGATAGACAATTTCTGAGCGTTTAAGATGCTCAGGCATAACAATAGGACCAACGCGAACTGAGACTTCTGAGCGCGTTTGTGAGGTGAGATGGCCATTTGTACTCTTCAATAAATGCAGTTGAGAGTCAGGGGATGAGGCACAGGCGCTAAGCGTTGCAAATGCACAGAGTGCAAGAAACTTGAACGGTGAAGTTTTGCGGCTGTTAATTTTCAAGTGTTTCATGGCTATCGTCCTCTTAGTAACGCTTCTGGATGTGTTTCAAGATATCGAGTAAAGGTGCGTAATTGTTCAGCCGTCAACTTCATTTCTCGTAACATAGTTGTCAGTTCTGTGGAGATTGGACTATTTGGCTCTAACTGGCTTTGAGCTGAACCTAATGTAGATTCCAGCTGACTCATGGTGACGTTGAATTGCTGCATGGTTGAGGATAAATTGACGAGTGTTTCTTGAGAGAGTTGCTCGGTCAATGCTTTCATCGACTCATCAAACGTCACTAAAGTCTCATTTGAGAGTTTTTCACTCAAAGTGCTCATGGACGTACCGCCTGTTTTTAACGTTTCCCTGAGCTGTGCGGCGGTTACGGGAAGCTCGTCCGATGTGAACATTCCAATGGCTTTGATCATCGTATCCACATCAGAAAGCAATGTTGGTAGATAATTGGCGCTCTCAGAGATACCGTCATTTGCAAGGACGTTATCTAATGAATCCAACGTGCTCGTAAGTTGGACAACAAGTGCATCAAGGGGTAAGTCTTGAAACGCTTTAAATATTTCGCCTAGGCCAGAATCTATCGTCGGCATTTCCGGATATTTATCCTTGTCTGTGCCCAGAGTTCGGATAGCTCTGTTGTCATAAAAGTCTAGCGATAGATATAATTGGCCAGTTAGAAAGCTTTGGGACTTTAGAGACGCGCGCATACCCTGTTTCAGAAGCGGTTGAAATAAAGTGTATTCACCTTTAGCCACTTTCGCGCCTTTAAGCGTTTCCGGATGAAACTCTAATAATAGACGTGGCCTTACGGCACTGGTCTCTGGATCATAAATGCCGACAATTTCTTTAACAGACCCAACTTCGATCCCACTAAATTTCATCGGCGCACCGATATCAACGCCGCTCACATCTTGTTCAAAATAAGCATAAAAATATCGTTTCTTTTCAAAAATATTTCTACTTCCAAATAATAAAATTGACCCAACTATAAGTAATAAGGCCCCAAATACAAAGATGCCGATAATTTTAGTGTTTGCGCGTTTCATGGCTTTCTTCTTTCTAAATTATTTAGAGCTTCGGCTCAAAAACTCTGCGACTTTTGGGCTTGGAGGGGATTTTCTAAGGTCAGAAATTCTTCCCAGTGCCGTTTGGGTCTTTACATCGGCATCTACAAAGACCCCGCGATCACCAATCGCGAATATACTGTCGAGTTCATGGGTAACAATAACGATAGTTGTTCCTAGCCCGTCGCGAAGTTCAATAATAAGGTCATCCAGACGTTTTGAACTTATGGGATCGAGTCCAGCGCCGGGTTCGTCAAAAAATAATATTTCAGGGTCAAGCGCCATGGCCCGTGCAAGGCCTGCACGTTTTTTCATTCCCCCGCTGATTTCTGAGGGATAAAAGTCTTCAAACCCCGCCAGACCGACTAAGGATAATTTTAAAGCAATAATGTCCTTTATGTCACTTTCCGAATAATTCGTGTAAGTAACCAAGGGCAGGCGAATGTTTTGCGCAAGTGTCATGGAACTCCACAACGCCCCGCTTTGATATAACACGCCAAACCGTTGTGAGGCTATTTTGCGTTCTTCTTCGCTGGCGGCCCAAAAGTCTCCAGCTTGATAGACGATCTGTCCGGTCTTTGGCTTCATAAGGCCAATCATATGCTTCAAGAGTGTACTCTTACCGCTACCGCTATCGCCCATAATGATAAATATTTCGCCTTTGTTGATTTCAAATTCCAACCCCCGTTGGATGATAAAATCACCATAGGCCATGGTTAAATCTTTAATTCCAATGGCTGTGTTTGGATTCAGCATAATTATATACCCAACGCGCTAGCAAGAACGGCAAAGATTGCTGTAGCCAGAATGATTGCAACAATGCCGCTAACCACAGCTCTTGTTGCGGCGTCACCTACGGCAGAGGCGCTACGCCCACTCATAATGCCTTCTTTACAGCCAGTAATGGCAACCAGAATTCCAAAGATACTGCCCTTAAATACGCCGAGCATGATATCTATTAGGCCAATCGCGTTTTGAGTCTGGGTGATATATTCTATTGGGCCCAAATCCAACATTAATGTGCCGATCAAAAAACCACCAAAAATACCCACGGCATCTCCATATAAGACGAGTAATGGCATCATTATGGCCAAAGCCAACATGCGGGGGAGAACCAAGAAATCCATGGGAGAAAATCCAAAGGTTTTCAAAGCGTCAATTTCTTCGTTTACTTGCATGGTGCCTAATTGTGCGGCGTAGGCGGCGCCTGTTCGGCCAGCCAATATAATCGCCGTCATCATCGGAGCTATTTCACGGGTATGACCTAGAGCCACGAGGTCAGCGACAAATATTTCTGCGCCAAATAATTTGAGCTGCGCGGCCCCCATAAAGGCAAGAATGACCCCTAAGAGGAGATTGACGACAGTGACAATGACAAGAGCTGCGGGGCCTGTTGCTTGAATGAAAGCCATCAAGTCACTGCGTTGATACTGGGCCTTTCCGAGGAAAAATCTTTTAAAGGAGCTTAAGGACAATCCAATAAAACTGCTAAGCTCTTTGGCTTGGTCAAATGCTGCCAGCGTCATATTGCCCAGAACAAGGAATAGGTTGGAAGGCTCTGTTTCGGACGCCCCAGCGTCATCGATAACAGTCGTTTTTGTTAAGGCGAGAATCTTACTGACGCCAACTGGCAGGGCAGATAAGTCAGACGGGATGTTTTTGCTGTCAGCAGACCCTGAAATGCCCTTAATGGTCGCAAGGGTTAAGCTGTTCCATTGCGCACCTTCCGCCAAAGCATATTTGATTGACCGAATTTGCCCTGAGGATATTACCTTTTCTGCTTCTGATTTAAGCAAACTCGAATCAAAGGCAACCGAATGCTGGCTATTGGGTAGCACAACATGCAATGTATCTCCGATGATTTTGACATTCTCGTCCATGAACTACTTTCAATAGTTGCTGTTTAACAACACTCACAGTTTAGGACGTCTGAATACCTTAATAGTTACAAATTAATTGAATTTATTGAAATATTGAGATCCGCGAGCCACCCAAGAGTAGAGCGTTGTTGAATGTCTTAACTGCCTGACAAAGTGGAGCTAACTCCATTTACGGGCCGTAACATATCTCTATGCCTGCTTTGCAAAGTGCTGTTAAAAAAAAGGCCCGTACCGAACAGGCCTTTATATAAATTAGGTTACCAGTTAACCTTAGCTCTTAAAATGTAATCCTCTGGGGTCGAAGCAAAGTTCTCCCGGTTACGTTCATTATAGTTTAGATAAAGCTTGTTATCGATCCGCGTAAATTGGTTCGTGCGGCCAATTTTTGCCTTACCCTGAGACAAAGCAACAGGGCAGTAGCCGCCAAATTCAGGAACATATTTTTCAGGATTTTCTAAAAATAAGTCACGATTTTTCGCGCTTTCAAAACGCCACGTCGTATTATCATATTCAGCAGTATATTTTTTAGACCCTTTTGCAAGGCCACGTTTTGCTGTCCCCTCAGAGACAACATCTCGGCCGCGAACAGCTACTTTTTTACCATCCCAACTAGAAGGAAGTTTGTTAACCAAGTTTCGCGTCACAGGGTCAACCGGACGCAAAGGGTCTGCCTGAGTCAAAGCCGCAGGAGACAGCGTTACAGCTGCGGCGGACAGGGTTATCATAAGTCTTCGTGTCATTTGCATCGGTAAAACTCCGTATCTTTTTAGATTAATCTAAGCAACAATGCCGTATCAATGTTATCCAATCAATACAAATCACACCTACTCAAATGTAAGTCATGTTCCTATGATATATAAATCAGATACAACACGCCAAACCCTCAACATCATCACGGCGCCTTTAATGTGGATATTATCCACCCTGCCCCAAGTCGTTGATGTCGGCCGCACCGCCAAAGAGTTTTCAGATATCAATGATAGCTTGCTTGTGCCGTTTGGATTGGCTTTCGCTATTTGGTTTCCGATATTTATTGGCTGTTTGGGCTATGCCTATATCCAAGCTAAACCCGCCCATAAAACACGGGAGATATTTCGCAAAACGGGATGGCTGACAGGTTTTGGTTTTGCTGCGGTTTGTGGCTGGGCGTTGATATCAACCTTTGCGCCTATAGGCTTATTGCTCTGGGGCACGGCATTGGTATTTATTCCGGCGGTCTATTGCCTCGTCAAAGCCGTGTTGATTTTAACGGCACACAAAGAAGAATTAAGCAGCTCAGAAAAGTTTTGGGTCTGGGGCTCCATAAGCCTCATCGCAGGCTGGACCTCAATCGCGATATTCTTGAACTGGACTCCGATTGTTGCAGATATGCTCAAAAGCTCTGCCTCCGTTATTGTCCCGAATTTAATTGGGTTAATTACCGCATTGGCATTCGCCGCGACCATCATCCGTAAAAGCGGCGGCAATCCAGTTTACGCGTTCCCCATTATTTGGGGCTCTCTATGGCTTGCTTATGAGCAGTTAATCAATGCGCCCGCCGAACCATTAATAGGCTACGGCGCTATTTTTGGCGCATTGCTGTTGATTGGGATGGTGTTTTATTCTCGTCAGAAAAAGCAGGCGGTTTAAGCTCCGCCGCCAAAACGTTCCGTCCAATCCGCAACATCTGTGTCTTCGATTTTCGCAAACAAAACATCAGGTGCAGAAATTTCATGCCCTATCGGCAGAGCCTCAACGATGTTAGCTATATCTCCAAAATTCCACGTACGATTGTCCTCTGGAATATTCATCGCGGACAATATTTTATCGGCGGCATCTGGAATAATGGGCTGAGCCAAAACACCGAAAAGCGCAACAAGGTTAAGACCATAGCGCACGCCAATGGCGGCTTGTTCGACATCCGTTTTATAATGCGTCCACGGCGCAGCTTGTGTCAGATACTCATTCCCCGCCGCCCAAATCGCGCGGGTCTCGGCCATCGCTTTGCGAAATTCACGGGCTTCATAATAGCTTACTAATTGAGGGATACGGGTTTCAAGCTCCGCAACAAGCCAAGCTTCGGCCTCTCCCGGCTCTCCGCCCGCAGGCACTTTGCCTTCGAACTTACCGCCGCAATATTTCGTAATGCGGTTGACGAAGTTGCCCAGTACATTAGCCAAATCGGAATTCACGCTCGCTTGAAACTCTTCCCATGTAAACGCCGCGTCATTGCCCTCTGGCGCATTCGCGGTTAAGTGCCAGCGCCAATAATCAGACGGGGCAATATCAAGCGCTTGATCCATAAACACGCCGCGTTTCTCAGAGGTCGAGAACTTACCACCATACCATGTCACCCAGTTAAAGGCTTTGATGTGATCAACGAGCTTCCACGGCTCACCTGAGCCTATAAGTGTTGTCGGAAAAGAGAGCGCATGAAAGGCAACATTGTCCTTGCCCATGAACTGAACATATTGAACACCTTCCCCGTCTTTATCACCTTTGCCGTTATCTGTACGCCACCACGACTCCCAATCATTACCCGTTTCAGCCGCCCAATCTTGGCTCGCGGCAATATACTCAATCGGCGCATCAAACCAAACATAGAAAACTTTACCCTCAAAACCCTCGCGCACGCTCCCATCTTTATTGGTGACAGGAATACCCCATTTTAAATCCCGCGTTATCGCACGGTCACGCAAACCTTCATCCAGCCATTTAAGCGCAATAGATGTCGCAAGCGGCGGCCAACCTTCTGCGGCATTCACCCAATCCCGCAGCTTATCCGCCATGTCAGATTGCTTGAGGTAAAGATGGTTCGTGTCTCGCACTTCAACGTCGGTACTCCCCGACACAGAAGAATATGGATTTATCAAATCAATGGGGTCTAGCAATTTCCCGCAATTATCGCATTGATCACCGCGCGCTTTTTCGAAATCACAATTTGGGCATGTCCCTTCAACATAGCGGTCAGGCAAGAACCGCCCATCGGCATTAGAATAGACCTGTTGTGAGACACGCTCTTCAATCAATCCGTTCTCTTCGAGTACATGAGCGAAATGCTGCGTGAGCGCATGATTGCTTGGCGTTGATGAGCGGCCAAAGTAATCAAAGGTGAGTTTAAACTGCGCCCCTGCTGCCTTTTGTTCCTCATGCATTTGCGTACAATATTGGCCCACATCTACACCTGCTGCCTGCGCCGCAAGCTCAGCTGGCGTCCCATGCTCATCCGTCGCGCAAATATAAAGCACCTCATGCCCCATCAGGCGCATAGCCCGCGCATAGACATCAGCTGGCAGCATGGACCCCGCAAGGTTACCTAGATGCTTAACACCGTTAATATAAGGAAGAGCAGAGGTAATTAAAATTTTCGACATAAGCGCGTTCTAGCGCGCACACGCCGTTGTGCAAGCCCAGAATTTCAGTGATACTATATACATTATAGCTAACGTTAGTTTAGCTCGAGATGTGATTACAGCTATATCTGGCAAGCTGGCGCGCCATATCCATCTTTAGCACTATTTCAGCCCAAACTACCCAGTCTCAATCCTTAAAACTAAAACTTTTAGCCGCAGTAGCCTTATCGGATCCCCATTGCTAAAACTTTTTTGCAAAAGCAGCAAGTTCGCGCTTGCCAGACCCCTCATCCAAGGCTAAACCCCGCCTCGCTGAAAAGCATTACCAGTGCCCCTATAGCTCAGCTGGTAGAGCACCTGATTTGTAATCAGGGGGTCCGCGGTTCAAGTCCGTGTGGGGGCACCATTTTCTACTTTAAATTCAACAACTTAAAAACATTCAACGTCATACAGGATTTGAGCGTTTGAAATTTGGAAGCAGAATTCAGCGCTATTGAGCGCTAGTATTAGTTGTGGATAAAAAGAAGAGGCATGAAGATTATAATATTATGCCCTTGTAGATATCCAATAAGCTACAAGTGGGAGCAATCTTCTTACAGAGCCACCTGCTCCGCCCCCACCGTCAAGACAGCCACCCCAACTTTCGGGAAGAACATTATAAGCTACGCTCATATCAAATTTATTAGTTCTTAACTTCTTGTTCAATGTAAGAAATTTTGCCCACTTTCTTTTTAGAGCATAGCTTGCTCTCCTTGCTTGGCTAAATGTATTTTCATGTTGAGTATATGATTTATTAAAATGTCGTTGATGCCACGAGGTAAGTTTCATTTAAAAGAATTAGACTTGTTTTTGTTTTCTTCAGAACACCTATTTTGATCAAATACGAAATTTCTCGGGAAACATTTTCTCGGTCTGTATTAATTCTTCGTGCAAGTTCTGAAAAGTTTGGGAGAGGGGATATTTCTATTACTTCGTCTTTTCCTCTGTAAGGTTCGCTTAATTTTAGAATTTCAGAACGCACGCGAAAGGGTATGTTAAATGATACAAGTTCGACGACTTTTTGTGTCGCAATATTTAAACGTGAAGCAAGTTCTTCCATGATCCATATAGCGATATTCGTATCATGGCGAATAAGAGCAAAGAAATCCTGCCGGGCAATTAACGCCACCTGCGTGTCCTTAAGTGCAATGACGGTAGAGACTCGCGGCTGACCAGTAATGGCAGCCATTTCACCAATGGTTTTCCCTGGACCCAATTCATTATGCCAGACTTCCCGGCCTTTCGAGGAAAAATTAGTTGTCTTTACTTGGCCTTCTAAAATAAAATAGACGTTGTCGTTTTCTTCGGCTTCATGAATAATAGTCTCGCCTGCCGCGTATTTCTTAAACCTAGACAATTCTGACAACCTTGAACAACTCACAACACGGCAATCAAAAGCATTAAAGGCGTTGGTCACAATCTATCCACTTCGCTATACTACAAAGTAAGCTACCTTATTGTTCTCAAACTTTCAATTCCTGCTTAAATGTATATTATTATTAATTCTTGCGCCGTGTATTTTCTCACAATTCTGTTTTATATTTCGCGATAAATTCCAAAGCGTCTCGTCCGGGCATAAAGAAATATCCTCCGCCGCGCATTTTCACGAACGATTGTAATGATTTCACTTTTTTATCTCGACCAGGAACTTGAAAGGTAAAGTTTTGATTAGCTAGGTCGTGCTGAGCTGTAATAGGGTCAACCTCATTGCGAAGACCGTGGAATGTCGTCCCGTTAACCCAAGTTTGTTGCACAAATTCAAATTGACGTTCAATATTCACGTTTAGGCACACAAAGAACGTACCTTTACGTTTATGCCCACCACTTGCCTTAAAGGAGCGTCCGCGTCTTAAAAGCCTATGTCGATTACTAATCTCAAGCTCGGCCTCTTCACCTGGATTTAAGCTATCTCGAGGAAATGTTCGACGTATATGTGACCCGAACGGACAGGCATGCCCCTGAGGATCATCACGCCCAAACAAAAACTCATTGTCTCTCCGTTCAGCTTCTTCCCAATTTATATTGGTTGGATAGGGCTTAGTTTTAACAAGTCTTTTTTTACCATCCGGAAGAGGTATTAATTTAACAGGAGCGGTGACAAGGGGGCGGCCATCTTGCCATCGTCCCATAAGTTTCGCCTGAACCGCTAGAACTGCATTCTCTTTACGCTTTTTACTTCCGCTTTCAAATTCACCCTTGAACATTTCTCGGGCGATTCCCTTGGTAGTCTCTTTAAATGCCGTAACATCTTGTTCGAGTTGGCGAATAACTAAATAGGATCCATTGCGGCCCAAATCGCGTAAAGCATCAGACGTGTTGTCTTGAAACAGAGGGTATTTTTGGGGTTGGCTTCTTGGAATTGCAGGTAAAATATCAT
The DNA here is from genome assembly GCA_023300105.1 of Hellea sp. Classification (GTDB taxonomy): domain Bacteria; phylum Pseudomonadota; class Alphaproteobacteria; order Caulobacterales; family Maricaulaceae; genus Hellea. The sequence goes on from JALZWM010000062.1 coordinate 19,747, forward strand.
GATGGTCTCTGACGCTTTCTATCTGAGGGGAGGACGGAAAGAACCCACGATTATCCTTATACCCCAGAATGACCTCTCCAGGATTCACCAAGTGAATTGAATCTTTATTTCTCGCTCCCCTAGTGGTTCCTTTCAGAATTGGGTTGGAGATTCCATCTTTAAACCCAAAGGGTTCAGGATTCGCTGGGTCATCAAAGTCAACCATGTAGGTCGACATTCCATTTTGAGTTAACTCCGCCTTGCGGTCTTTCACTAATTTAGTTAACTCTTTTTTGGTTTTCCCGTAAATCAAAAGTACAGCCAGAGCCGGGTTTTCTTTTTTTCCCCATTCCCAATTGATAGGAGCATTTACGCCTAAATCTCCTAAGATAGGTGCTCTTGATGGGTTGTTCATTCCTAACGAAAATGCTGGAGAGAACTTCGTCGGACGTTGTTCGTCAGTCGCCTCCTCAGATCCTGTCCAGCGGCGATCAGACGAGAAAAAATCAGGAAA
>JALZWM010000063.1 GCA_023300105.1 Hellea sp.
GCTGCTTCAAAGACAGTCATGACGGCATCAACGCCTTGTAACGGCGTAACGGATTGCCAGCCAAAGTCATGAGATGACACGCGGCGCAGGGGCGGGCCGAGTTGCGCGCTGTCGTGCTCAGAATATAGGGCCGCTAGTTTTCGGGAGACATTTAGGCCAGCTGTTTCAAGAGCTGAAATTAACTGAGCCTTTGGCCCCGAGCTGTCGATATAAAGGTCGGCAGATAACTTCTCGCCATTATCTAATATGAGCCCAGTGATGTTACCGCCGAGACTTTCAACGGATGATATGTCTTGGGATACACATTTCACGCCCCTTGTAACAGCAAGCTTTTTCATGATCTGTGTGATGTCACTGACTTTGACGTGATAGCCATATTCAGCAGATGAAAGCGCGATGTTTTTATCTGCGGGTGGATGTGCAAATTTACCTTCTATGGCGGCTTGAGCGGACACTAAATAATGCTCTAAATTTTGGTTTTTTGCGGAAATGTGATGGGCGAAAGGCACGCCGTTCCAATTTGGAAACGGGTTATGAAAACATTGCACCCAACTTGCACCTGTCAGGCCCCAGTTTTCATATTGAGTGCCATAGGAAAAACTGGATTGCGTTCGCTGAACTAAATCAGCTTCTGTCAAACCTAGGTTCAAGAAAAAACTATATGCGGACGGATTAGTCACAGTACCGTAAAATATATCTGCGGCGTCTATATGCGGCGTGTCTATAACGGTAATCTGAATGGTAGGCGGTAGGTTTTGAGACAAGGCCGCAGCGCTCATCCAAGAGGCCAACCCTCCGCCGCAAATTATAAGGCTGTTGATAGGGGCGCACGTCATGAAATATTTGCGCCGTGAATGTGAATATACGCCAGATGATCGGGGGAGCTCTGAACTGAATTTTTAATAGTAGCCTTCATGATCTCAGCTTGGCTTTGAAGGTCCTGCAAAGTCATTTTATCTATACGCCTATCGGTATGAGATGGGAGTAAGTTCTGTCCGACTAAAACGGCAAGCCAGCTTGGCGGTAGAAAAGTGCCAAAGTCATATCGTGAAATATGACCTCGCGTTAGCCAATTACCTATCTTGCTTTTCAAGCTGTCGGGTAATGTCATATTTCTAAAATAATTCCAAAACGCGCTATCATCTCGTTTTGTTGCAACATAGTGCAGAAGTAGGAAGTCACGTATGCGCTCATATTGTAAATCCATACGCGTATTATATTCGGCTCTATCAGACTCAGCGAAATTTTTATCAGGAAACAGCTCAAGTAAGGCCGTGATGCCTTCTTGAATGAGATGTATGGATGTTGACTCAAGAGGTTCAAGAAAGCCTGCGGATAGACCAATGGCGACAACATTCTTATGCCAAAAGGTCTTACGGCGTCCCGTTTTAAAATAGAGCTGTTTTGGGTCGGCTAAGGCTTTGCCTTCAAGCGTAGACAGTAATTGCTCGGCGGCGGCATCATCGGACATATAATCGCTGCAATAAACGATACCATTGCCTGTGCGGTGTTGGAGAGGGATGCGCCATTGCCATCCTGCCGAGCGAGCTGTGGCCCGTGTGTAAGGCGGCAGAGGCTGTAGGGTTTCGTTTGGCACGGCTATGGCGCGGTTACATGGCAACCATTTACTCCAATCATCATAGCCCGCCTCATAAGCTTGCTCGATTAAAAGCCCGCGAAAGCCAGAACAATCAATGAAGAGTTCCGCTACGATAGATTGACCTGATTCCAGAGATACAGAAGAGATCTGTCCCGTGACGTCATCTTTTGCTGAATGGGTGATGCGGCCTTCTATGCGCTTAACACCCTTATCCTCAGCGAATTTTCTGAGAAACTTTGCATATTTACTCGAGTCAAATTGATAAGCATAGCCAAAGGTGGATTCGATTTTCCGTGTGTCTGGGGCAGGGATGTGGAACTTATTCTGTTCCGCCAAAATAACAGGATAGGAATATTCATCTAATCGTGTTGCCGCGCCATTGAGGCGCAATTTGTTCCAGTAATGATAAAATTCAATATCATTTATGGGCTGCCCGTAATCGCCAAAGGGATGAATATAACGCTCTCCAAGATTGCCCCAGTCACAAAATTCTATTCCGAGTTTAAAGGTCGCATTCGTCGCTTTCATAAAGTCCGCTTCGTCAATCCCGAGCGCATTATTGAAATACCGAATATGAGGTAGCGTGGCTTCGCCAACGCCAACAGTGCCAATTTGTTCCGACTCCACCACATAGATTTGGACGGGTGAATTTTGAAATTTAAAGGCGAGGGCGGCAGCAGTCATCCAGCCTGCTGTTCCTCCTCCAACGATGCAAATAGATTTGATTTCCATTCACGAATTCCAAAAATTTCAGTCTTACCAGAATACCCAATAAAGCAGGACGAGACAGACTGCGATAGCTATTGTACTAAGGTTAAAACTTGCGCGCGTTGCAAAGTTTACATCTCCAGTACGAAGTAGCTGGCCTTCATTAGGTTTTTCCGTAATTCTAGATACGACCAGCGCTAATAGCATGCAGAGCAGGAAAACTGCCCAAATTCTATTGACAAAGACAAAGTTTGGTAAAGCAAACTTGAAGACAAGTGATAAAATAACGGAAACAGCTAAAGCCACGAATGCCCCTTGAGAGTTAGCGCTCTTAAAGAACATACCAAGTAAGAAAACCGCCACGACACCTGGCGCGATGAAGCCTGTATATTCTTGAACGGTTTGGAATGCACTCTCGAATCCGCCTAAGAAAGGTCGTGCCGCGATGACGGCAATAATCATTGAAATAACAGCTACGCTTCGTCCAATAGTTACATAATGTTTCTCTGTTTCATTGGGTCTCATCATGGATTTATAAACATCCATTGTGAAGATTGTAGAAATTGAGTTCACCATAGAGGCAAGAGAAGACACTATAGCTGCGATTAAAGCTGCGAAAATAAGACCTCTAATACCAGCGGGCATCATGCGCATTAGAGACGGGTATGTCGCGTCCGTTTTAGCATTTAACGCTTGTTGGTCTAATATGCCCATTTCTGGCGATGCAAGCATAACAGCAGCAATGCCGGGCAGGACAATAATCAATGGCATAATGAGCTTCAAGCCAGCCGCAAAGACGAGTCCTTTTTGGGCCTCAGGTAAGTCTTTAGCGCCTAATGCTCTTTGTATGATGTACTGGTTAAAGCCCCAATAGTTTAGATGTAATATCCACAGACCTCCTAAAAGTGTCCATATACCAGGCAATTTGTCATAGCCTTTTTGCCCAGGTTCAAAAATCATATCAAACTTATCGGGTAACTCAGTATAAAGACGTTCAAAACCGTGAATAAAATTACCGCCCCCAATCATATTTAGCGTCATAACTGCAATAACAGCACCGCCCGCAATTAAGATGACAACTTGAATGATGTCGGTAAGGGCAACAGCTTTGAGTCCACCAAAAATAGAGTAAGCAATTGAGAAGGCCCCAAGGCAGGCCATAGCAAGGACGATATTCATGCCCGTAAGCGTTTCAATGGCGATACCTCCTAGCCAAAGTACAGTGGTGAGGTTTACGAGTGTATAGAGTGCAATCCAATAAAATGACATTGTTGTCTTTACGCCTGTTCCAAATCTCTGGTTAAGATATTCGGGCATTGTGTAGATTTCTCTTTTGAGAAAAATGGGCAAAAAATACTTTGCGACAATAATGAGAACAATGGCGGCTTGCCATTCATAGGCTGCGATCGCGAGGCCTATGCGGTAACCTTCACCTGACATCCCGATAATTTGTTCTGCAGATATATTTGCAGCGATAAGAGAGGCGCCAATGGCCCACCAGGGGAGTGACTTTCCGGCGAGAAAATAATCCTCAGTACTTTTTTGTGCGCCCTTGGGTTCTCGAGACACATATTGCGCTATGCCAAACAAGAGAACCGCGTAAACCGCTACAACAAATAAATCTAATGGACTCAAAAACATTGAAACTTCCCCAGGGCGTTATACAAATTAAACACTGATTTTCGATTATAAGTAATATATCGTGTTATTCATTATGTTAGCGCTCACTTTCGTGTTAAATGCTAGCTTTGTCAAGGATATGAGCTTTATTTGACCGTGAAATTTTACGATACTTGACGGGAGATGGGTATATGTCGATGTTGTGTTCTATAGAATAAGAGAATCAGTATTTTAAATCAGAAACAACATGTGACCATTAAACAAGTTGCGAGCCGTGCAGGCGTATCGCAGATGACAGTATCTCGTGTAGTTAATAAGCGGGGGCTTGTTAAAGACTCAACAAGGTTAAAGGTACAAAAAGCCATTGATGACCTTAATTACCGTCCTAACCTAAGTGCGCGGCGCTTGGCGGGGGGGAAGGCGCTTTATATTGGTCTTGTCTATCATAACCCTAGTCCCGGCTACTTGACTAAAATTCTTGTGGGCGGGCTTAGTGCCTGCCGGAAAAACGGACATCATCTTGTTCTAGAAGACCTTGGACAACATAGGCCTTTTAAAGAACCAAAAAAAACCGCCGAGGCTTTAGCCAAAACTGGGTTGGACGGTGTTATCGTAACGCCGCCGCTCTCTGATGTTGAGGAATTCGTCGATACTCTTGATGATCTTGGTATCCCAGTTATCCGTATTGCGGCTAGAAACATCAAAACAGATAAATTGCACGTTTCAATGGACGATGAGGCGGCTGTTTCAAAAATTATCAACCATATCATTCGACATGGCCATAAAGACATCGCCTTTATCAGGGGGCCAGAAAACCATCCTTCTACATATCACCGTTTTGCTGGATATAAAGGGGCCATGCGGGGCAATAACCTTGATATTGTTACGGATTACATTGTGGATGGGGATTTTACATATAAATCAGGTTTGGATGCCGCATCTGCTTTATTAGACTTGCCTAAGCCGCCAACAGCAATTTTTGCGAGTAATGATGATATGGCTGCAGGCGCGGTTACGGCCGCTTATATGAAAGGTTTGGCCGTTCCCCAAGATCTGTCAGTGGCGGGGTTTGACGATACAGAAATTGCGACGAATATTTGGCCTAAGCTTACAACGATCCGTCAACCTATTTCAGAAATGTCCGCGCGAGCCGTAAATTTACTAGCAGCTCATATTCATGGCGATGAGACGGCTGAAACATTAAGTACTATATTAGACTTTGAGCTCATAGAACGCGACTCTCTTTATATGCCTAACAGACCGGGTTGAGGAAAACTTCGGTGCTTAAATTTTCTAACTCGACTTAGATTATAATAATTTCTCAATTTGCATGATTGCCAAATCATTATCCTCGAATTTACGCTATTAAATAAAAAGTGCGTTCAATTGTTAAATAGATTGCAAATGGTATCGCTAACATATATTCAAAAGTGAGTAAAAAAAAGACTTAACAGGGGTCAGTTGAAATGAGGACGTTAGTTGTGAAATCCAATTCTCATTTTAGTAAACTCAGAAATAGACAAAGAGTTTTGCTGAAGTGCAAAATTTTTTCAAAGCGAAATGACTTTTCGAGCTTTTTAAACATTATTGAAGCGCAGTTTGTGCAGGGGTGGGTTCTATTGACTTTTTATCCAGAACTACGAAAAACATGATTCTGGCTGGAGATATTGGGGGCACAAATACGCGTTTTGGTTGCCTTACGCCAAAGACTAATGGTGGCTGGGAGGTTCATAACTATGCCAAAGTTAGAGTAGCTGACTATTTAACATTCGATGATGCTCTGAGGGCTTACTTAAGTGAGTTTGGCATCAAACCAAAGCGCGCGGCTTTTGCAGCGGCGGGGCCTGTTGAACATGATTGTATAAATCTTACGAATACGGATTGGGAAATTTCTGCCCGAAGAATAGAAGAGGTTCATGGCATTGAAAAATGCGCCCTATTTAACGATTTCGCGGGTATGACGCGGTCTATCAATGAACTGTCAGAGGATGACTTTAGGGTTATTAGGGCAGGACAAACACGCAAGGATGCTCCCATTATGGTTGCGGGGCCAGGAACAGGCTTTGGCCTAGGTTATCTTATCCCTACTAGAGACGGGCTACACGTTATCTCTACCGAAGGTGGGCATATTTCTTACAGCCCTCAATCTAGTTTAGAACTTGAGCTCTTGCGTATATTAAGAAAGGACCGTGAATTTGTATCTTTAGAACTTGTTAGTTCTGGAAGAGGACTACCTATAATTCACAAGGCTATATGTGAGATACATAAGACGCCTTATGTTTTTTTAGAACCTGATGTTATTCGTAAACGTGCAATAGAAGATGATCCAATTAGTAAAGATGTTTGTAATATTAGGGCCGCGGCAACTATGGGGGCTATTGGGGACCTTGCTTTGGCTGGTGGGGCCCGCGGTGGTGTTGTTCTAGCCGGCGGCGTTAGTGAACACATGATTGATTTTTATACGCAACCTAATGCTATGAACCGCTTCTTAAACCATGGCGCTAGATCTGATTATATGAAAGATATACCATTACGTTTACTAAAGTCGTCCCTTGCGCCGTTGATTGGATCCGCCGCTTTACTCGCGGATAGCGTCTAATCGATAAACAATCATGTCTCTACCAGTCTTTTCTCTTGAACTGGGACTTTTGCTTGCAGTAGTTTAAATTACTGGGCGTCACAGCGATGGGAAAGCTTGTATCTACTTGTTAAAAACAGCCGTAAGTCTTGGGTCTATATGTAGAATAAATTGGGGAATTATATACGAAACTAGGCAGAGGGCGAAATCCTGATGTTTAAGTCTCTAATTTATATTATCTGGATGGTCGCTATTTTTGCTGACGTAATACCGCAAGGTGTTCCGATGGGTTTCTTTCCGTTGTCGATGGTAGGAAGCACCGGAACGTGAAGGGGAAAGTTGAACACGTGGTGCCGCTTACGCCCAGTCTACTGAAGTTGTTGGAAGTGGCAAAAGGTTTCAGACTTCCGACTATTTGTTTTCCCTGGAGCGCGGGAAGGGAGGCCGCTCAGTAATATGTCTATGAATATATTAATGCGCGGAATGGACATTAAGTATGTTACTGTCCATGAATTTAGGTCTAAGCGTATTGAAATGGGTCTTTCCTAGATAATTCGTATACGCCTATTCATCAGAACATAGCTAATTTTGAGAAATATACACAAAATTCTGTTTCTATGTATCGATAGTTTTTTGATCAATAGGGATGATAGATTAATAGAATAATTAAGTAGGAATAAAAAGTGGGAATAATTTTTAATTGTATAAAAAATATAATAATATCAATATTTTAACTGTATCAATGGAGGCACCACCCGGAATCGAACCGGGGTAGACGGATTTGCAATCCGCTGCGTAACCACTCCGCCATGGTGCCGTCCTAGGAAGCGCGGTATAGACAGCAGCGCGTTGGGATGCAACGCGAAATATTGGAAAATTTGTTTGAATATACATCTTATGGATAATTTGTATTTATGAATATCTTCTATGCGGCAATAGAGCATTGCGTAATTGCAGATTAGAAGGGTATAGCAGTCTTAGTTTTTTTAATGAGTCAGAATTATGTTTGATTTTCCTGTTGCACGTGACCACATGGTTGATTGCCAAATTCGTACAAGTGACGTCACAGATCACGCCGTTATTAAGGCGTTTAAGTCAGTGTCTCGCGAATTATTTGTTCCCAAAACCCAACAAGCTTTGGCTTATGGTGATGCTCATATAGATTTGGGTGAGGGGCGTGTTATGATACGTCCACGCGATTTTGCAAAAATGGTTCAGGCTGCAGATATTCAACCAACTGATGTTGTCTTAGATATCGCATGTGGTCGTGGATATTCTTCAGCAATTTTAGCGCATCTATGCGAAACTGTTGTTAGCCTTGAAATAACCGATGATGCGGTTGAGAAAGCCTCTGAAAAAATAATTTCTGCGGATATTTCAAACGTAGCTGTGGTCAAAGGTGATTTGAAACTCGGCGCATCTGATCATGGGCCCTTTGATGTGATATTTGTCAACGGAGCCGTTAGCGCTGTGCCAAAGACTTGGACAGACCAGCTTGCAAATAATGGCCGGTTGATTTGCGTAATACAACAAGGGCCATTAGGACATGCGAGCATTTTTAGACGCTCAGGGGATGTAATTGGTGAGCAAATTATTTTTGATACGTCACTCGCCGTCTTGCCAGGATTTGAACGGCAAGCAGAATTCGTTCTTTAAGTGAAACCTATTTGGAAGTTATGGCCGATTTTGGCCAGCTTATGCGTAATTTTTGACGCGCCAAATCTTCACGCTGAAACCTTCGAAGAGGCCTTGGTCTCTGTCTATCAGTCTAATCCACGTCTTAAGGCCGCGCGCGCTCAGGTTCGCGAAGTAGATGAAAGTTATATTCAGGCTCGCGCTGAAGGACGTTTAAGTTCCAGCTTATCTGGAAGTTACGATTATGCGACGAACCGTGCGTCAGGAGAAATTGTACCGACTGCGCCAGACCAAACTTTTAGCCGCGAAGGTTTTCCGTCCGCTGTGCAGGTGCAAGTCATTCAACCGCTTTATCAAGGTGGTCGTGTGCGCGCACTTAAAGGACAAGCGAAAGCGAGTATTTTGGCTGCACGCGAACAGCTACGGGGAACCGAACAAGATTTATTACAGCAAAGCGCGAATGCTTATGCCAATGTATTACGCGATGAAGAGGCTGCTCGTATTCGGCGCAGTAATGTCAGCGTGTTAGCGCGCCAAGAAATGGCAGCTCAAGCCCGCTTTGATGTTGGCGCTGGGACTAAAACTGATATCGCTCAGGCACAAAGTCGCGTTGCGGCTGCAGAGGCAGGCGTAGCCGCTGCAGAGGCGCAGTTGCAATCAAGCCGGGCAACATATATTCGGCTTATCGGACACATTCCTGTCGATTTAGCCCCTATACCACGATTTGAGTTGCCGCCAACATTAGAGGTCGCAATTGCCCGCGCACGTCAAAATAACCCGACTTTATTAGCTGCCACGCATAATAGAACGGCCGCCAAGTCTGCGATTGATATCGCGAAATCTGCATCCAAACCTGTTGTGTCTTTAAATGGAACTTTGGGCGGGCAGCGAGGGCAGATAAATGGATTAGCTGAAGGTGATCAATTTTCATTCGGGGCTCAGTTTGTCGTACCTCTCTTTAGTGGCGGCAGGAATAAATCCAGGGTTCGTCAAGCGCGCCACGCAGATACGCGTATGGGGTTTGAAATTAAAGACTTAGGACGCGCACTTGATGAGGGTGTTCGGCAAACATGGGCGCAATTGGATGCTGTAAGGCAGGCATTAGAGTCCAGTCGTCTGCAAGTTGAAGCAGCCGAAATCGCCTTTGAGGGCGTTGAATTAGAGCAATCCGTGGGAACGCGTACAACTTTGGATGTTTTAGATGCAGAACAGGAAGTTCTGAACTCTAAATTATCTCAGATTAATGCCGAAAGGGATGTTAATGTGACGACATTCCAGCTCTTAACTGTTTTAGGCGTTTTTGATGCCACCGCTATGCGGTTGCCTATAGATTTGTATGACTCAAGTGAAAACTTGGAGTCTGAAAAAGAGGATGGTTTTTCAAGGCTTAGTAAAAAACTAAATTTGAAAAAATAAATTTCGACTCTATAAATTCTATATTTGGCATAAATTCTATAATTGGCGTGTTTTTTAATAACTTATTCAAAAAACTAATTTTTTTTTTAATTCACCCATTAATTGAGTCTTAAGCAGTCTAGACAAGTGTGACGTGTTGTTTTAACTCTATAAAGCAAAGGTGGGTAAGCTGCCAGGGTTGTTAAGGAAGCCAATATGTCTGAACGGACACCAGATACGTCAAATAGTCTTGCTGAAAATGCTGAACCGAGCATGGAAGACATATTAGCGTCAATTCGTAAAATCATTGCGGATGATGAAGGCAATGAAGTGCCTCTTGATGTTAGTGACGCGCTGGCCGTTACCGTTTTAGATGAAAATGTGCCTTCTAATCTAGATGCTCAAGAGAACCTCACGCTTAATAAGAACACAGTCAGCAATAATGTTGAAACGCTAGATTTGGACGTTGATACAGATACCGTTGAGCCGAGTGATAGCGAAATTGACGCTCTTATCGCAGATATGGACATGATTGATACAGAGACCTTGGCTGTGAACAATGAAGTATTAGAGCTAGAATCTGACATGAATGCCGAGCTTGAAATTCCAATGGAAGAGGAAAGTTTAAAGTCTCTTGAAGAGGTAGACCTTGTCGCTAGCCCATTGTCAGAAGCAGAAACAGTCGACACGGCCTTGGTTGATGATGCATCAGATGAGGATCTCTCAACTTTACTTGATGATATGTTGCATGGCAATAATGATAGCTCTGAAAGTGATACGTTAGAAAACCTTGAATTAGTTGTGGATCCTGCCGAGGCCTTATTGAATGACGATTTTGAGGTGGACGCTGATTCATCGCCTGAAACGCAAGCTGACGACATAAGTGCAGATTCTGATATTGATCTCGTCAAGTCTTTAATGGCGGATCTTACGGGAGCGCCTCTACATGATGAGTTAAACGTCACAGAAAACTCTGCTGCAGACCCGGCTGTAAGTCCAGCTTCTGACTCAGAACAAGATTTATTCGATAGTTTGGGATTTGACATCGATAAAGACCATGAAGAAATGGCTGAGTATACAGATGCAGGCTCGATTGAGACTTTAGAAGCAGAAGCCGATTCTGAAACCGATGACATTATGGACGAAATACTGTCTCTAACAATGGATGATGAAGTGGAAATCCAAGCTGAAGCGGTAAAAGCTACAGGTGTTGAAGTTCCTTTGAGCCTTAAAGATATCGCCGCTCAGGCAGAATTAGACGCAGATGCCATGAGCACGGGTAAAGCCTTGGCGGCTGTTGCAGCGCTCGGAGCTGTTGCTCAGGCTGTACAAAATGATGCGCATTCAATAGATTTAGAGCTAGAGTCAGAGCAAGATTTTGAAATCGAGATAGAAGATAAGCTTTTAGACGTTGCCGAATCTAATGATTTTGACGATGTTGACGAAGTATTAGCCAAATTAGACGATATTGTTACAATAACGCCTGAAATTAACGAAAATACCGATTTAAACCCTGAAGAGGAGAACACACCAATGCCAAGAGCACTGAAAACAGACACTATTATCGATGAAGTCACAGAAACAGCAACGGCTGACGTGTTTTCGTCTCTTAACAAGGTCGTTGAAGAAAAAGCTGTGGTCGCAGAACGTGGCGACCGTATCGGTGACCTTGTTATGGAATCACTTCGCCCGATGCTTAAAGATTGGCTTGATGCAAACCTTAAAGGTATCGTTGAACGCGCTGTGACTAAAGAAGTTAAGCGTATTTCTTCAGGTAAATAAGACGGCTAAATAAGCCTCTTTAATTCCCTGTCTTTTCAGGGTAAGCCATCTCAAATGTAGCCCGCCCTTATACCTCTCTCGGGAGTTAGTGGGGGCGGGCTTTTTTGTTATTTAGGATGTGTCATGCTCGACAATAAATTTAATCCCAAAGAAGCCGAACCTCGCCTGTATAAGGCTTGGGAAGATAGCGGTGCGTTTAAACCTCGAGCGGCAAAACCAACAGACACCAAAGACGATAATTTTTCTATTGTTATCCCGCCGCCCAATGTGACGGGTAGCCTGCATATGGGCCATGCAGTCAATAATACCATCCAAGATATTCTCGTGCGCTATAACCGTATGAAGGGCAAGGCCGTATTATGGCAGCCGGGCACTGACCATGCGGGCATTGCCACACAAATGGTAGTTGAACGTAGACTGGCGGCTGAGGGTAAAGCCCGCAAAGATATGAGCCGCGATGAATTTCTAGAGCATGTTTGGGCATGGAAAGCGGAGAGCGGCGGTAATATCAATCAACAGCTAAGACGTCTTGGCTCCTCCTGCGATTGGTCGCGTGAGAAGTTTACATTGGGTGACCCTGAGGATCCTTCTGATAAAATGGCCGAGGCCGTTACCAAAGCTTTCGTTGAGATGTACGACCAAGGCTTGATTTACCGCGATAAGCGCCTCGTGAATTGGGACCCACATTTTCAAACCGCGATTTCAGATCTCGAAGTTGAAACAAAAACGGTTGATGGTCACTATTGGCATTTGCGTTATCCGCTCGCGGACGGCGTGACTTATGAACATCCACTTACGGATGAAGAAGGTAATGTGACGGGCCATGAGACGCGCAGCTATGTTGTTGTGGCAACGTCGCGCCCTGAAACTATGTTGGGTGATACGGGCGTCGCTGTCCATCCTGATGATGAACGTTATGCTAGTCTTGTTGGTAAAGAAATTATCCTGCCGATTGTGGGCCGCCGCGTGCCGATTATCGCTGATGAATATGCGGACCCTGAAAAAGGCTCTGGCGCAGTGAAGATTACGCCTGCTCATGATTTCAACGATTATGAAGTCGGCAAACGCGCAGGGCATGAGCTGATTTCTATTCTTGATGAACGCGGCCATATTTTGCCGTTGGATATTATCCCCGAAGAGTTTCACGGCTTGTTCTCTGTTAAGGCGCGTAAGCTTGTCGTTGCTAAATTTGATGAACTGGAATTGCTCGCTGAAACAGAAAACTTAAAAATAGAACAGCCTGTTGGTGACCGTTCAGGCGTGGTGATTGAACCTATGCTCACGGACCAATGGTTCGTTGCTGCGGATAAGCTCGCAGAAGACGCGATGGCGAAAGTCGATGACGGCTCAACAAAATTTGTGCCTGAAAATTGGAAAAAAACTTATGACCATTGGATGAAAGGCATCCAGCCGTGGTGTATTTCAAGACAGCTCTGGTGGGGACATCAAATTCCTGCTTGGTATGGTCCGCGAATTGTAGAGGTTGAGGGGGGCATTATCTTTTCCATGGAGAACCCTATCATCATAGTTGCTCAAAGTTTCGATGAGGCTCACCGAAAATACATGGATTACAAGGGCGGACGAGGCGGCATGGGAGCTGACCTAGGATGCGTTGAGGTATTCGAAAAACCGAATGAATCTTTCAAGGATGGCTACCAAGTTCTGTATCGCGACCCAGACGTCCTAGACACATGGTTCTCTTCTGGCCTTTGGCCATTCTCTACGCTTGGTTGGCCTGAAAATACGGATGAGCTTGAACGTTTCTACCCAACCTCTGTTGTTGTGACCGCCTTTGATATTATTTTCTTCTGGGTGGCGCGTATGATGATGCAGGGCCTGCATTTTATGGATGATGTGCCGTTTAAGGATATCTATATCCATGCGCTTGTCCTTGATGAGGCGGGCAAGAAGATGTCCAAATCTATCGGCAATACGCTTGATCCGCTCGACTTGATTGATGGTGTGGATATTGAAACGCTTGTTGCCAAACGCACACGCGGTCTTAAAAACCCTGAGAAAGCGCCGAAAATAGAGAAGGCGACTCGCAAGCAATATCCAGATGGGTTCGAGCCTTATGGCGCGGACGCACTGCGCTTTACACTTGCCTCTATGGCGGGACAGGGACGCAATATCCGCCTCTCTGTGGACCGTATTGCGGGCTACCGTAACTTTGGCACCAAGCTCTGGTCTGCGGCCAGTTTCGGCCAAATGAATGGCTGTCTGCCAACCGCATTTGACCCAAGCACAGCGAAAGTTGCGCTCAATAAATGGATTATATCCGAGACCGTTAAAACAACCGCTGAGGTCACGCGTTGTATCGAAGGTTACCGTTTCAATGACGCCGCTGATGCCGCCTATAAATTCGCGTGGGATACATTCTGCGCGTGGTATTTGGAAATGTCCAAAGCCGTCCTCTCTGGCCCAGACGGGGCAGAAAAGGACGAGACACGCGCGGCCTTTGCGTGGACGCTCGACCAAATCTTAAAACTGCTTCACCCGTTTATGCCGTTCATTACCGAAGAGCTTTGGGGCTCTATCGCAGAGAGCCGCGATGATATGTTGATTATCTCGCAATGGCCTGAATTACCAGAGAGCTTGATTGACGAGAACGCATCAAAAGACATTGAATGGGTGCAAACCCTTATTACAAACTTGCGCTCTGTTCGTGCCGATATGAATATCCCGCCAAGTAAGAAAGCGCCGCTCTTAATGCTCGCCGATACCCTTGACCCGCGCCTTGCCGCTTATGCTGAGGTGCTTTCGCCTATGGCCCGTGTGGACGGTGTAGAAACCGCCAGCGAAGCCCCTAAAGGCGCATTGCAGACGGTTGTTGACGGCGTGACTTATGCGATACCGCTAGACGGCCTAATCGATGCAGGCGCAGAAAAAGCGCGATTGTCTAAAGAGATCGAAAAGGCCCAATCCGAGATTGAAAAAATCGACAAAAAACTCAGCAACCCTGCCTTTACGGATAAAGCTCCAGAAAAGGTCGTGAACCTGCAAAAGGAACGCCGCGCGGCCTATGTCGCTGAGCTTGAACAGCTGAGTGAGGCCTTGGAGGGATTAGGGTAAGGGGCGCATACATCTGTTATCTTAGCTCAGGATGCTAATAACGCCTCCTTAAAGTAATTTTGATACGCTTTGCGTATGAAAGTCCAAGATTTCTATCCGCCGAAGAATTTTTCTGCGCAAGTTCAGTCCTTGCGTAGCTTTATTCATGAGGCTCTAGGTTGGAATTACGAAGCCTCTTTATCTGCGCCCGATATCTTATTGCCGTTGCGTACAGTTGGAATCGTCACCAGTATGTCTGGACGGTTTGATTTTAGAGGCCGGGTTCACGGCCATGCTTTCGCTAATCAAGGGTTTGAACTTGTTGATATTACAGCGGGTGAGGTCGCGAAAGCTGCTTTACCGAAAGAGCTGCTCCAAAACCAAATTCAACAGGCGCTTGAACACGATATATCGGATTTTGATGCCACCCATAGCTTGCGCCGTGGTTTTCAAGGGGTTGTTATGAGCCTACCGCATCATAGTGCCTTTATGGGGCGTACGATAATACGCAGAGACTTAGGGAAATTAAACCCGCCCGTTGTGCAAGATTTGAAACGCGTTGGTTTTGTGAGCTCTGAATTTGAAAAGCTTTTTGAAGTTTATAGTGATGACCAAGTCGAAGCGAGATTTCTCATTACACCTGATTTTATGGAACGCTTGATTGCTTTTTCAGATGATTACATGGGCCGTAATGTTCAATGTGCCTTCATGGGGAATAAGTTCCATGTGACGGTAGATATAGATGATCGTTTTGATTTCTCACGAGATTTAAACTCAACGACATACCAAGATGCATCAGCGTCGATACTCAACGAAATTGGTGGTATATTTTATTTGCTCGAAAAAATGCAAACCCTTCAATCCCGAGTCGGTGCAAAAGGCGCATCTGCGACAGATGTTGAACGTGGGGCCTATTACAAAGGGGTGATGGAAGCACTCATACCCGCTGTGAAAGAGGCATCTAATAAATTTGATCCCTTAAATAAGCGCTTCAAAGGTATAGAAAATGCCTTGCCGCTTTTCTGTGAAAGTCTACATG
Source organism: Hellea sp. (assembly GCA_023300105.1). GTDB lineage: Bacteria > Pseudomonadota > Alphaproteobacteria > Caulobacterales > Maricaulaceae > Hellea. The sequence continues at coordinate 15,409 of JALZWM010000063.1, forward strand.
GACTGCTCTTGCCTCGGTTCTAGTCAATTGAGGGCAATTCAAGCTAGTCCGTCAAGGCTATGACGTAGCTATCGTCGAGACGATCTGTTTTTTCAAAGAGCTGTGTTATTGTAGCGAATGTTGTCGTGAACACTTTCTTCCCATGGTCTTTCAGGATGAGCCGTTCGTCAACTTTTGGGCCGTAGTAACGCTTTACAGCAGAGACTTTTAACTCCGTCGGAATAATTGTGTCTTCCAATTTTTTACGCAGCACTTCGCGGTCTGTGGTTTCCCATATGGCCGCGCCGAAGACATAGAGCATAAACTCGTTACAATTCTGCCAGCGTAAATCAAACGGGTTAGAGATGAGCGAATAAACAGGGTGGTGCATGGCGCTATATTCAGGGGTTTCCAGAAAGCTATGTAAGATATTCTGTGTGGCGGCATCAGGTATCAATATCCCCGCATCACGCTCTTGCAACGTACGCAGAAAATCAGCGGATGTATCTGTGACGAGGGAAGAACTATTACGATCTTTCTCGCCGTGATAGAGATTGTAAACATCATATTCGCCTGCCGCATTGCGCCGAAAAAAGGCGCTATGCGTAAACATGACGCCTTCGGGTAGTTTATCGCGGGGCTGACCTGCGCGCGAAATAACGGCGAACTTAACATCTTTTTCTTTGAGTTCATTGAGAATCTGCTGACCGTAACTCTCGAGCGTTTCGCGGGGGAAGAAGGCGTCACCACCCGCTGTCGAGGCATTAAAGCCCTGATAGACTTGGCGTAGATGCCAGCCATATCCAAAAACAGCGATGATTAAGCTCAGTAGACCTGCGGTTATAAACTTTGAAGTACGTCTCATAAGTCAAAACTTCCTATAACGGGAACATGGTCAGAGGGCTTAACGCCGTCGCGCACATGTTTGTCGATGCGTATGGCCGTCAATTTATCGGCTGCTTGTGGCGAGCAGAGTAGGTGATCAATACGGATGCCCATATTATTTGGCCATGCCCCGCGCTGATAGTCCCAGAATGTATATTCGCCCGCGCGGCCATTAAGCTGCTCGAAGGTTTCCGTCAGGCCAAGATTGAGAATCGCGCGCCACTGCGCGTGTGTTTCAGCGCGGTAAGCGGCGTCGCCCTCCCAAGCTTTAGGGTCATAACAATCCTTGGCTTCGGGGATAACATTATAATCACCGGCTAGGACAAGTGGTTCTTCATGCTTTAAAATGGCGGCGGCATGGTCTTTCAAACGGCGCATCCAGTTAAGTTTGTATTTATATTTTTCCGTAAGATTGCCGTCTTCGTCTTTTACGGGGTTGCCATTGGGCAAATATATCGATGCGACCCTAACGGAGCCGTCTTTTCCAGCGACAACGGCTTCGATGTAGCGCGCTTGTTCGTCTGTATCGTCACCGGGTAAGCCGATGGTGACATCTTCAATGGGTGTTTTGGATAGAATAGCCACGCCATTATAACTTTTTTGGCCGTGTATAACGACATTATAGCCAAGAGCCTCTATCTCCGCGAGCGGGAAACCTTCATTGACTGTTTTGATTTCTTGTAGGCATGCCACATCTGGTTTTGCTTCGGATAACCAGGCGGTTACCGCGTGTAGACGGGCATTGATTGAGTTTACATTCCAAGTCGCTATTTCCATACGGTGTCCTCTGTTAGGCGCACAGTAAAGTCAAGAACGAGACATGATTTATAGGTGAATAGTCAGCTCGTATTGGTTAGTTTGAAATTGGTTAATGGGGCAGACCATTATTTGGAACACCAAAAGTGGGGACATTCGAAAACACTCTCCACATTCGTTTATTCTGATTCATGTAATGTGAATTCTAAAATTTGCCATAGCATTCACACAATTCGCCCTGCATAGTAAATGAAACAATTTGGGAAATTAAACATGGCCGAAATACACGCACGTACCTGTCACCTTTGTGAAGCTAATTGTGGTGTGTTGATGACCGTCGAAGACGGTAAGGTTACCAAGGTTACGGGTAACCCCGATCATGTTCTCTCCGAAGGCTATATTTGCCCCAAGGCAACGGCCATTCCTGATTTGCAAGAAGACCCAGACCGCCTGCGCATGCCTATGAAACGGGTAGGCGAGACATTCGGTCAGGAAAAATGGGAAGAAATAAGCTGGGAGCAAGCCTTCTCTGAAATTGCCGCAAAACACCAAATGATTGCGGCAGGGGAGAAAGTCGCGGCTATGTTTTTAGGCAACCCTAATGCTCATAATTACTCCAGTAGTTTCTCCATGCGCGGTCTTAACAAGGCTTGGGGCGCAAAGGGGATTTACTCAGCCTCGACGCTAGATCAACTCCCGCATATGATAACCCAAAAATGGGTTTACGGGCATAATGCGCTCTATCCCGTGCCTGATATTGACCGCACTATGTTTATGCTTTGCGTAGGCGGTAACCCGCTGGCGTCAAATGGGTCTCTTTGGACGGTACCTAATGTCAAAAAACGTATTCAGCGCCTACAGGCTCGCGGAGGTAAATTTGTTGTTGTTGATCCGCGCAGAACCGAGACGGCTAAAATCGCCGATGGCCATCATTTTATTAAACCCGGTACGGATACGGCTTTATTCTTAGGCCTGTTACTTGCGCTTGATGAAGCGGGACTTGTTAATCCTGGTCGGCTTATGCCAATGCTTAAAGGGTGGGATGAGGCTTGGGCGGCGGTGCATCAATTTAAACTGGATAGCCTTGCTACTTACTGCGGCATCCCAGCCGATGATATCCGCGCCATAGCGACAGAGCTAGGAAATGGACAGCCTGCAATTGTTTATGGACGTATGGGAGTCTCTGTTGTGCGTTTTGGCACGCTTAATCATTACCTTATTCAGCTTTTAAATATCTCAACAGGTAACGTAGACCGCGAAGGGGGTGTTATGTTCCCCGACTCTATCATTGATCCCGTTGAGCGTAGCGGAACAGGCTCTTACGGGCGTTACCACCAACGATTATCTGGCCGTCCAGAGGTTTTAGGTGAGCTGCCAGCAGCTGAACTCGCGCCTGAGATAACAACTGAAGGCAAGGGCCAAATCGGGGCGCTATTGACGATTGCAAGTAATCCTGTGCTCTCAGCACCGGGCGGACGGCAGTTAGACGCTGCGCTAGAAACACTCGATCTTATGGTGTCCATTGATATGTATATCACTGAGACAACACGTCATGCGCATTATATTTTACCCCCATGCGGGCCCTTAGAAAAAGATCATTATCCGCTCTTTTTTACGCCATTGGCTATTCGTAATTATGCAGCCTATTCAAAGGCCACACTGCCTCAAACAGAGGGTAGTAAGTCAGACTGGGAAATCATGGCTGACCTAGAAGGGGCTATCCGTTTGGCTCAGGGGGAGAACGATATTCCTGAGAAGATAGATCCCCGCGAAATTTTAGACCAAATTATGAAAAGCTCGCCGCATAAAATCTCATTGGCTGAGGTTGAAGCTCACCCGAATGGGTATGATATGGGGCCGCTTAAGCCGAGACTGCCTGAACGGTTGAAAACAGAAGACCAGTTAATTCATTGCGCGCCAGAACTGCCGCTTAGAGATTTGATGGCGTTTAAAAATGTTACGGATGAACGTAAGGATGGTGATTTTAGCTTGATTGGGCGCCGTCACATTCGCAGTAATAATAGCTGGCTGCATAATAGTCATCGTCTGCTTAAGGGGCCGAACCGTTGTACATTGATGATTCATCCCGATGACGCCAAAGGCTTAGGTCTCAAGACAGGCGATATGGCGACGGTGTCTAACCATGTCGGTACTGTCGATATTGAGACAGAAATAACGACGGATATAATGCCAGGGGTTGTTTCTATTCCTCATGGATTCGGACACGGCCGCAAGGGCGTGAAGCTTTCGGTCGCCGCCGCTAATCCTGGTGTATCTATGAATGATTTAACCGACCCCGCTTTGGTCGATGACTTGTCAGGGAATGCGGTACTCAATGGAATACCTGTCAATATCGTCAAGACCTAAACGCAATGTCATCTACTACAACAGTTCTTATAACGCTCATCGCCTATAAGCTTCTGCTTTTAAGCGTCGGTTTCTGGGCCTCTAAGCGTGTGAAGACCGAGGGTGACTTTTTCCTTGCAGGGCAAGGGCTTGGCGCTTGGACAGCTGGTCTATCCTATGCTGCCTCGACCTCAAGTGCTTGGGTTCTATTGGGGTTTACAGGCTTAGTATATTCTCAAGGCGTTGTTGGCCTTTGGTTGGTCCCCGGCATTTTTGGTGGCTACCTCTTAACGTGGTTAGTGATGGGGCCAAAGCTAAACGCTGAAACATCTGAACGAAGTTACCTAACGGTTGTTGATTTTATAACAGGCGATTTAGAGGCTAAGTGGAAACGTATCATTGGTATTGTTTGCGCTTTGATGATTTTATTCTGCTTTGTGTTTTACATCAGTTCCCAGTTCCAAGCGGCAGGCAATGCCCTGACTGAAATATTTAATATGAATGCAGCTGAGGCGATAATACTTGGGGCGGCGGTCATTGTTATTTACTGCTTACTTGGCGGGTTTTGGGCGGCGTCTATCACAGATGCCCTGCAAGCGGTGGTGATGATGCTAGCGTGTATTCTCGTGCCAATAGCGACGGTCAATGCGGCAGGCGGCTTAGGGCAGGTGATGAGTCTGCTTCATACAAATGAGCCTGCATCATATTTTAGTTTCACAGGAAATGCCGTTGGGATGGCGGGGATAGGGGCTGCGATGGGCTTGTTCGGAACTGGACTTGGTGCTCTGGGACAACCACAATTGCTAAACCGTATCATGGCTGTGAAATCAAACAGTGAGCGGCTTAAGGGGGCTAGGATAACAATTGGCTGGGGTATTATCATATATTCAGGGTTAGTTTGTTTGGCCTTTGCTGGCCGGGCATTGAAAGTTGATACGGGCGGTGAGAGTTTGTTTTTTGCTGCCGCGGAAGCTTATCTTCCAGCTGTCCTCGCAGGCATCGTTATTGCCGCTGTTTTATCTGCGGTTATGTCCACAGTGGATAGTCTTCTTCTTGCGGCCGCCTCTGCGGTATCTCATGACATGGGGATTACTTATACCGATCCGAAGATATCACTTTTGTTCGGACGTATTGCTATGGTTAGCATAGCTATCATTGCGGTCTTAATGACGCTCTATATGCCTAAGGATATTTTCAGCCGAGTTTTGTTTTCATGGGTCGCTTTAGGGGCTGGTTTTGGCCCGACGATTTTGACCAAATGTTTGGGCTGGCGCGTTAAAGGCGCTTTCGTTCTAAGCGCTATTCTAGTTGGATTTTTTACAGCTGTTATATTCTCAAGCCTATCTGGGACTGGCGTTGATGTGATTGAGAAGTGGGGCTCTTGGAGTTTTGGACTTATAATATTATTCCTTGGACGCACGCGCGCATAAGTTTGCAGTTTTGGGTGATAAGGCTTACTTGATATCTATGCCCGCGCCCGAGTCGATAACCCCTAAAGCTGAATATGGCCCCGCGTTAATCGCTGATTTTGTATCGCGCTTGCCGCATAAGCCTGGCGTTTATCGTATGTTCGATGAAAATCAGAACGTCCTATACGTTGGCAAAGCTAAGGATTTGAGAAAGCGTGTAAGCGCCTATACCAAATATGAGCGCCATACAATTCGTATTCAGCGCATGATACGCGCTACCCATGATATGGAATTCGTAATTTGCGGATCAGAAACAGAGGCACTCTTACTCGAAGCTAGTCTTATCAAACGCCTTAAACCGCGGTATAATATTCTCCTTCGCGATGACAAAAGCTTTCCCTATATTCTTGTGCGTAAAACTCACCCTGCTGCTCGAATTATGAAACATCGCGGCGCGCGTAACATCAAAGGTGATTATTATGGTCCTTTTGCGAGCGCGCAGTCGGTCAACAGAACGCTTGATACGTTGCAACGTGCCTTTCGTCTTAGAAATTGCACGGACAGTAAATACGAATCGCGGACACGTCCCTGTATGCTGCATCAGATTAAACGCTGCGCGGCGCCGTGTACGGGTGAGGTCACGCTTGAGGAATACGGGTATCTTATTGGGGATGCGCAGGACTTCCTGACAGGAAAATCTGATAAGCTGCGCAAGCGGCTTCAGGGACAAATGGCGGAAGAATCTTCAAATTTGAATTTTGAAAAAGCTGCCGAATATAGAGACCGCCTTCAAGCTATGGCTCAAGTCAGTACCGTCAGCGGCGGTATAAACCCTGAAACATTTAGCGATGGTGATGTAATCGGAATACATTCAGATGGTGGGCAAAGTTGTATTCAAGTCTTTTTCTTTCGTTCTGGCCTTAACTGGGGCAACAGCTCTCACTTTCCGCGCCATTCGAAAGATGAGTCGCCTGCGCAAATCGTTGATGCATTTATGGCGCAATTTTATCTTAATAAACCGATACCGAAAGAAATATTTGTCAGTGAAGATTTGCCTAACCATGAAATTTTAGAAAAAGGGTTATCGGAACGGGCGGCGAGCAATGTAAAAATTTCTAAGCCCCTGCGCGGTGAAAAAAAGATGTTGGTGACGCGAGCTGTCAAAAATGCACAAGAAGCCTTGGCGCGTAAACTGTCAGAAACAGCCTCCCAAGGAAGACTTCTCAAACAAGTTCAAGAGGCGCTGGAGTTAGAAGAGACGCCTAACCGTATTGAGGTTTACGATAATAGCCATATCCAAGGAACCAATGCGGTCGGGGCTTTTATTGTTGCGGGACCAGAAGGTTTGCAACGAAAGCAATATAGAACCTTTAATATTAAAGATGAAGATACTGAACCAGGCGATGACTATGGAATGATGCGAGAAGTTTTTAGACGTCGTTTCACGCGTTTAATGAAGGATGATAGTTTGGAGTGGCCGGACGTTGTCTTAATAGATGGCGGCAAAGGGCAGTTGTCATCTGTCGTTGAAGCTCTAGACGAACTCGGCGTAACCAGCCGAACTACACTAGTGGCCATCGCGAAAGGTCCTGATCGAAATGCTGGCCGTGAAACCTTTTTTATGCCGGGGCGGACCCAGTTCACATTGCCGCCAAAAACACCTGCGCTTTACTATTTGCAGCGCCTACGAGATGAGGCTCATCGGTTTGCTATCGGAACGCACCGTGCAAAGCGTAAAAAACAGATGAAAGCTAGTCCATTAGATGGTATCAGCGGCGTAGGGGCGAGCCGAAAGAAGGCCTTACTTGCACACTTTGGCTCGGGTAAAGCTGTAGGGACCGCAAGTGAAGTAGATTTGGCGAATGTAGAGGGTGTCAGTAAGAAGCTGGCAAAAAGTATATATGACTATTTTCACGAATAAGACGGGTGAAACATCTACTACGCCAACTGGCGGGGCATTTGCCGACGGTCTAACTTTGATGCGTTTCTTGCTTTCGCCCATCATAATGCTCGTTATCATTCAAGGCTGGCCTAACTTAAGTATGGCTATTCTTGCGTCAGCGTTATTCATTATCGCCGCCATTACTGATTTCTTTGATGATTACTTTGGGGGTACAGAAATGGCAGTTTATCGTAAGTTCGGATGGTTTGATGATATCGCCGATATTACTCTTGTCGTCAGTACGCTTACAGCGATGCTTATTGTTACGCATAAGAGTGGTCTTTTAGCATGGACATTTTTGGTGCCCGCTGGAGTTATTATTTTAAGAGAAGCTCTGGTCGGTGTCGTTAAAGGTTATGAAATGACAAAAACGGGGTGGCCTGAAACACGTTATGGCGACCTGAAAAATGGGCTCGTTATGTTGGGAACATGTATATTGTTGGCGTCACCGTGGCTAACGACGTGGATCGAACGTTCTTTGGCTGGACCTGATAATGTTATGGAAATTTATGGGTCGACATCGCCTTACGTATGGTTGATTGGTGAGGTTATTTTATGGTGTGCTGCGATTGTTTCAGTCGCGACAGGCTTTAAAATATTGACGACCAAGACAATTGACTACAAAGAAAATGATAAATGATGCCTAATTCAACGAAGGAAAATCACATCAAACATTCTTTATATTGGTTACCTAATGCGCTAACGGTATTTCGCATTTTGTCTATTCCGCTCATTATTTGGGGCGTATTGTCCATCGCAAATGGCTGGGGTGGAATTCTATCGAAGGCATGGGTGCTTGGTGGATTTTTTACGTTAGCCTGTCTCACCGATTTTCTAGATGGCTACTACGCGCGCAAATGGAACCTCGTCACGAGCTTTGGCCGAATGATTGACCCTATCGCAGACAAATTACTTGTTGCGGGATGCCTTATTGCTTTTTCAATTATTTCCAACGGTCAGTGGGTTTTTCTCGTCCCTGCATTACTGATTATCGGGAGAGATATTCTTGTCTCTGGAGCGCGGGAACATGCGGCGCTTGAAGGCAAAATGATGCCGCCGACAAAGTTAGCAAAGTGGAAAACGGCTTGTGAAATGCTTGCTCTTGCAGCGCTGATATTCTGGGTGCTTGGAAAAGCATATCTGCCAATTGATGATGCCGTTCAAACGATAGCATCAACATCAAAGATGATTGGTTTGGTAGTGCTCTGGATAGCGGCTAGTTTGTCTGTTTATACAGGATCGCTCTATTTTCGCGCTGCACTTAAATAGAAATTTTACCTCGTACCAACTGATCATAGTCTGATGCTAAAGCATGACAGACTTCGCCGGGGGTATAATGTATTCCTTGAATTTCGCGCACGGGCGTGACTTCTGCGGCAGTGCCGACGACGAAACATTCGTGAAAATGCGCGAGTTCTGCTGGGTAAATGTCCCGCTTAAAGACTTTATAACCGCGCTTTTCTGCAAGTTTAACAATTGTGTCATGGGTGATGCCATCAAGAAGTATATCATTTGTGGGCGTATGTAATTCATTGTCGCGGATAAGGAATATATGTGCGCCCGTACACTCGGCAACGCGTCCTTTATAATCATACATAAGCGCGTCATCATAACCTTTGGCTTGGGCTGCATCTTTTGAGAGCGTGCAAATCATGTAAAGGCCTGCGCCTTTGGATTTGCAAGGAATAGTATCAGGAGCAGGGCGCTTCCAATCTGCAATCGTAAGCCTAATACCCTTCATTTTATCTTCGAAATAGCTGCCCCAGTGCCAACACGCGACGCCGAGGTGAATTCTATTTCCTTTAGACGCAACGCCCATCATGTCTGAACCGCGCCATGCAAAGGGCCGCATATAGGCATCACCAAGGCCAGACTTAGCGAGTGTTTCCTTACAGGCATCATTGATTTGTTCTGCTGTGTAAGGGATTTCGTAACCCATAAAATTTGCTGAATTTTTTAAGCGTTGGGTGTGATCTTCAAGCCTGAAAACTTGACCTTCATAGGCACGGTTACCCTCGAAAACTGAAGAGCCATAATGCAGTGAATGTGTTAAAACATGAACCTTTGACTCACGCCAATCGATAAACTCTCCGTCTATCCAAATTTGGCCGTCTCGGTCGTGATATGCTTTTTCGATCATTATATTTGCCTGCTTGCAGTCATGTCTATTTCGCGTCATTGTTTACAGTGACGCTAGGAAGTCAATCGAAACTGCACGGAAGGTTTGCAATAATTTGCCCCGCGACTCAGAAAATTTAGATAGGCAAGACATACACTTATTAATCGTGGATGATGATGACCGAATTCGTGATTTATTAAAACGCTATCTTGCGCAGTCAGGATTCCGCGTTTCATGTGCTTCCGATGCTCAAAACGCGAGAGATAAAATGCAGGGGCTCTCATTCGACATGCTCATTCTGGATGTCATGATGCCTGGTGAGGATGGCGTGAGCCTTACGCAGTCTCTAAGAGAACATAATGATGTCCCTGTTATTCTCTTAACCGCTAAGGGGGAGGTTGAGGATAGGATAGAGGGCTTAAAAGCTGGCGCGGATGATTATCTCGTGAAGCCATTTGATCCAGAAGAGTTAGTTCTAAGGATCGAGTCGATATTCAAACGTGCAGGTACAAAAAGGGTGAACCTTAACGTTAGCTTTGGCCCTTATGTATTTGATATAGGGCGTCAAGTTTTAACCAAAGACGGTGATCGTATGCGTTTGACAACTGGCGAAGAGGACTTGCTTACCTTATTGGCAAGGCGCGCAGGTGGAACAGTCAGCCGCTATGCGCTTTCGGAAAAAATTGCGGCTAAGTCAGAGCGGGCGGTTGATGTTCAAATGACGCGGCTTCGCCGAAAAATTGAAGATAACCCTGCTGAGCCTGATTATTTGATTACAGTGCGTGGGCAAGGGTACCGCCTTTTGGGTGATTCAGTTTAATGCCTTTAAAAAGGTACCTTCCAAAAAGTCTCTTTGGGCGTGCATTACTTATAATCATGCTGCCGATTGCTATTATGCAAATGGCCGTTGCATATTTCTTTTTCAATGCGCATTGGAATGAAGTTACTGCGAATTTATCAGACTCGGTTGCTGCTGATGTCTCTGTTGCGGTTCAGCTATACAAACAAGACCCAACGCATGACAGGACAAGACGTTTAGATAATATGTTGCGCCCTAATATGGAGCTCTCTGTTGCCTTGGTTGCTGCTGATAGCTTGCCGCTTACGAGCCGTGATGCATTTTTCTCAAACTTGGATAAAACGTTACGCCGCGCTCTTGCTAATAGCTTAACTGACGAATTTTGGTTCGATACAACGCGTTACCCTAATCATATAGATATTCGCGTCTCTGTTGATGAAGGCGTGCTTAGGTTCATTGCGGCCCGTGACCGTGTTTTCGCACCGACAGGATTTGTTTTTATATTTTGGTTGGTGACGGCAACACTTCTTTTATCAATGGTCAGTATTTTGTTTATCCGCAATCAAGCTAAGCCAATATCTGAATTAGCCGCCGCCGCAGACGCCTTTGGTAAAGGACATGATATATCACCCTTTAAGCCATCTGGCGCTTCTGAAGTGCGTTTGGCGGGACAGTCATTTCTAAAAATGCGGGGGCGTCTCAAGCGGCATTTAGAACAGAGAACAATAATGCTCGCGGGTGTGTCACATGATTTGCGAACCCCGCTGACACGGCTAAAACTTCACCTTGCTATGCAAACACCATCCAAAGACAATGAAGCTGCGAAGCAGGACTTGGTGGAAATGGAAACAATGTTGAAAGGCTACTTAGATTTTGCGCGAGGGCTATCGGGAGAAGACACCGTTGCAGTCAACGCTAAATCTTATATGCAAGACCTTCTGTCCCGTATGAACATAAGCGCCACCACATTGATCTGTGACGTTGATTTTAAGATAGCCCTAAAGCCCCAATCCTTTGAACGAGCCCTTCAAAACCTTTTATCTAATGCGCTGAAATATGGCACGCATTGCCGAGTGACACTTCAAAGAGATGAGGATGTTGCCTATTTTATAATAGAGGATGATGGGCCAGGAATTCCCGAAGACCGTAGGGAGGAAGCTATGAAAGCTTTTCAGCGTTTAGATACAGCTCGTAATCAAAATATTGAAGGGGTTGGCCTTGGCCTCTCAATAGTGAAAGACATTACGCAAATACACGGCGGAACATTGCGTTTGGATGTAAGTGAAATGGGTGGATTAAAGGCTATTATTTGCCTTCCAAATTAAATCTGAATAAGCAATATTTTGTTTTACTGTTCTGATAATTCTTTTGCGCGTTTCAAAGCAGCCTGAGCACTCTCCCGCATTAGCTTTGGCAATCCATTGATATCCATAAGCACGTCGAGCGCTGCGGCGGTGGTACCATTTGGAGATGTCACATTTTGACGAAGTTCATTGGCTGGTGTATTCGTTTCTGCAAGGAGGCCTGCTGCGCCTATTAATGTCTGTCTTGCAAATGTCGGGGCTAACTCAGCTGGTAACCCAATATGTAAAGCTGCGGCTTCTAGAGCCTCTACCATATGGAAAATATAGGCGGGACCAGATCCTGAAACAGCGGTTACAACATCAATCAAATGTTCATTGGCAACATGGTGCACGTCGCCGACAGCCGCCAAAAGAGAGTTTGCCATTTTTTCCTGGTCATCATTAACGCCAAAACCTTTTGTATAAGCCGTAATGCCTTTGCCTATAGATGCAGGCGTATTGGGCATCGCGCGGATGATAGACCGTTCAGGAAAGGATGTTTGCAAACTACCAAGGGACGTTCCTGCCATGATTGAAATAACAGTCGCATCTTTATTCAAGTGCTTTTCTATATTCTCCGACAGACTAGCGAATGATTGTGGCTTTACCGCGAGGAGCATGTAGTCGACAGATGATATTTTTTTTGAGGCTTTTTTAATATGCATCGCGCCCAACTTTATGGCCTCCAAAGCATCTTGTCCTGGTGTTGGGTCGAGAATAATCAGGTTTTCTGCTTTGAGAACCTTGGTCCTAAGCCAGCCAGAAATCAACGCGCCGCCCATTTTTCCTGCGCCAACAATTAGGTGAGTGTGTTTGGTCATAAGCTAAGGGTTTGCAGCAATATCTACGAGAGCAGATGTTAGGGCGTCTTCTGGCGATTTTCCCGCCCAGATAACATACTGACTTGCGGGGTAACCGCGCTCTGCTGCGTCTAGGGCGAGGGCTAACATATCCATGGCTTGTTCTGTGCGGAGTGTCGCGCCACCTCGTAAGGAGACTGAATTTCTATAAACGAGTGCTTGGTTTTTGTCCCAATAATCAAAATGCCCTGCTGACAAACGTTCGTTGATTAACGACATAAGACGGCAAATGTCATTAGAACGGCCACCTGGAGTTTTACCTTCAAAAATGAGAAAGAGTTGAATTTGTTCCGTTCCGAGGTTCCAAGTGATCGAGACGTCATGGTCACACCAGAGACCGGGCAAAGAGATATGTAGCTCATTTAAATCAACCCGTTCACAATCGTAATTTTCAGCTGTAGCTAAGCGTGTGAATACATCGATAGGATTATTACGCACAGAGGTCGAACCCTTCAAAGTCGGGTTGGGTCTTATGCATCTATCGTCTGCAAAACTCATTATATGCGTCCACCAAGTTGAATCACTTATGCGATTCTTATTATATGTAAACGCTACCCCGATTGTCTAAATATACAAGATATAGTAATATTCGATTTGTTGATAACTAGATTTAGTTGTGAGTTATTTCCAGCCTGCCTGTAGGGCCTTGAGCGCTTTGGGCCCGGGATTAAGTTCTGTATAGGGAACTTGATTAAGAGGGCGGGCTTCTAGGTTGTTTTGTGTGGCCATATCTTCTTTGGTATCATCTATATAAAGCAAACCCGTAAGAATTTCATTAGACGCTTTGCTTTCCATGATTTTTGAAAAGGCTGAAGCTTGGCTTGTTGGATCATAGTTCGGGTCTAGTTTTTTGAGGAGAATTTTCCCGCCATCATGTAATTCGACAGACATGGTTTCACCTTCATCATAGCTCGTCATGATTTCATCGGTTGGAGGAATATAATCTGCGTGAACCGCTTTGTGATAATATTTATAGGTATGGGCATAGGACTTTGTACTGCCCTTATGATCATTAAAGCTCACGCATGGCGATATGACATCAATAATGGCGAAGCCTTTGTGCTTTAAGCCTGCTTTTATGAGTGGGACGAGTTGCTTACGGTCGCCTGAAAAACTACGCGCGACGAATGTGGCTCCTGCGGCGAGCGCCATAATGCAAGGATCAAGGGGAGGCTGTTCATTCACAGTGCCTTTTTTAGCAATAGAACCAATGTCAGCAGAGGCAGAAAACTGTCCTTTGGTAAGGCCGTAAACGCCATTGTTTTCGAGAACATATACCATATTCGCATTACGTCGCATCGCATGGATCATCTGCCCGATACCTATCGAAAGACTGTCACCATCCCCCGATACGCCAATATAAGTCAGTGCTGCATTCGCCGCCATTGCGCCCGTAGCAAATGAAGGCATACGGCCATGGACGGTATTCGCGCCGTGCGCCTCTTTGAGAAAATAAGCCGTTGTTTTAGATGAACAGCCAATGCCTGATACTTTAACGGCTTTATGGGGTTCAATCGCAAGCTCATAAAAGGCCGTGGCCATAGCAGCGGTAACGCTGTCATGTCCGCATCCCGCACAAAGGGTAGACATAGCGCCGTCATAGTCTTGTCTTTTTAAACCAAGTGAATTGACCGGAGCATTTTTGCGGTCAATGCGCGGTTTTACGAAGGAGGTCATGCTGATTTCCTTTGGGAGGATAGAACGGCAATTTCATCAGTCAGAGCCTTATGAACGAAGCGGTAACCTAAGGGTTGACCCGCGTAGTATTTTATAGAGGTTAGGCTCGCTTTTGTTGCCGCCGTTTCGGCAACTAATAAATTCATAAGCTGCGCATCTCTGTTTTGCTCAATGACAAAAACTTGCTCATGTGAAGCGATGAAGTCTTCAACAGATTGTGGAAACGGGAAAGCGCGAATACGCATGTAATCTAAATGTGTGCCCTCAGAGGCTAACTTGTCACAAGCTTCCTTGATTGCGCCGTCACTACTGCCAATTGCAATGACGCCGTAAGCCGCTTTTTGTTTGGCTTTAATAACAATAGGCTGCGGAACATAATCGGCAGCGCTTTTCCATTTCAGGATGAGGCGGTCGACGACTTCTTGATATTCTGCACTGACTTCCGTGTATTTACCGTGCTTGTTATGGCCTGATCCTCTCAGGAAATAAGCTCCTTTAGGGTCAGTTCCGGGCAGTGTGCGTTCGGGTATGTAGTCGCCTTGGGGGCAGATGTAACGTTCAAACTTTTCTATATCTTTTAGCGCATCTGGGCCTAATATTTTACCGCGGTCTGGCACGTAATTCTCGTCCCACGTCAATTCATCTATCATCCAATCATTCATGCCTATGTCTAAATCCGATAAGAAAAAGACAGGGGTTTGGAAGCGTTCAGCAAGATCAAAAGCTTGGGCCGACATCGTAAAGCATTCCCCAGGATCAGCGGGGTAGACAACGATGTGTTTCGTATCACCGTGACTGGCGTAAGCTGTCAGGTTTATGTCGCATTGTTGTGTGCGCGTTGGCATGCCTGTTGAGGGGCCTACGCGCTGTATATCGAAATAGACGAGCCCAACTTCGGCATAATAGGCAAAGCCAATAAACTCGCTCATGAGGGATATGCCCGCGCCAGAGGTTGGCGTGAAGGCGCGCGCGCCGTTCCACGCAGCACCCATGGCCATGCCTGCCGCTGAGAGTTCATCCTCAGCTTGTATGATGCAGTAAAGGTTTTCACCTGTTTCCGGGTGCACTCGTAACTGCGCGCAATAATTAGCAAAGCCGTCCATAAGGGATGTTGAGGGCGTTATTGGATACCAAGAGCCAAAGGTCGCGCCTGCATAAACACAGCCCAATCCAGCGGCCGTATTGCCGTCGACCATGATTTTGCCTTTGGTTTTATCCAAAGCTTTGACTTTGAATGAAAGCGGGGTTTCGAAATTGTCTTTCACATAGTCAAAGCCAAGAGCGACGGCTTGCCTATTGGCGGGAATAAGTTTTTGTTTTTTGACAAACATTTCATCGACCAAGGTATGAATGACGTCGATATCAAGGTCTAAAAGGGCTGCGCAGGCGCCCACATACGCCATATTTTTCATGAGGATGCGTGAACGGGCAACTTCAAAGGCGTCGTTACACATCAGTGATAAAGGCACGCCAATAACAGTGATGTCGGAGCGGCTCATGAAATGTGGCCTTGGCCACGTACTATCGTAAATCAGAACACCGCCCGGGCTAAGTTCTGCAAGGTCACGTTCATAGCTTTCAGGGTTCATAGCGACCATGAGATGAACATCCCCAGACCGCCCTGCATAGCCGTCACCTGTGACGCGAATTTCATACCATGTTGGGAGGCCTTGGATGTTTGACGGAAAGATATTTTTTCCAACAACAGGCACGCCCATACGAAAGATTGTTTTCATTAAAAGCTCATTCGCCGAAGCTGAGCCTGTGCCGTTGACGGTACCTATTTTGATAACAAAATCATTGACGCCAGCCGAGGTTTCCGAAGATATTACGCCGCTCATTCTGCTGCCTCCGCATAATCTTGGTCTTGGGCGTGAGGAATAGTCACAATACCTTCCGCCATATCCCATGCCGCCGTTGGACAGCGCTCTGCACATAATCCGCAATGCACACAGATGTTTTCATCTTTTATCATCACGCGCCCTGTAAGCGGGAGGTCCATTGAGACATAGAGCGCTTGACCTTCTGGCGCCTCGCCAGACGGCAGGGCGGCGCGTAAGGCGTCTTCACTCTCTGCATTTGGGGTGATAGTAAGGCATTCTACCGGGCAAATGTCTACACAGGCATCGCATTCTGTACATTTGGGCGCGTCGAATACGGTTTGAATATCGCAATTTAGACAGCGCTGAACTTCGGTTGCGATTTGTTCTGCTGAGAACCCAAGTTCAACTTCTGTGTCGAGCTTTTTAAATCGATCAACAAGGTCGATATGTTCCATTTTGCGGCGTTCAGACCCGTCATAGGCATTAGAATAACGCCATTCAAACATACCCATTTTTGTACTTTTAAGCTCGACTTCATCTGGTTTACGGTTTGTAAGCTCAACGCCTTGGCAGTGATTGCGAATTGATATTGCAGCTTGGTGTCCATGCTCGACAGCCCAAATGATATTCTTTGGCCCAAAAGCTGAATCGCCGCCAAAAAAGACACCAGATTTAGTGGATTCAAACGTCACTTTATCGACAATAGGAACACTCCATTTATCAAACTCAATACCTGCATCTTTTTCAATCCATGGAAAGGCGTTCTCTTGCCCAATAGCGAGAATAACATCTGTGCAGGGCAGCGTTGTTTCGCCCGTAATACGTTGATCTGTGATGCGGCCCGTCTCATCGATGTCATATTCCATGATATCGAATGACATGCCGACTAGCTTACCCTTTTCGGTGATGAAAGCTTTAGGGGAATGATTAACGAGAATATCGACATTCTCTTCTTCAGCATCTTCTAACTCCCAGACAGAGGCTTTGAAAAATTCACGAGGCTTGCGAGCCATGACTTTTACGCTACCAGCGCCGAGACGCAGAGATGTGCGGCAGCAATCCATAGCTGTATTGCCAACGCCGATGATTAAGACCTCTTTGCCAATTTTATCCGCATGTTCGAAAGCAACTGACTCGAGCCAATCAATTCCAATATGTATACCCTCCTTGGCGTCCCAACGTCCGGGCAGGTCAAGGTTCTTACCTTTTGGCGCGCCTGTGCCAACAAATACGGCGTCATATCCTTCATTTAAAAGTGAGGACATGCTCTCTACAGGACTATTTAGTTTTAACTCGACGCCCATATCTAAAATATAGCCAAGTTCTTCCATCAAAACGTCTTCGGGCAGACGGAACGCAGGAATATTTGAGCGCATCAAACCGCCCGGCTTTGAAAGTTTTTCAAAAATCGTGCACTCATATCCTAATGGGGCAAGGTCATTGGCAACCGTAAAAGAAGCGGGGCCAGCGCCAATTAAGGCAATGCGCTTGCCATTTGTTTTTTTAGGCTTTTTCGGCAGGCGGTCTTTGATGTCATCTTTGTGGTCAGCAGCAACGCGTTTTAAGCGGCAAATCGCGACAGCTTTTTCTTCGACGCGTGTGCGGCGACAGGCAGGTTCACATGGGCGGTCACATACGCGGCCTAAAATTCCAGGAAACACATTTGAAGCGCGGTTTACAAGATAGGCTTCAGTATATTCTCCATTTGCAATATGTCGAATATATGCTGGCACAGGCGTATGAGCAGGACATGCCCATTGGCAGTCGACAACTTTGTGAAAATAATCCGGATTAGTGACGTCCGTTGGTGTTACCTTGCCCATAACATTCCCCTATTTAGGTATTAGCCTAATCACGGTTTTTGGAACAAACAAGTTGATTCGGGAGGGATTAGGGGTGATTTTACCTAAAAGCTCGGCCTAGCATACAATTGTACGACTTGAGGACCTTCAATTGCGCGTATTTCGCCACTATCGTAAAAAATATTACCACGGTTGTCGACAATTTCTAATGTAAGAATCGGGGCGGGAATAAACGGATCAAAATTTGTACTGGCGGTGGTGAGTGAAAAAGGAACACGCCTGTCCTGTAAATTCACTCTAATAGTTTGGGATGAGAGTCCTAAGTTCTCTCCGAAGGCGCCAACGGCTTTTTTGAGTGAAATTTTTAATTTAGCGTCGTCAGGCATGCCATTGCTTGGATCGAACATAGCTTCGCCGTGAACACTTGTTTGCGCCATCAATTCGGGGTTCATACGCCGCCCCGCAGCCGTATTTTTTCCTTGAGTTAGAGCATCTAACATAAGTCTATATTCTGTATCTGCTCCGTTATAGGGAACAGGTTTACGAATAATATGTGTTTTGCGGCCTGCCCAATCTGTCACCCAAGCTTTTAGAAATAAAGGTGTGAGCGGCGCGCTTGTTATCAAAGCTCTGTCTAAAGTGAAAGGATAAGAGGTTTCTACTTGGCTTATCTGCATTACTTTTTCCGCTGCAATAGTTATAGAATTACTGCCCGCTAAAGCATTTTCCACGAGCTGAACTGTTAGACGTCCGTCTTTAGGCTTATGTCTTTTACTATGAAAAACTACCTCGCCATTTATCTGCTCCAACCCCGTTATTTGTGACGTATCCTGAACTTTTACGTCTGGCGTTGTCGGTAACAAAGTGAGCATTGGTGTTTGTTTGCCGCGGTATAGGCTTTCGCGTTCACTTAACATAACACGGTTATTATTCGTATCGCGGACCTCTGCTTTAATGCGAATGAAAGGGAATTTTTTTATCAATGCATTTGGAACCGTTACGCCTAGTTTTAAGGGGGAGCTTAGGCCGTCGAGCATAAGCCGTGTTTGTCCTAAGAGTTGAGCTTGCTTAGAGTGTCCAGAAGGGTCATTGGGAGCATAGGCTGAAAGCGTAATCATGTGTTCATCTAAAGGGATTGGAACATCATAGTGAATGGTGACGGAAATGGTCTCTACGTTTGTTTCTGCGTAGATAGGTGTTTGGTTTGATGTTTGAGATGTGCCTTTGATGTTTTTGATGATATCGCCTAAATCACCGAATTGCGCATGAGCGGGTGTGTTAAGACTAGCCGTAAATATTATGATTATCATGAGCCAAAAATGACGCATTAAGGCCTCCAACTATTACAGGTGTGGTAGAATTCAAGAATTGGGCGAAAACATGGCAAGTAAGGCAATTAAGTTTACTATCTAAATAGTCTACAGCGCTTGAGGGGCCCATTGGGGATGTTTCTTCATGATTGTCTTAAAGAGGTTTGATTCTATATGTCGTGATAACCACGCCTGCAAATTAGGGTAGGGCGCTAGTCCCCACCAATCTAAATCCGTGTTGGCGAATTGACGGATGAAGGGGAAAATCGCGATGTCTGCGTATGTCTGTGCACCGCCCATAAGGTAACTATTCACCTCTAACCGTGTTTCCAAAGCTTTTAGGTGTTCTTCAGCAGCTAGGCGGTGTGACAGATCAACATCACCTCTCGCGGCGTCATCACTGTAACGACTCGCATATTTATAACGGTCAAGATTATGCTTAAAGGGTCCGTCATTGGCAGCTATCAAAGTATCGGCATCGTCAGTATCACAATCCATCCAATGATGAGGGTCGTTTTGAGCCAGCGCGAAGCGTAAAAGGTCTAGGCTTTCTTCAATAATATCGCCGTTCTCTCGAATATATACGGGCACAGTGCCTTTGGGGGAAATTGCAAGCATATGAGCGGGTTTCTCTCTTAGGAGAACTTCACGGTGCTCATAATCTAACGCGCTTACATGAAGGCCCATGCGGCCCCGCATGGCGTAAGGGCATCTTCTGAATGAATAGAGTATCGCCGTCATCTAGCTTAAGACTTATTTTTACGGCCAAGGTGCGCCTCGCCGCGTAACTTGGCCAATTCTATTTGTTTCTGGCGCTGCGCAAAGCGTTGGCGCTGGTCTTCGCTCATCGTGTCATGGCACCGCGGGCAGGCGACGCCTTTGATATAGAGTGACGATAACTTTTCTTCGTCTGTAATCGGAAAACGGCAAGCATAGCATTGATCATATTCGCCTTGTTCTAATCCGTGCTTCACGGCGACGCGTTGATCAAAGACAAAACAATCGCCATCCCAAAGGCTGTCCTCTTTGGGCTGTGTTTCAAGATATTTTAAGATGCCACCTTTGAGGTGGTAAACATCATCAAACCCATTTTGCTTCATGAAACTACTTGCTTTTTCACAACGAATACCGCCGGTGCAAAACATAGCGACTTTTGGCTTTTTAAGTTTATCTCTATTGTCTTCAACCCATTTGGGGAACTCACGAAAGGTTTGCGTATCTGGATTTAACGCGCCTTTAAACGTGCCGATCTCAACTTCGTAATCATTACGCGTATCAATTAAAACAACATCTGGATCAGATATAAGCGCGTTCCAGTTATCGGGGGAAACGTAAGTTCCGACAACATTATTGGGATCAATACCTTCCACACCCATCGTCACGATCTCGCGTTTAAGACGTGTCTTCATCCGGTAAAAAGGCATCTCTTGTGCACGTGATTCTTTATGCTCTAATGCAGCGAGTCTAGCGTCAGCTTTTAGAAAATTAAGCAGGTCACTTATGGCACCATCCGTACCTGCTATAGTTCCGTTGATACCTTCATAGGCGAGGAGCAGGGTACCTTTCACGCCTAATAATTCGCACATAGCTTGGAGCGGAGCTTTAAGCTCTTCATAATCCGTCAGTCGGGTGAAATGGTAAAGGGCGGCGACGCAATAAGTCATATTGCGTCCTTTAAGTCCGCCTCGCTATTTGGTCAACAATTGAGCCGTTTTTAATGTTTGCGGATTTGGGGCAATTAATTGCTGATAGGGCGCAAAGCCTTCGATAAAATTAATCATGTTTTCCGGTAAGTTTTGTTTACGCAGAAATCCGCTCATAGCGTTAGAAATTATTTTGGGATCATTACACGTCGCAGCCATTGTTCTGAGGTCTTTCATGCCGCGTCCAGTTTTAAGTTCCCTCTCAAGGCCCTTAAATGAATTTTGAAGCGCTAATAGTTGAAATAGACCAGGCTTTTTACCTTGCGACCAACTCTCTGCAGCCTTGGTTAAGTTTTTAATCGAACTTCCTGCTTTCGACTGAATACTGTCTAGAGCCCTGTCTGAACGTTTTCCAATCCATTCCGAAGTACAAATTTTCTCTGGATCAGGGGTGGAGGCGCATGATGAAACCGAAACGGCAGTGACTATGGCGAGAGTAGTAAGGATAAGATTTTTCATGAGTCTGCTATAACTGAGGGACAGTGTGGGTACAAATTAAAATGGCATCTTGGAAGATAGCTTTTTATGAATTCACTTTTTCGTATATTTATATGCAAACAGTTGCATATAGTTTGCCAAGGCGGCATATTTCAGAAAAACAATAAATGTCATAATAATAAATGCTTTGGGTGAGATATGAAAATGGGTGAGATATGAAAAACCCTTTCGACAATCAAGAACGCGTTGCGTTTAGAAAAACTATTCGAAGTTTTGTCGAAAAAGATATTCGCCCTTATGCCTTTGAATGGGATGAGACGGGGGACGTGCCATGGGAATTACATGAAAAGCTCGGCGCGCTTGGCTTTTTCGGCTTTGGTATAGATGAAGAATATGGGGGACTTGGTTTTGATGATCCGTTCATGCGCGCAATCGCCTCTGAAGAAATAGCTAAATGCGGGTTTGGCGGAGTCGGCGCGGCAATAGGTGGACGCGGAATTTCGCTTGATCCCATTCAGCGTTTGGCGGCACCTGAAATTCGTGACCGCGTACTCAAAGACATTGTGCTTGGTAAAAAAGGCTCTAGCCTTGGTATTACAGAACCTAGCGGGGGATCTGATGTGGCGAGCCTAAAAACTACGGCTAAGCGTGACGGCAACCATTTTGTGCTTAATGGGTCCAAAACTTTCATCACAGGTGGGATGAAGTCCGATTATTTTGTTATTGGTGCGCGGACAGGTGGTCCTGGTTTGACAGGAATCTCACTCTTTTTTGTAGAGAAAGACACGCCTGGATTTTCACGTACGCCACTGTCTAAGAAAATGGGCTGGTGGGCTTCTGATCAAGCCACACTATATTTCGAGGACTGCCGTGTACCGGCAACTAATTTGATGGGGCAGGAAGATTACGGTTTCCTTGCGATTATGAATAATTTCAACAATGAACGCTTATCCTTAATAGCGGGGTGCCTTGGTATGATGAAGGCGGCTTTTGAAGATGCTGTCGAATGGGCAAAACAGAGAGAAACTTTTGGCAAGCCTTTGATTAAGCATCAAGTTATCCGTCATAAGATTGCGGATATGTCTGCCAAAATTGATGCCGTTGAAAGCTATATGCACATGATTTGCTGGAGTATGGAACAAGGCCAAACCCCTGTGGCGGAACTCTCCAAGGCAAAGTTTTTTTCGACGAAGGCTTTAGAGTTTGTTGCTTCCGAAGCCATGCAAATTCTTGGCGGCGCGGGTTACCTGCGCGGGAACCGTGTTGAATGTATCTACCGCGAGGTTAAGGTCATGGCGATTGGCGGCGGATCTGAAGAAATAATGCGCGATCTTGCTGTTCGCCAAATGGGTTTATAGGAGAATTTTATGACTATTTTTGCACGTGATTGGATTGAATATCACACAGTAACGACTCCCGATAAGCTCGCTATGATTGATCATCTGAGTGAACGTAAGTTTACATATGCGGATCTGAATGATCGTGCTGGCCGTGTTGCGGGTTTCTTAAAGTCAAAAGGAATTAAAAAAGGTGACCGGGTTGCGTTTCTGTGTTTGAACACAACGGATGTGATGGAGCTTATTTTTGGGTGTTGGCGTATAGGCGCTGTCTGTCTTGCGCTGAATTACAGGTTAACGCCGCCAGAACTGGCCTTTATTTTGAACGATTCGGAAGCGTCTATGGTTTTAGTGGATAAACCTTTCGCGCCCGTAGGTGAGGCGACCAAGGCACTTACGAAGGTTAAGCACTGGGTTGATACAGACGGTCTCGGAGGGGACAGCGGCTATGAGCGCGGATTAGCGGCGGCTAAGCCTATTTATACATTTGAACCTCAAAATATCGAAGATCAATGCCTCTTGATGTATTCATCTGGCACGACAGGCATGCCGAAGGGGGTCATTATTACTCATGCCATGCTTGAATTTACAACAGCATCGACGGCCCGTTTGCCAGATAGTGGCCCCTCTCAAGTTTCACTTAATAATATGCCTTTGTTCCACATAGGCGGCTTAAATGTTACCGCGTTGCCGTGTCTATCCGTGGGCGGCACGGCCATCATCATGCGCATGTTTGACCCAGACGCGACCTTAAAGGCTATAAACAGCCCCGATCTTGGTATTAACCTGCTCTTTATGGTGCCAGCGGCTTATAACGCGATGAAAGCACATCCTGATGTCGATAACACTGACTTCTCCCGTATTGTGACGGCACTGTGCGGAGCTGAAACCGTTCCTGTATCTCTTGTTGAATGGTGGCTCGCAAAGGGTGTTGTTATCCAAGAAGGCTACGGCATGACGGAAACTGCTGCTGGCGGGACAATGCTACGCAAGGAAGATATTCCAGATATGATTGGCTCTGCGGGTCGGGCTTTGATGCATACAACCGTAAGGATTGTTGACGAATCAGGAGAGGTTTGCGCGCCAAATGTGCCTGGAGAGATACAATTCAAGGGCGCCGCTGTAACACCAGGCTATTGGCGAAACCCTGAAGCGAATGCCAAGTCATTTGTCGATGGATGGTTTAAATCGGGCGATATTGGCCGCATGGATGACAAAGGCTATGTCTATATTGAGGACCGAGTCAAAGATATGTATATTTCTGGCGGTGAGAATGTTTACCCCGCAGAAATCGAGAATATCCTCTATCAGATGCCCCAAATCGTTGAAGTCGCGGTTATTGGCGTTACCGATGAAAAGTTCGGTGAGACTGGCTGTGCTTGCGCCGTTGTGAAAGAGGGGGAGACCTTATCTTTGGAGGACATCTTAGCCCATGTTGATGGGAAATTGGCGTCTTTCAAGAAGCCCAAATTCCTTCATTGCATGACAGAATTGCCGCGCGGGGGAACAGGAAAAGTTCTTAAGTTTGAACTTCGAAAGGCAATTCCGCCGTTAATTGGCCTATAGGGGTTATCCAGTTTTGAGCTTTAAGTCTTGAGCTTTAAGTCTTGGGATTAAAGTTTCTGATTTAGTCCTCTGCGTTAAGGCCGTTTAACACATTGAGTAAGTGGGCCATGTCAGGCGGTAGGGGTAATTCAAACTGCATCAACTCTTTTGATGTGGGGTGAATAAATCCAAGGGTTGCGGCGTGCAGGGCTTGGCGTTTAAAGGTCTTTAAGGCCTCTGCAACGGCAAGCTCATTCGGGTTCTTGGACGTTAAGAATGCGCGTTGTTTGCCATATAGCGGGTCGCCCAAGAGAGGACAGCCGACATGGGCGAGATGCACACGAATTTGATGCGTACGGCCTGTCTCTAATCGGCATTCAATTCGGCTAACTTGCGGCATACCTACGGCTGCACCAATTTGTTGACCGAAGCCTTTGATATACTTGTAATTTGTAATCGCATGACGGCCCACTTCTGAGGCGTTAATATTATTAATCGTGCCTCTGACAACAGCTTGCTTTTTGCGGTCATTTGGGCTGCGAGCAATTCTAGAAATGATCTGACCTGTGCGAGGTTTTGGGCCACTTCTGGTCAAGCATATGTACCTGCGTTCCACCGTATGCGCGGCGAATTGTTTGGATAGGAATTGATGTGCGTGGTCTGTTTTCGCGACCACCAGAAGGCCAGATGTGTCTTTGTCGATTCTATGAACAATTCCAGGGCGCATAACGCCGCCGATGCCTGATAGGCTTCCCGCGCAGTGATAGAGCAAGGCATTGACTAAAGTTGCTGACCTTGACCCCGGCGCGGGATGTACTGTCATGCCCGCGGGCTTGTTCACAACGATGAGGTCATCATCTTGATATATAATGTCGAGCGGGATATCTTCTGGTGTTGGCGTATCGTCCACGGGGGGGGGGACGAGAAGGGCATATTCAATGTCTTCCTTAATCTTTGCCGTAGGGGATGTAACAATATCTCCACCTACACGGACCTGTCCCGTCTCAATTAAAACTCTCAGGCGTGTCCGTGATAAGCCTGTCCAGCCTGCAAGCCATTTATCCAGCCGTGTACCCGCGTCCTCTGCAGTTGCCGTTTGGACATGCCAGTCGCCTTGTGTTTGCTCCTGCGTTTGTTCTTTTGTCGAGTCTGTTGTGAGTGTTGTATTCATTTAGGGCGTCTAATGGCTAATGTTAAGAATGCCAAGTGATTAGCGTATCTATCACTTCATCCATGGGAATGTGTGTGGCTGAAAGGTCACATATGACAAAAAAGACATGAAAGGCCTTTATCACCCTTGATATGCAACTAATTGCACTGTACCCGTAAAAAGTAATTATCACTCATTCAAGAGTGAATAGCGTTCATTAAAACAATCTTCAGGGGAAGACATGCTCAAAAAATCATTATTACTCGGCTCCACGCTCGTATTGTCAGCGGCTATAGCCACGCCTTCATTAGCTCAAGATGACGAGATCATCGTAACAGCGACTAAACGAGCTCAAACTCTACAAGAAGTTCCAATCGCTGTTTCCGTGACAAATGCACTTACGATAGAACAGGCGACGATTTTAGACATTAGTGACCTTCAAACTGTTGTTCCATCACTTCGGATTAACCAACTTCAAAATGCGGGTGCTTCAAACTTCATTATCCGTGGATTTGGTAACGGCGCGAATAACGCCGGTATCGAGCCATCTGTTGGTGTTTTTATTGACGGTGTTTACCGCTCACGTTCTGGGTCTCAAATCGGCGACCTTCCTCTTACGGAACGGGTCGAAGTTCTTCGCGGACCGCAATCATCTCTTTTTGGTAAAAATGCGTCAGTTGGTGTTATCAGTGTTGTCACGAAAAAACCTAGCTTCGAGCCTACAGGGTCTTTTGAAGCCACTTATGGTAATTTCAATCAAGCCCGCGTTAAAGGTTATTATAGCCAAGGTGTTGGCGATCAGTTCGCTTATGCGATTTCAGGCGGATATAATTCGCGTGATGGATTTACTGAAAACCTAAATGGCGGTGACGATCTTAATGATCGTAACCGTTTTAACATCCGCGGTGACGCCATTTACCAAGTTAATGATACAACTGAATTCCGGTTTATCGGGGATTACAGTGAAATTGATGAAGTATGCTGTGTCGCGAATTTAATTGACGCTATTGATGGAACTCCGCCAAGTGTGAATGGTGCTGTAGCAGGTAATGCGCTTAATGGTCAGGCTTTATTGGGCGCTCTTGGAAACCCTGCGGCCCTTGGACTTACACTCTCTAACCCGCTTGCCTTTAATGACCCTAATGACCCCTTTACTTTTGAAAGTGGTGTAAACACTGCGCCCGTGAATAAAATCCAAGATTTTGGGTTCTCAGGTCAGTTAGACACAGAAGTCAGTGGCATAGATGTTACAGCGATTGCGTCATATCGTGAAAATGATAATTTTGCGAATATTGATGCTGATTTCTCAAATATTGACTTTTTAGGGAGTTCAAGAACTCAAGCTGAAATTTCGACCTTTACAGGCGAATTGCGTCTAAACTCAACGGCCTTTGATGATCGTGTGAATTGGACAGTCGGCGGTTTTTACTTCGATGAAGACGTTAAAACAAATGACGGTTTATTGCTTGGCGTTGATACACGTGCAACATTTGAGTTCCTTGGAGCTGCAGCAACCCCAGGCCCACTTGATATCCCTACAGCTCAAGCAACGCTTTTTGGTCTTGAAGCCGTCAATGGTTTTGCACCAGGAACATTCTTCTCTGCGGATACTTTTACTGATGAAGTAGGCGAGTTAACGAACGAATCTTATTCACTCTTTGCGAGTGCTGACTTTGATGTGACGGATAAGTTTACGATCACAGGCGGTATTGCTTATACAAATGATGAGAAAGATTTCTCGATTAATCAACAGAATGCAAATGTATTCTCTGCTCTTGATTTTACGGACTTATCAACAGTAGGTCCTATTTTGATTGGCGGCGGTATTGCTGCTACTCTTCCTGGAGCTATTGATGACCAATTAACGGCTGCGTTTCCAGCAACTTTTAATGGTCTACCTTTCACGCCGGATAATGTTGCGTTAGTTACATCAACCGCAGCAGGTGCAGCTGGGTTTGCTCAATTCCAACAAGCGGTTATTGATGGTACGACAGATGCAGTTACACAGGGTGTTACGGCGGCTGTCGTTGGTTCAGATCTTACAAGCGCAGCGGCTAACCCACTGATTGGTTTGCAGGGCTTACAAGTTGTATCTCAAACCTTTGGGCTTCCAAATGCATTTGAAGATAATAGTACATCTGATGATGAGATTACCTTCACAGTTCGCGGAGCATATGATGTCACAGATAACATTAATCTTTATGCCAGTTACTCAACAGGTTTCAAAGCGTCTTCAGTGAACCTCAGCCGGGACTCAGCGCCGAACATCAATGACTTTGTTGATGAAAATGGCCGTCCTATCGCTGCGGCTTTCCAAGGGCTTCCTAACAATATTACGGCCCGAACAACGACGGGACAACTTATTGATAATGAAACACAAGATGCTGATATCGCTGCTGATGCGACACTCGTTCCAGCCTTATTAAGGGGATTTGGTACGCGTTTCGCTGAGCCAGAAGAGACAACGAATATTGAATTTGGTGTTAAGGCTCGTTTCGAGACTTGGGCAATCAATCTAACGGCGTTTGAACTTAGCGTTGAAGGCTTTCAGTCAAATGCCTTTAATGGCTCTGGCTTTAGTCTGCTAAATGCGGGTGAACAAACTACTCGCGGTGTTGAGTGGGACGTTACATGGTCACCTGTTGACGCTTTGGATTTGACATTCGGCGGGGCTTATCTTGATACTGAATATGATGAGTTTCTTGGCTCTACAGATTTATTTGGTGCGTCTGCTGATATTTCAGGTGAAGAGGTTGCCGGAGTTTCTCCTCTTAACTTAACTGGCTCTGCCACTTATACACATGGATTCCAGAATGGCTGGGAAGGGTTTATTCGCGGCGATGTTTCCTTCGAGAGTGACACAGATATTATTGATGCTTTCAGCGGTATTGATACATCAACAGGTATTGTAAGTGCAGGCGGCGGAGAGGCTACGGTTAGCTCAGCAGCAAACTTTGCTAATCTTGACCGAGAGCAGCTTCTTATCAACGGCGGTATTGGTCTTGACTTTGATAATGGTTTTGCGCTTCAGGGCTTTGTTCGTAACTTAACTGATGAAGAGGCTCTTCAGAGTGCGTTCGGCGTACCTGGACTGGGTGGATTATTTGCGGGTTATCCAATTAACCCTCGTACATATGGTATCACTGGCCGTTACAGCTTCTAAATTACTCTTAGAAATATAATTAAAAAAGCCGCCTTCTTTGAGGGCGGCTTTTTTTATGATCAATATCTGACAGCGCTATGTGTCATGAGGGGATTGAGTTAGCGCGGTGTGAGTGAGGATTAAACCTCTTTGTCACACCGGCAAGTCAAAGACTTGCCCGGTGTCTATTTCTAGGACGTAAATCAATTGATAAATCGAGATATGGATACCGGGCGTCTCTTACAGAGCCGCGTCGGTAAGACGAGTTTTTGTTCTAATTAAAGAAAGAATTGAGGGCTTCTATAGCGCGGTCAGTATTTTGAGAGAAAATTTCACTGTTTTCAAGACTAGCCTACATTTGAAGGGCTATCCCCGAAAAGTACAGTAAAGGTTTTGTGGATATTACCTTCATATTCGATTTTTGTAGCATTTTCGATAGTGGAGCCCAATCCTTTATCAGTAAAGGTCATGCTCGCGCCACTCAGGATCTCTATGCAAAGTTTATCCGGTCCGTCCTTGTGATTGATCCAAATTCTCATTTTTTTTGCTAGGTTCAGGAGCAATGGCTCTACTTGTTGGAATAAGCTTGTCCAAAAGGTCAAGGGTGTGAAGTTCGTATAAACCAAGATTTCCCCCTTCAAAGGGTCGGAGATTTGAATGATGAATTTCACGAACTCTTCTGAAGGACTATTGATTGCTTTCAATCCATTAATTCTGTTCCCTACGTCAAGTTCAGACTTGTTAAAAGGGAAAGAGCCGTTCTTGAAGGAAGGTCGGGGCCCATTTCTTGAAGCTACCGAGTTGTTTTATTGTTAGAGATGGGACCCGTTTTGCAACGGGATGAGTGGAGAAGGAGGGGCGGTTGTCTCTTAAGCCACCAAGGATGCCCGCTCTGTTGCCTTTGGACGAGATGAGGACACCAACACAGCCTTGGCGGGAATGCTAACTGTAAATGTTGACCCAACCCCTTGATTGGATGTTACAGATAGTTCGCCTTGCATAGCCGCCGTTAATTTATGAGAGATAGCAAGGCCTAACCCCGTCCCCGCAATTGAAGTATGAATCTTGTTTTCTGCCTGTGTAAATTTCTCGAAAATCATTTCGAGTTTATCGGCTTCGATTCCAATGCCAGTATCCGATACGCTTATTCTAATCTGGGTTTCCGTATTTTTAACCTGTCCTGAAACACGCACATTGACGTGACCTTCTGATGTGAATTTCAAAGCATTACCAATTATGTTCATAGCGATTTGGCGAATACGGTTTTTATCTAACAAAAAAACTTCAGGTAAGTCTGCTGCATACTCATAGTTAAGTTCTATTTTCTTAGTGAAACTTTGTGGTTTTAATAATGAAACCACGTCTTGCAAAGTTTGATTTAAATTGGTGGGCTGCACGTTTAGGGCTAGCTTTCCTGCTTCAATTTTCGAAAAGTCTAAAATATCATTGATAAGTGCCATAAGCGTGGCTCCCGACCCTTTGATAATTCCAACATATTGTTTTTGTTGCGGTGATAGCGGCGTTCGTTCCAGTAATTGAGCCATACCTAAAACGCCGTTCATTGGCGTTCTGATTTCATGGCTCATATTGGCTAAAAAAGAACTCTTAGCTTGGTTGGCTGTTTGCGCTTTGAGTTCACTTTTAATGAGATTTTTTTGACTCTTACGCATGAAAAATAGAAACCAAGTTAGAATACCAGCACCGCTAAGAAGCGAGAGTATGGTTATGAACATCATTTTATTTATGCTCTGGTTTCGATTTAGCTTATTTTGCAATTGCATAAGCTCTTGATGAGATTTGAAAGCCCTAAATTCTAAATCATTTAGTATGGCGCGTGTTGCAACAATGGTTTCTTGACGATCATTTTCAAGGCCAAATAATTTTTTATACCACATGATTGACGTTTCAACACGGCCTAATGATTCCAAGGTAAGAGCGTAATCTTCGTAGAGATTTCGCTTTAAACTCAAATTATTATCAGTATCAACTAATGTGATTCCTGCCTCCAACTCCAATAGGGCTTTGTTGTAGTCGCCTTGATGGTGCGCGGCGTTTCCGATGAGGCGGTGACTAACAGCGGAGAGGTAGTCCTGCTTAAGTGTTTTGTTGGCGGCTCCAACGGCTATTCCCATCTGTCCCGCCTTCGCATAATCCGCGTTTAGAAGATAAGCGCGGCCACGATTGGCGGCATTAAGAGCGCGGGCTTTGTTGAGCTTTGTAGGCGTTAAGCCTTGTGTTTCATTAATTTTAGACGCTTTTTCCAAATATATGAGGGCATTTTCTCCGTCACCCAATTGATTGTAAAGATAGGCAATTTCATTGATAGCGGAAGGGTGCCACTTTTGAACCTCTTCTATTTCCATATATTCCGGGGTGTTGAGCATCTTTAATAAGAGGTTTAGAGCGTGATTGTAATCTGATATCTCTATGGAGACCTCCACTAAAGACTTATCTAATATGAAGTTTAAATATGTATCAGGGGTGTTATAAATGCTGGCGCGCAATTTCAGTATAATCTCATAAGCTATGCCTAAGTTATCTGTTTTGGCCAATGATTCGACGACTTGATACATTGTATCGCCATATCTTTTTTCTGAAGGGTAATATTCTCTTGGCCTAGAAGAATAAATATCATCCGCCAATTCAGCCGCAGCCTCAAACTCACCAATTTTTGACAGAACATCTAGTTTGAATAAATCCAGCTCTATACTTAACATTTTTGGGGCATCGGCCTTAAGGCCGTCTTGAATTTCGTCTATTTCTATAACTAACTCGGGTGAGCGTCTCAGATAGGAGAGCTTGGCTTTGATCGCTTTGATATCTTGGTGCGTCTGATGCTTAACTGAATGAGTATAAGGTCCTCGTAATTGATTTGCACAGGCTTGAGATGTTCCAAGTGTTAGGGCGACTAAAGCGAGAATAACATGCACTTTTACAGCATGTATTTGCCTTGTTTTTAGTACAGCGCGAGCCGCAAAGATACATGTCTCATGTATGAAACTATATATAAAATGCACTTTTAATCTCTTTCGTTATTTTGTGTACTATTTTGTATCGCAACTTTAAGTAATTAGGATTAATAATTATGGTTATCAATGTATGAGTTCATAGGAATCGTAACGCGAGACACGTTATATTTTTACTCTTTTGAGGCATTCCATAACCCGCCTTAGTCATCAGATTATTTCAAGAAAATCATTACATTTGCGCATTGCTTTATTCGTGCTAGTTAGAAGCTCTTATGCGATGCCCTTTTTGTAGTTCCGAAGACACACAAGTCAAAGATAGCCGTCAGGCCGAAGATAATTCGGCTGTGCGTCGCCGCCGTTTGTGCGGAAAATGCGCGGGGCGGTTTACGACATTTGAGCGGGTGCAACTGCGCGAGCTTACTGTCGTTAAAAAGTCTGGACGCCGCGTTGCCTTTGACCGAGATAAGATGGCGCGCTCTGTTATGATTGCGATGCAAAAGCGTCCTGTGGACCCTGAACGTATTGAACAGATGATTAGCGGCGTTGTGCGCCAACTCGAAAGCTCTGGTAATTCCGATATTACGTCTGACCAAATTGGTGCGCTTGTTATGGAGGGTCTCGCGGGATTAGATAAAGTGGCCTATGTGCGTTATGCTTCGGTTTATAAGGATTTTCGCGCGACGGCAGATTTTGAGACTTTTATCGAAGAAGAGAACCTTGTTGCCCATATGGATGATAAAGATACAGATGTAGATGAGATAACCGACGCAGACGCGTCAAAAAACTCTAAAGGCCAAAGCTAAGCTTGCCCCGCCCCCACGTTACATTGAAACTTGCGACCTCGCTTGATGGTAAAATTGCGCTCGCCAACGGTATGTCCGAATGGATAACGGGTGAGGGCGCGCGCGCCGAGGGGCGCAAGCTTCGCGCCCGTCATGACGCGATTGCGGTCGGAGCGAATACGGCTGTGCTGGATAACCCGCAATTAACAACGCGCATCAATGGAGAGTCTGATCCTGTGAGGGTGGTATTTGATACGAAACTACGTCTGTCACCAAAATCGAATTTGGCTTTGACGGCTAAGAGTACCCCCGTGTGGGTTTTCAGTGATGTGACAACAGGTAAGACCGCTGAGCAGCTAAAAGATTTAGGCGTTCGCTTGATTAAGGTACCTGTTAGTCTTGGGGTGGACCTCGGCGCTGCGATGAAGGTTTTAAAAGAGAACGGCATTTCGACCTTGCTTGTGGAAGGCGGCGGAACATTAGCTGCGAGTTTTTTGCGGCTAGACGCGGTTGACGTTATCGAATGGTTTCGCGCGCCGCTCATTCTGGGCGGTGACGGGCGGGGGGCGATTGGGGACTTAAACCTGACGGACTTAAACCTCGCGCACCGTTTCAGCCGTATAGAATTACGCGATCTTGGCGACGATGTTTTAGAGAGATATGAGCGATGTTTACCGGCATAATTACCGACATAGGGACGATTAAATCTGTCACGCGGCTAACAGCGGGCCATTCTTCTAATGCTTGGGGGGGAGACACCCGCATGGATGTGACCTGTGCGTATGATACAAGCGGTATTGATATTGGCGCGTCTATTTCTCATTCTGGCGCTTGCATGACCGTGATCGAGAAAGGCCCCGATTGGTTTGCCGTTGAGGTCTCTGATGAAAGTCTATCCAAAACGACAATGGGCGATTGGGCTGAGGGCACGCAGATCAACCTTGAACGCGCGCTTACGGGCAAAGATGAAATGGGTGGCCATATGGTAACGGGCCACGTTGACGGTGTCGGGACACTTGTTGGCCTTGAAGAAATCGCAGGCTCACATAAATTACGCTTTGAAGCGCCCAATGATATGGCATTTGGGATTGCGCCTAAAGGCTCTATTACTATCGACGGCGTGTCGCTGACGGTCAATGATGTGGATGATAATGCCTTTGAAGTGAACATCATTCCTCATACGTGGCAAGTCACCACATTGGGAAAACTTGCGCTTGGCAGCAAAGTAAATCTGGAAATTGACTTAATAGCACGCTATGTGGCGCGGTACTTAGCTCACATGAAAGCCTAACATGGCCAAAACAGACTTGAATGAGACGACAAAACAGAGTGTTTATAACCTCGCGACCCCAGAAGAGATCATCGAGGATGCTCGTAATGGCCGCATGTATATCCTCGTGGACGCCGAAGATCGTGAAAACGAAGGCGATCTCATTATTCCTGCTCAGTTCGCAACGCCTGACGCGATTAACTTCATGGCAAAATTTGGTCGTGGTTTGATTTGTTTGGCTATTGAGCAAGCTAAAGCTGATGTGCTTGGGTTGTCGAATATGTCACTCGATAACCGCTCACGCTTTGAAACCGCTTTTACGCAGTCTATTGAAGCGCGTGAAGGTGTCACGACAGGCATTAGCGCGGGGGACCGCTCGCACACTATTCAAACAGCAATCGATCCAGAGACGCGTCAGGACGATATCGTCTCGCCTGGGCATATGTTCCCAATTATCGCCAAAGACGGCGGCGTGTTGGTGCGAACGGGTCACACAGAGGCCTCAGTTGATATCTCACGTATCGCGGGCCTAAACCCCGCTGCTGTTATTTGCGAAATCATGAATGATGATGGGACAATGGCCCGCCTTGATGATCTGGTGACGTTCGCTAAATTTCATGATCTAAAAATTGGGACTATCGAAGACCTTATCGCTTATCGCATGGAGAAAGACCATTTCGTCAAGCACGTGGCGTCCAGTGATTTTACGTCTCAGAGGGGCGATGATTTCAAGATACACGTTTACCGCAATTTCCTAGATGGCAAAGAACATGTTGCACTGTCTAAAGGTGAGGCCAAACCCGATCAGGAAAGTCTTGTCCGTGTTCATAAAGTCGATTTTGCTGGTGATATTCTCTATGAAGAAAGCCCGCGCTCAGGCCTCATTTGGGACGCGATGAAACAACTTGCGGCGCATGACGGGCATTCTGTTTTAGTTTTAATTCGTGAAGGCTCGATTGATACGTTGCTTGAGCGTCTTGGCGCGCATAAAAGTTTCGTTGACCGCAAAGAACAAAATGTGCGCGAATATGGCGTCGGGGCGCAAATCCTTGTTGCTCAAGGCGTGCATAAAATGCGCCTTATCACCAATACTATGCCTAAGCTCATTGGCCTTGAAGCTTATGACATTGAACTCGTCGGCATAACGCCGCTTCTGAGTGGACCCAAGTCATGAAAATTCTCGTTATAGAAGCGCGTTACTACACAGCGATTTCAGATGCTCTTTTGGACGGCGCGCTAGATGCGCTACAAGCTGGTAAGGCCGACATCACAAAGGTTACAGTTCCCGGGGCGCTAGAGATTCCGCATGTCATCTCAATGGCCGAAGCGGCGAAATGCGGCTATGATGGATATGTGGCTCTTGGCTGTGTTATTCGCGGAGAGACAACGCATTACGATTATGTTTGCGGAGAAAGCGCGCGCGCGATTATGGACCTTGCCGTCAACCAACAGCTCGCAATTGGAAACGGCATCATAACCGTGGAAAATGAAGACCAAGCTTGGGCGCGGGCTAAGAAAGATAAAAAAGACAAAGGCGGGTTTGCAGCCAATGCGGCTTTGAAAATGATAAAAATTCGTTCGGAACTTCAATCGTCTAAAGGCGGCGCCGCCTAGTGTCCAAAGGTCCACATATAAAAGTGAGACGCGCAGCGCGTATCGCGGCTGTTCAAGCTCTTTATCAACTCGATATGAGCGATGAGCTATCTGGAACCGTCATTAAGCAATTTGTTGAACATAGATTTGGGCATGAAGATGAAAAAGACTTTATCGCTGTTGATGAAGCGTTTTTTCAAGATCTTGTTGAAGGCGTTATCAAATATCAAAGTGATATCGATGCAAGTATTTCAAGTAAACTATCCGAGAAATGGAAACTTAGTCGACTTGATTTAACATTACGGGCAATTTTACGTGCGGGTGGATATGAAATTCAGCGTCGTCCTGATGTTCCCGCCCTCGTAATTATTGATCAATATGTCTCTATTGCTGCAGATTTTTTTCAAGGCAAAGAACCCGGCTTTATAAATGGCGCGCTAGATAAAATGGCTAAAGATGTTCGTAAAGCTGAGTTTGGGCTTGTCGGCGATGCCAACACTAGCATTTGATGAGTGTATTTTAATGGATGAGTTTGAATTTATAGCAAAATATCTTGCACCCCTCGCTGGACCTGGCGGGTTAGGGCTAAAAGATGATGCGGCGGTCTTAAAACCCAGTCACGGCAAAGACCTGATAATTACCAAAGATACAATGGTAGAGGGCACACATTTTCCGCATGGTCATTACGGGGCTAAGACATCGGGAAAACTTCTGAGAGCTAATTTGTCTGATTTAGCGGCAAAAGGGGCGATACCCGTTGGCTATATGCTGTCTATTGTTTGGCCGCACGGCGTTGATGAAAGTGTCTTTAAAGATTTCTCCGATGGATTAGCGGCTATTCAAAAGAAATATGATTTTAAACTTCTTGGCGGAGACACCACATCCTCAAGGGGCGCGATGGTTGTTACGGCGACTCTTTTAGGTGAAGTTCCAGAGAATAAAATGGTTAGGCGTAATGGCGCAAATATTGGTGACGATGTTTGGGTCACGGGTACAATTGGTGACGCTTATCTCGGGCTTCAAAAAGTTCTGGGACGCCCCATTGATCCTAAACCCAAAGGGACTGGCATGAAACATTTTGAGAATGCCTATTTTCGTCCTGAACCACGTATCTCATTTGGAGATCATTTAAGAGATTATGCGAGTGCTTGTGCCGATATTTCTGACGGGTTAATTGCTGATGCAGGACATGTTGCGAAGGCCTCTAACATCAAGTTCAAATTAAATTTAGAGGCTATACCTTTGTCTAGACCCGCCGCAGAATGGGCGATGGGAGATTTATCTCGGATAAAAACTCTTGTCACATCTGGGGATGACTATGAACTTGTATTCACCGCCCCCTCAACAAATGAGTCCTTTTTAACCGAAGCGAGTGCAGGGCTACAGCTTACGAAAATAGGGACTGTTGTGGAAGGGTCTGGCGTTGAGGTTGTGGGAAGCGACAATACATTGATTGAGTTTGACCAAGCAGGCCACAAACATTTTTAGATAAAAAAAACCCAAATGGGTTGAGCATTTGGGTTTTTTGAAAGACCATTGGGGAAGAATTAACCTCCGCCAGGTCCTCCTCCCCCCCCGGGAACGGGTTGATTGCCGCCAAGTTGACTTGTTGGTAGACGGCCAATTGTTCCAAAAACTTGTTCTAGAACTGACAGTTGTCGTCCGCGAGTCGGCGTCTTACGGTCAACATAATTTACATAGCGACCATCTTCTATTCCATATTCAGAAACTTTGGTGACTTGGCCATCTTCGTTAAAAGTAATAGCTGTAATATTTCTGTCCGAAATTTGAGGTCTAAGGTAAGCGTAACGTTCGCGAACAGAGTTCATGTAAAACCACGTATCATCTTCAATATCTTCTTCAAACGTGGATTTTACAGATGGATTGCCCAGTCTTGCGAGCACTGTCGCTTTTGTATCAGTCTCAGGGTTTACTTCTTGAGGCTTATTTTTCACGGTCGGCACGTATCCATGTGTCCGAAGAATCGGATTGCAAGCTGTGGATAGAAAAGCAACGGCAAGGACTGCGACAGTTTTCACAAGTGTGCGGGACATAAAACACTTTGGTTTGTTAAATAGTACGCTATGCCTAACGAAAGCTAAGAGGGCTTGCAATAGCCTTGTGTAAATTTAATGGAGCCGAAATGGTAGGATTTATCAGTCGATTAATGGGGAAAAAGGATACAGCCCTAGAAGATGCAAAAACCATCTACGCAAAACTTATGGTTCAGTCTCGAAATCCTGATTTTTTTGGCGAAGGAAAAGTTCCTGATAACTATGATGGCCGTATAGATTTACTGACGCTGCATATTTCTGCAGTTCTTCAGGCTCTTCGCAAATATGGAGAGCAGGGTGAGCTGCTGTCACAAGCTTTATATGATGTTATGCGAGATGATTTTGAAATTGCTATGCGCGAAGAGGGACTTTCAGATACAGGTATTAAGCGCCGTATTAAACCTATGATGCAATTGTTCTTCACCCGCGTAAAGAGTTACGTTGAA
Organism: Hellea sp.; assembly: GCA_023300105.1. Taxonomy (GTDB): domain Bacteria; phylum Pseudomonadota; class Alphaproteobacteria; order Caulobacterales; family Maricaulaceae; genus Hellea. Next base: position 52,888 of record JALZWM010000063.1, read on the forward strand.
GGGCTTCAATCTCAATCCAATATCGTGACTATTCTTAAGGAGGGGGTGTTAAAAGAGGGGAAAGATGAATTTCAAATTTTTCTGGCGGCTTACTTATCCGACTTTTCTGATATTTTGGCTTCAAAATCCTTAGGCGAGCTTGCTCTAGGAAACTTTGTCTTTCCTAAATAGTACTCGCCATTAACATCGCGTTGCACTATAGCTGCGGCGAATAAGGAATGATGTAATCTATGCTGAACGGAGTGGTACTTTCGATTGATGCAATGGGGGGTGATAATGGCCCTGAAACTGTCATTAAAGGTATTGAGTATTTTCTCAAACACGAGGGAAAAAACCGCCGTGCACGTTTCTTGCTGCATGGTGATGAGCCCCAGCTTGCGGCGCTTTTGCTAAAATGCAAAAATGCCTCAACCCGCAGTGAAATTCGTCATACAGACCTTGAAATTGGGATGGATGAAAAGCCATCACAAGCCCTGCGCAAGGGTAAAGGGTCGTCAATGTGGAATGCGATTGAATCTCTTAAGTCTAATGAAGCCAATGTTGCTGTATCTGCTGGCAATACGGGGGCGTTAATGGCTATTTCAAAAATACGCTTGCGTAATAAGCAAGGCGCGCAAAGACCGCCTTTGGCGGCCAGCTGGCCTAACCCTAATGGGATGGGCGTTGTTTTGGATGTAGGCGCGAATATTGATTGTGACGCTGCGCAATTGACAGAATTTGCTGTTCTTGGTGAGGCTTACTTTAGGGCGCTTTATAAAGTCGAAAAACCAAGAGTAGGTATGATTAATGTTGGGTCTGAAGAAGGCAAAGGCAATGAAGCCGTTAAGGCGGCTCATGAGCGCTTGTCTCAGAGCGAATTAAGTCTGAATTACATTGGGTATGTAGAAGGTAATGATATCTCTACGGGCGGCGCAGATGTCTTTATAACGGATGGATTTACAGGTAATGTAGCTTTGAAAACGGCTGAAGGTACTGCAAAGCTAATCGGGACCTATTTTAGCGCTGCCCTAAAAAGCGGGGCTTGGTCTAAATTTACAGCGTTTTTGAACGGGGTTGCCCTCAGAAAACTCAAAAAGCAAATTGATCCGCGAAAAGTGAACGGTGCAGTTCTATTGGGGCTTAAGGGAGTCGTCGTGAAAAGTCATGGCGGTACAGATCATATTGGCTTTGCGAATGCGCTCAATGTCGCGATTGGTTTAGCTGAGAGTGATTTCTTAGATGAAATACAGCGGTCTATGGACGCGCTGCATAATGAAAATGACAATATAGGATTCATCGCCTGATGCGCTCGGTTATAAAGGGTATTGGTAGCTATTTGCCTGAGCATGTTCTTACCAATGAAGAATTGTCTAAAAAAGTTGAAACATCGGATGCTTGGATAAGAGAACGCACAGGCATCGGGCAGCGCCATGTTGCAGCCGAAGGTGAGTTCACATCAGACCTTGGTATAGCGGCGGCAAAAGCGGCTCTTCTTGATGCAGGGATGGACGCGCAGGATATAGACTTAATTGTCGTTGCAACCACGACGCCTGATTATACATTCCCGTCAACGGCGACAATAATTCAAGAAGGCCTTGGTATTCACCACGGTGCAGCCTTTGATATCCAAGCCGTTTGTAGCGGATTTATTTACGGCATGACGGTTGTTGATTCTTTGTTGAAGACAGGAACGGCTAAAAATGCGCTCCTAATCGGCGCGGAAACATTTTCGCGTATCCTAGACTGGGAAGACCGCACAACCTGTGTGCTCTTCGGGGATGGCGCAGGGGCTATGGTCATGTCAGCCTCCGAGGATGAAGCAGAAACTGCTGGCGTTATGAATACATTTGTGCGCTCAGACGGGGCGCATTGCAAACTTCTCTATGTGGACGGGGGGCCTTCACGTACACAAACCGTTGGTCATGTTAGAATGGTCGGGAATCAAGTCTTTAAATATGCTGTGAAAGATATATCCGCCGCTATGACCGCCTGCGCTGAAGGGGCTGGCGTATCGATAGACGATGTTAATTGGTTTGTGCCGCACCAAGCGAATCAAAGAATTTTAAACGGCGTTGCAAAGCGTTTGAAACTAAGACCTGAACAGGTCATTTCGACCGTTGAGTTTCACGCGAATACATCGGCCGCATCCGTGCCGCTCGCTATGGATACAGCCGTAAAAGATGGTCGCATTAAACGCGGTGACCTTGTTATGCTCGAAGCCTTTGGCGGCGGCTTTACGTGGGGCGCCGCTCTTTTTCGGTATTAGTTATTCAGCTTTCGGCACTATTCAGTTTTTGGTAGTGAAACATCATCGTAAAACTCTTTGCCGCGGTCACTATTCGCTTCAGATATGACATAAGCTCTGATGGCTTCAGCGAGTTCTGGTTCCATTTTGTCTTCGAAATTTGGCATGCCGTTTTCGGCCAACAGGCCTTTCATAACCACGTCGTTCCAAGTTTCTGCGTCCTTTGTAACCGCTGAGAAACGCAATTGCGGTATAAGACCTGAGGAATAAGCTTGGTCACCATGACAGGCGCCACACATGCGGGCATAGCCAAGAGTGCCCGATTTGATGACATCTTCTGTCATGCTCGCATCTAGTATTGGTAATTCATATTCGATGTCAGCTTCCGCTTCTAAATTGGGGAGCTTACCGTTAGCGCCAAGTTTAAAAGTTAAAACACGACCAACATTCGCTGCGCTGCCAGATGGTAAGACGCCGCCCAAGCCAAGCACAAATGAGCCGCCCCAACCTGACGCAACTGAAACATATTGCTCACCGTCAAGTTCATAGGTCACAGGCGCTGCCCCTATACCTGTTTGGGTGAAATATTTCCACTTTTGATCGCCTGTCTTGGCGTCATAGGCTGCGAAATGCGCATCATTTGTACCTTGAAAGACCAAATTACCCGCCGTTGATAATACGCCACCGTTCCATGGGCCGCCGTGCTCAAAACTCCAAGCTTCTTTTTGCGCGACAGGGTCCCATGCGAGTAAACGTCCCTTAAGCATTGATTTTAAAGCCCTAAATGTAGCTTTGTCAGTCGGCAACATGCCGTATGAAAACTCTGTGCCGGTATTCCATAGACCTTCTTTATACTCATAGCCTGTAGGGATATCGCCGTAGACCCATGGCGCTTCCTGAGCGGGAATATAAACGAGACCCGTATCCTGACTATATGACATGGGGTGCCAATTATGCGCGCCGAGAGGTCCAGGCAGCTGTAGATATGGATCTTTGCCTGAATAACGCGCATCGGCGACTTCGACAGGCCGTCCTGTGTCTTGGTCAATATGCGTGGCCCAATTTACAGGGACAAAGTTATTCGCCGAGATGAATTCACCCGTGATACGGTCAATGACATAGAAGAATCCGTTCTTAGGGGCCTGCATGATGACCTTGCGAGCGACGCCTTCGATGTCCATATCAGCTAAAATCATATGCTGTGTAGCCGTATAATCCCAAGTTTCGCCCGGCGTCGTTTGATAATGCCATACGTATTCCCCAGTGTCCGGCCTAACCGCTACAATAGAAGAGAGGAACAGGTTATCACCCCCGCCTGGGCTACGAATTGATTGGTTCCAAGGTGAGCCATTGCCAACGCCAAAGTATAGCAGGTCGAGGTTTGGGTCATAAGCCATTGAATCCCATGCGGTTCCACCGCCGCCTGCGGCCCACCATTCGCCGTTCCAGGTCTCGGCGGCCATTTTCATGGTGTCATCTTCGAAACCATCAGCCGGATTTCCTGGAACCGTATAAAAACGCCATATCTGCTCGCCCGTGTCGGCATCAAAAGCGCCAATATAACCCCGAACGCCTAGCTCAGCGCCGCCGTTACCAATGATAACTTTGCCTTTCACAACACGAGGGGCGCCTGTGATTGTGTAAGGTTTCGTCTTATCGATAGTCAGAACATCCCATATGACTTTCCCTGTTTTGGCATCAAGGGCAATGAGGCGTCCGTCAATGGTGGCGGTAAAAATCTTATTACCCCATATAGCCACGCCGCGATTAACAACGTCACAGCAGGCATAAGCGGCCTGCTTTTTGTCAACTTCGGGGTCAAAACTCCAAAGCTGTTTACCTGTACGCGCATCAACCGCGTGCACAATATTCCACGTTGACGTCACAAACATCATACCGTCATGAACGATAGGGGTCGCCTCAATGCCGCGGCTGGTACCGAGGTCATAGGACCACTCAAGCCCTAGGCCGTCAACATTTTCAGTATTTACAGATTTAAGTTTTGAATGACGCTGTTCGTTATAATCACCGCCATGGGTCAGCCATGAAGATGAGGGGGCTTCTAAAATGCTAGACGCCGTAACTGGCGGCATTATTGTGGTCGTTGATTTAGCTGTTGGCTTTGAAGTCGATTGAGGTTGGCAGGCAATTGCGCCCAAGGCTAATACCGCGATTGAAATCATCAAATTCCGCATAAACTTCCCCTTGTCATTTTTTATTTAATGTTAGCGCCAATCCTTGCTGTGTCACGTTATAAAATGACTTTTGTTTTTTAAAAAAAATGGCGCAAGATGAAAAATTCATGAAAAAGGTGAGTAAAGCTGCTGAATTTTAACAGTTTTCTAAGAATTGACTTGCCACTCCCCACAAACTTTTGCTTTATAGGCCGAGAACAGGACTACTTAAGATGAGTACAGCTACAGTTACGCGCGCTGACCTCGCAGAGGCAGTCTATAGAGAAATTGGTTTGTCGCGTTCGGAGAGTTCCGAGCTCGTAGAATCCGTTATCGATCACGTCTGTTCGGCTTTACTGCGCGGTGAGACTGTAAAATTGGCTGGATTTGGGACATTCTCACTTCGTGATAAAAAAGAACGTATGGGCCGTAATCCAAAAACAGGTGAAGAAGTTCCGATAACATCTCGCCGTGTCTTAGTCTTTAAACCCTCGCAAATCCTTCGTGAAAGAGTAGATTCGTCATTGACCACAAAAAAATGATATAGTCTGATTCGTAGTAACTAGGAATACATCGGGATATGCAGGTAAAGACCACAAGGGCTTTTCGAACCATCAGCGAAGCGGGTGAGGAACTCGGCCTGCAACCTCATGTTCTCAGATTTTGGGAATCCAAATTTCCTGAGATAAAACCTATTAAAAGAGGCGGCGGACGGCGCTTCTATAGGCCCGAAGACATAGAATTCCTACGCGGTATTAAAATTCTTCTCCATGATGAAAAACATCCGATAAAAGACGTGCAAAAACTCATTCGAGTTAAGGGCGCCAATAGTATCATCGAGCTTGGGCAATCTTTGGAACGTGCATCACAAGATAAGAAAATCACGGAAACAGTTTTAATTCCTGAGCGTATTCGAAAAGCGAAACCGTCCCAAAAGCTTAAAATACGGCCCATTGAAGATGAAGTTGCCGCTACACCAGAAGAAGAGCGCGTTGTTGCCTTTGTTGCTCCGACTGTGGCACCTGCTGATGCGGATATAGAGCCGCAGGCCCCTTTAAAAGAGGTCCCTCCGATAGTCGTCGATAAAGCCCCTCTCGAAGACGCACTCCTGCGTTTAACCGCTTTGCGCTCGCGTTGGACTGACTTTAAAAAACAATCTCTCTAGCACCAAGTCTATTGCCTTTTTCACTGGCCAAGCTATTACCCCCTTCGATGGTTTCGGAATATAGCGCAGTCCGGTAGCGCACTAAGCTGGGGGCTTAGGGGTCGCAGGTTCGAATCCTGCTATTCCGACCATCATTTTTCATAACCCCGCGTTTTTATAAACCCCGCATTTTTATAAAATGTCACAACGCTTTTTAGCTTTGAACCACGTATAGACTTATATGGTTTCTTTTTCTCTTACTAAATCTGAACGTGCTGTTCGTAATTGGCTGTTTTTTGTCATGCTTTTAGTCATTGCGATGATTGTTATTGGCGGGGCGACGCGTCTTACAAATTCTGGTTTATCTATTACCGAGTGGGCCCCCATAAAAGGCGCCTTGCCGCCGTTATCTTTAGAGGCATGGCAATCTGAATTTCTAAAATATCAACAAATACCAGAGTTCACCGAAGAACATCCCGGTATGGATTTGGCGGGTTTCAAATTTATCTATTTTTGGGAATGGAGCCATCGTCAGCTCGGGCGACTTATTGGCTTGGCCTATGCGCTTCCTCTTTTCTATTTTATGATCCGGCGGCAGTTGCCACGCGGGCAGGGACTAAAGTTTGTCGCTATCATGCTATTGATTGGTTTGCAGGGCGCGATTGGATGGTGGATGGTCGCGAGCGGCCTCACGAATGACCGTGTTGATGTGAGTCAATATAGGCTTGCCACCCATCTCGGGGTTGCCTTTGTTATACTGGGGGCACTGTTCTGGTTATGGCGTAATCAGTCCGAGCTTTGGCCTGCAAAGCCTCTTGATACGAAATTACAAAAGCGGACAACGCTTTTAGCGGGGTTGGTCTTCTTACAAATTATAGCAGGTGCCTTTGTTGCGGGGCTACATGCAGGCAAAACATACAATACATGGCCGCTTATGGACGGCGATTTTATTCCAAACTCTTATGGGCAATTACAGCCGTTTTGGAAAAATACATTCGAAAATATAGCCGCCGTTCAGTTTAACCACAGAACCTTGGCCTATATTATTCTAGGTCTTGCTGTTTGGGTCTTGATGACATCTCGTATCAATCACCGTGTTAAAAGTAATATGGTCGTGTTTTTCGGATTTTTAATCTGGCAAATAATTTTGGGGATATGGACCTTGGTCGCAGGCGATCCGCTGTGGCTTGCTTTGTTGCATCAATTTTCAGCTATATTTGTTTTCTTGGCCGTAGTCGCAACAATGAGAGCGGCGCGTAAGTAAATTTTGTGAGGTTGATAATTCCGAATTATCTGCTCACTCGCTCATAGCACCTACAAAGTAATCGCGTGCTATCAGAACTATGCGTCCTGATTTTTTTTCGCTCGTTAGAATGACACCGCCACTATACACACTGCCCATATTCGCTGTCGTTATGCCGACATAGCCCGGGTTTGAAATCCCGCGAATGCTGAGGCCATTCGTGATTGAGATTGTTTTACTGTTTCCGCCTGCTCTCATTAGGAGGTGGGGCGTTGTTTTATCCAGTGTGAGAGACTTATCCGTATCATAGGTGAGGGCGGCACAAGCTGTGCTATTTTTATCATTACCTGCTGCGTTATTAACTGCTGTGTCATTAGCAAGAGGTTCCAGAGCCACGGAGGCATTATCTGTGACGACAACATTAAAGTCTGTGACGGTGCCGTCTTTGTTTACGGCCCAGAGTTTATTGTGACTCGGGATGGCATTCTGACAAAATTTGGTTAGCCGCGTATCGGCATTTATTGAAATAGGTAACGCTTTGAAATTCCCGTCATCATCTGCTTCGATAAATGCTTTCAGGCTACCGCTCTTTGTGATCGCGAGAAAGACGCCCGGCTGTTTCACCCGCGCAATCCCAAAGACTGACGTGTAATCACCCTTATCAATCAGCTTTACTTTGCTGTCAGTGGTTGAGCGGTATAAGTCTGCGTTTTTATCAATCATAATAATATGACCGAGCCACGTTGCGACGCTATTGGGAACAAACGTGGCTTCTATGATAGGGGCTGGCGCTTCTAAATCGGATGTCGCACGCACAATAATATCTGCCGCGCTTGAAATTTCAGCGTCTGCGCCCTCTATTTGAGGGCTGCCGCACGCCGTTAAAATAGCGGTCAAAACTGTAAATGTTATCAAAGGAAACTTCATGTAGGCGTCCTAGAGGTTTTTTTGAAAAAAGACAGATTTTTCTGAAGTGTCACTAAGAAGTGTCACTAAAATGGCGTAAAATGATTGTGCAAATGATTGTGCAAAATAACGCTGAAATATTTAACCCAGCCGAAGCTGGGTTAATGAGTTGGAAAAGTGAGCTGGCCTAATAACCTCTAAAAGATCTGCCGCCCCCGCGAAAACTCCTGCCGCTAAAGCCTCTGGAAGAGTTGCCTCTACCTGTGAACCCGCGCGAGCCATAACGGCTCTTTCCGAAATTATTACCACGGAATCCGCCGCCAAATGAATTAATTCCGATACTCAGTGAGTTAAACCCGTTATTAAATCCGCCGCCGAAGGAGTTAAGCCCAATACCGATATTAGACCTTCCATTAAACCCGCGTTGATTTCCGAAACGGCGATTATTAACAAAACGGCCATTGTTCCTAAAGCGGTTATTGTTAAAGCTTCGGTTCTGAAATCTAGGACTGAAGTTTTGTGAATTTTGCACACCAAAGCCATTTCTAAATTGCGAAGAATGTTGAGCGTGTGCTTGAACAGACAGACCGCCGACCATAGCGAGAGCTATAATTGTAGATTTTATCAGTTTTGACATATTGAACTCCTTGGTTCGTTGTTTACTCAACTTATATACGATTTTTTTGGGTAAACTACTGAACACGAAAACGTCATATAGCAGTTGAAGAGAGATTTAGTGCGCGATTACAGTGTCTTTGAGCGCAGTATGCGCGGCGTGTATCAGCATTGTGGCTCAATTTGACCTGCGTTACAGCAACCGTATGTGCTTAGAGAGGTATTTATGCTCATATTAATGACTTAAAGTAAGGTATTCACGTACCTCTTTTTTAAGCCATTGTTTTTGCTTGCTATTTTGGTAAAGGTTCGCCAATTTAGCTGTTGACCCTTATGTGTGGCCTCTGTACATAGCGCCTTCACGAAAGAAGCTACGCGGCCCATTCGCTATAGCTGAATTCATAGAGGAAGATATGAAAACCACAAAATTTCTAAAAACCGCTGAGGTTGAGAAGAAATGGATTTTGATTGATGCAGAAGATGTCGTCGTTGGCCGTCTTGCAACTTTCATCGCCATGCGTCTTCGCGGCAAGCATTTGCCAAAGTACACACCGCATATCGATTGCGGCGATAACGTTATTATCATTAACGCTGAAAAAGTCGCGTTCACAGGTAAGAAGCGTAATGACAAAGTTTATTACTGGCACACAGGATATCCGGGCGGCTTGAAAGAGCGCACAGCGGATAAAATCCTTGATGGACGTTTCCCTGAGCGCGTTATGCGTAAGGCCGTACAGCGTATGTTGCCTAAGGAAAGCCCTTTGGCGCGTAAACAACTCAAAAACCTGCGCGTATATGCAGGCGCTGAGCATCCACATGAAGCTCAAAATGCTGAAGTCATCGACTTTAAATCTATGAGCCCTAAAAATGTGAAGGGAGCCTAAGACCATGGCTGACACTAAAACACTCGAAGACCTTAAAAACGTCATGGAAGGCACGCCTCTAGCAGACGGTTCTACTGGAACACCTCTTGCTGCAGCTTTGCCATTACCTGAGCCAAAAATTGATAACCTTGGCCGTGCTTATGCAACAGGTAAACGGAAGAACTCTATTGCCCGCGTTTGGATTAAACCCGGCAACGGTAAAATCACAATCAACGGCCGTGACCAAGAAGTTTACTTCGCACGTCCTGTTCTACGTTTGATTATTGCGCAGGCTTTCCAAGTTGCTGACCGTGTTGACGGTTATGATGTTATTGCGACTGTAAAAGGCGGCGGTTTGTCTGGCCAAGCTGGTGCGGTTCGTCACGGTATTACAAAAGCTTTGACTTATTATGAGCCAATTCTACGTGCACCGCTTAAAGCTGCTGGCTTTATTACGCGTGACTCACGTGTTGTTGAGCGTAAGAAATACGGTAAGGCGAAAGCTCGTAAGAGCTTCCAGTTCTCGAAACGTTAATCAAAGTTCTGGCTTTGCCAGTTGTTTGGTTGTTACGTTCCGAGTTTATTGGAAGTCTAGCTTTATTGCGAGTTTACTTGCTACGTTAAAGGTTACGATACACATATCGGTCTATTATAAGGCGCTCCGAGAGAATCGGGGCGCTTTTTTTTGTTGGGCTTAGTGAAAGAATGATAAGATGAAAAATGCGGTTATATTAGGCGCCTCAGGCTACACAGGGGCAGAAGCGGTTCGGCTTATCATGGGCCATCCGAAGCTCAACCTTGTTGCTTTGACGGGCCATAGTAAAGCAGGGCAGGCCTATGGTGATATTTATCCTAATTTTGCACATCTGAATTTGCCTGATGTTGTTACTGTTGATGACGTTGATTTCAGCAATGTTGATGTGGCTTTTGCCTGTTTACCGCACGGGGCCAGCCAAGAAACAATCGCGGGCGTCATCGACCGCGTTGATACAGTTGTCGATCTCTCCGCTGATTTTAGATTAAAAAGTCCTGACCTTTACGAGCAAACTTACGGGCGTCCGCATGGATTTCATGAGCTGTTGAAGACGGCTGTTTACGGACTGACAGAATATGCGCGTGAGGATTTGAAAGGCGCGAAACTTGTCGCCTGTCCCGGCTGTTACCCAACCTGCACGTTGCTTGCCCTTATGCCAGCTATTGACGCTGAAATGATTGATGCGACGGATATTATCATCGACGCAAAATCTGGCGTCACAGGTGCAGGGCGTAAAGCCTTAGCATCATTGAGCTATAGCGAAGTCAATGATGGCGCTCACGCTTACGGCGTTGCAACGCATAGGCATGCACCTGAAATAGATCAAATGGTCAATCATGTCAGCGGTTCTGAGGCGAAAGTTAGCTTTACGCCGCATCTCATTCCTATGAACCGCGGAATGATTGCAACATGTTATGTAAAACTCGCGGACGGCGTGAGCGTGGACGATTTACGCAGTTCATATGAGAGCCGTTATAAGGATGAGCCGTTCGTGCATGTCGAGACCGAAGGCACAGTGCCGCAAACACGGCATATCAAGGCCAGTAATCATTGCCGTATTGGCATTTTTGCTGACAGACGAGAGGGCCGCGCGATTATTATCAGCGTGATTGATAACCTCACGAAGGGGTCTTCGGGGCAAGCTCTGCAAAATTATAATGTAACGCAAGGGTGGGATGAAACTTTGGGACTTCTAAATCCCCCCGTATTCCCATAGCACTAAATTTATAGCACTATTTTCAGGCACTATATTCAGTGAGTGTCTTTTGGGGGTGACCTCAGCCATAATTTCGCCCATATAATTTAGTATGACTCGAAACTGGAGATAATGATGTCACGACGTAAGCTTACCAAACTAGCACTTTTTTCGGCTGTGTTTGCTCTTGCGGGATGTACAACAGTAAAATTACCCGACATCGATTTTTTAAGAATGACAGGTTTTTTTGATAATAAAGACAAAATTGATGATTATCCAAAAGTATCTGATGCGCCGTCTCGTCCGACGGGTACGCGAACGCATGCTGTCTGGGATGCTGAAGCGAAAGAACTGATAACAAAACGAGACTTATTCAACGATCTCGACGGTTATAGCGCCGCTAAGAGTGACGCGCAGATCGAGAGTGATCTTGATGCGTTAAGAGCAAAAGTAAGAGCTTATAAAGCTGATGATCCACAATAGAGCCTAAAATGTTAGAAAATGAAGACTCAGATTACGAAGAGTTTTACCGTATAAAACGCCTGCCACCCTATGTTTTTGCTGAAGTTAATAAGCTGAAAGCTAAACTAAGGCATGAGGGCATGGATATTATTGATTTTGGATTTGGCAATCCTGACTCGCCGACGCCGCAGCATATCATTGATAAGTTGATCGAGACCGTTCAAAAACCAAGGACGACAGGCTACTCAGTGTCTCGTGGTATTTTAGGTCTACGCCAATCCGCCTCGCGCTATTACAAACGCCGCTTTGATGTTGACTTAAGCCCTGAAGACGAAATTATTGCAACCATTGGCTCCAAAGAAGGTTTTGCGAACTTAGCGCAGGCCATAACGGCTCCGGGCGATGTTATCTACGCGCCTGACCCGTCATATCCGTTACATGCTTACGGCTTCATTATTTGCGGGGGCGTCATTAAGCCTATTGCCGCGATTACGGCGGATGAATATCTTGCAGGCGTGAAAGCCGCGCTAGCGGAAGCTGATAAACCGCCTCTCGCTATTGTCGTCTGTTTCCCATCAAACCCAACAGGTAAGATGGCTGATTTAGATTTCTACAAAGAGATTGTCGCGCTTGCGAAAAAACACAACATTATCATCCTCTCGGACTTGGCCTACTCGGAAATATACTTCGGCGAAGCACCGCCGTCTATTTTCCAAGTCGAGGGAGCAAAAGACGTCGCAATTGAAACGATTTCCCTCTCCAAGACCTATGCTATGGCGGGCTGGCGCATGGGTTTTGTCGTGGGCTCTAAGCGCCTGATATCAGCTTTAGCGCGCGTAAAGTCCTATTTGGATTACGGGGCCTTTACGCCTATTCAAGTTGCGGCCTGCGCGGCGCTGGACGGCCCGCAAGACTGCGTTGAAGGATTTCGTGACCTCTATAAGAACCGCCGTGATGTTCTCGTTGAAAGCTTTGGGCGGGCAGGTTGGGATATACCGCCGCCAGAAGCAGGCATGTTTTGTTGGGCACCCCTGCCAAAAGGCCTTGAGGGCATGACATCTCTTGAGTTTTCAAAGAGATTGATGGAGGAGGCGGGCGTGGCTGTGTCTCCGGGGGCAGGCTTTGGCGCGAATGGTGAAGGCTATATCCGTATTGGCTTGGTTGAAAATGAGCAGCGTATTCGGCAGGCTGCACGCAATATCAAACATTTTTTAGCGTCGATACGCCAAGAAGCGGCAGAGTAAGTGAATTCATTTCTGAATGTTGAAAAATCTTGTCGCGGATTGAAATGGGTGATGCGCTGCGAAGATGAAGCCTTAGTGACATCATTCGAACAAACACATGCATTAGATAACCTAACAGCGCGTTTAATCGCGGGCAGAAAGGTCGTTCTTGAGGACGTAGAGCCTTTTATCAATCCCACCTTACGAGGGACAATGCCTGACCCGTCATCGATGCAAGGCGTGGACGCCGCCGCCGTAATAATTCTTGATGCGGTTCAGGCGAAAAAGAAAATTACTATCTTTGCAGATTATGATGTCGATGGTGGGAGCTCCGCTGCACAGCTCATAAAGTGGGGCAGGGCATTTGATGTTGAAATGGGTCTCTATGTCCCTGACCGAATTAAAGAGGGCTACGGGCCGTCTATAGAGGCCTTTGAAGCTCTTAAAGCGGAAGGGAATGACCTCGTTATAACGGTTGATTGCGGCGCGGCCGCAAGAGAGCCTTTAGAATCTGCTAAAAATTTAGACCTGCCAATCGTTGTTATTGACCACCATCTTATGCACGGGGAGCTCCCGCCTTGTGCGGCTCTTGTGAACCCTAATCGCGAGGATGATAGTTCAGGCTTGGGACATCTCGCCGCCGCAGGTGTTACCTTTATGGTGCTTGTTGCGCTTAACCGCGAAGCTAAGCGGCGCGGCCTTGAAAATACGCCTAACCTGCTAGACTTTATAGGCTTAACGGCTCTTGGAACTTTATGTGATGTCGTGCCTTTGACAGGATTAAATCGTGCCCTCGTTTCGCAAGGATTGAAGGTTTTATCTCAAGGCGGAAATGTCGGCATAAACGCCTTAGCGGATGTTGCGGGCACGAACCCTCCTTATACGACATATCATTGTGGTTTTATTCTAGGCCCGCGTATAAATGCGGGCGGGCGTATCGGTAAAGCGAATATGGGGGCTGAGTTGATGTCGACTGAAAATTCACAGCTCGCCTATGCCCATGCTGCGGAATTGGACCGTGTGAATACAGAAAGAAAAGCCCTTCAAGATCAAATGATCAATGAGGCAATTGATGAAGCGGCAAAACTATCAGCAGATTCTCCCGTCATTATCGTGAAAATGGAAGGCTGGCACCCCGGCGTTATTGGGATTGTTGCAGGGCGGCTTAAAGACCGTTTTGATAAACCCGCCATTGTTATTGGTATAAATGATGATGGTATAGGCAAAGGTTCTGGCCGCTCTATGCCCGGCGTTAATTTAGGGCAGGCGATTACAGCCGCTAAAGACGCGGGTATTTTAATCAACGGTGGTGGTCATGCCATGGCGGGCGGGCTCACGGTTGACGCCTCAAAAATTGACACATTGATTCTATTTCTAAATTCTCAATTAATGGATGATGTTGAAGCTGCACGAAAAACACTCTCAATAAAAGTCGATGCTTTGATTGCCCCTGGCGCCATCTCTCAAGCGACTATGGATGTGGTCGACCTTGTGGGGCCATATGGGGCAGGCAACCCGCAACCCGTCTTTGCATTTTCAGATTTGCGAATCGCTTATGCGGAACGCGTTAAAGGCGGCCACGTCCGGTGCGCTTTTGAAGATGGTGTTGGTGGACGCATTTCTGGAATCTGTTTTCAGGCAGACCAAAATGGACTTGCAGAGGTGTTATTAGACCCTAATGCCCCCAGAGTGCACGTTACAGGCCGTTTAAAAGTCAATAGTTGGCAAGGACGACAGAGTGTTGACCTGCAACTCGTTGATTTATCGCCCGCATAATGTCCCGTTAAAGTATATAATTATAGAAAATTCTGAAATACCCTCTTGCAAGGGACGGAATGCCTATATATATCGCGGCTCACAGTTGATGCGGTCCCTTCGTCTATCGGTTAGGACGCCAGGTTTTCAACCTGGAAAGAGGGGTTCGATTCCCCTAGGGACTGCCAACTGTTTCTTCCTAAATTTTTACTTGGTCAAATGCGATAGTTTGTTTAAACGAAGCGCATGAAACGTACACTCCTCACATTCCTTTTTCTGTTCCTGCCAATGGCTGCGAGCGCACAAACGGCCAAAAATGACAATGTTGATTTTGGTGAGCTCGTGCCCCTTACAATTGTATCCGAAGGCGCAGAGCATGTCTTTTCTGTCGAACGGGCCATAACGTTAGATCAGCAAGCTCGGGGAATGATGTTCCGCGAGACAATGGATCCAGATGCAGGGATGATATTTGAATTCGATAAGCCTAAAATCGCAACGATTTGGATGAAAAACACGGCGATTCCTTTGGATATTTTATTTGTTCGCTCAAATGGCAAAATTCTTAAAATAGAGCATATGGCGCAGCCTTATAAACTTAGAAGCGCGTCTTCTGAGGCGGTTATTGCAGCTGTTGTGGAATTACAGGGCGGCCGTTCTCGTGATTTAGGTATAAAACCTGGCGATTTGATAAAACATGAATTTTTTGGAACTTCTACACCATAATAGGCTTGCGTTTTGTTTCACGGTGGTTATGAAGCCCAAGCCTTAGTCGGGGCGTAGCGCAGCCTGGTAGCGCACCTGTTTTGGGAACAGGGGGTCGCAAGTTCGAATCTTGCCGCCCCGACCATCTATCCTCCTGTCATTACTCAAAACTTAGTTGCTTGGAATTCTTAAACATTCTTGCAATTGCCAATTGGCAATATTTGATGATTGTCAACACTTCCAAAAGGTACGAGGTGTCTGCTTAGTCGATTGTCCCCTCGAAGATGAAGAAATTGGAAGTATTAGTTTGGAGTTATGATGTTTGACCTGTCTGGAAAAACCGCGCTCGTAACTGGCGCAAATACTGGGTTAGGGCAGGGCATAGCCTTAGCGCTCGCACAAGCGGGCGCAGACATTGCTCTTATAGGGCGCACAGAGCCTGAGGAAACAATAGAGAAAATTTCTAAGTTTGCCGTTAAATGCGTTTCTATCAAGGCGGATTTAGGCAATGCTGAAGCTGTTACAGATATCGTTGTCGAAGCCGTCTCTAAATTAGGCCGCGCGGATATCCTCGTTAATAATGCAGGCATCATAAAACGCGGGGCGGCTATCGATTTTACGCCTGAGGATTGGGACGCTGTGATGAATGTCAATTTGCGGACATTGTTCTTTCTCTCGCAAGCTTTCGCGCGTCATTTAATAAGTGAGGAAAAGGGCGGGAAGATTATCAACATCGCCTCCATGCTTACATTCCAAGGCGGTATTCGCGTGCCATCCTATACAGCCTCAAAAAGTGGTGTTGGCGGGGTGACCAAAGCCCTCGCAAATGAGTGGGCAAGTCAAGGCATAAATGTCAACGCCATTGCGCCGGGGTACTTTGAGACGAATAACACGGCCGCTTTGCAGGCGGACCCGAAACGCAATGCTGAAATATTAAACCGTATCCCAAGTGGACGGTGGGGACATCCTTCTGATTTGGGCGGGGCCGCCGTATTCCTCGCCTCTGCAGCCTCGGATTATATACAAGGCATAACTCTTCCCGTCGATGGAGGTTGGCTATCTCGGTAGACTAAGCTGCTTCAAACCGCTTTGACATAGTTGCGGATGTTAACCTGCAAAGGTCAAATGACTTTGTTTTGATTAGCGATATAATTTCAAGTGGATGTTATGCTAAGTGGATGTCATGACATTTGATATAAAGAAAATTAGGCATGAGACTGCTGCATGCAGCTCAATCTTGCATTTTAACAACGCAGGGGCCTCTCTTATGCCTCAACCCGTTTATAAGGTTATGTGTGATTACTTGGCGCTCGAACAGTCTATGGGAGGATATGAAGCTGCTGCAAAATCGGTTAATGCTATAGATAGTTTTTATACGACTTTTGCAGATTTGTTAAACGCGACTTCTGATGAAATCGCTTTTTGCGAGAATGCAACACGAGCTTGGGATATTGCGGTAAACTCAATTTCTTTTGAGGCGGGTGACCGTGTGTTTGTTCATCAAACTGAATACTCATCTAACTATTTAGGCTTGCTTCGGCTGTCTCAAAGCAAGGGCATCAAGATTGACATAATACCCACTGATGCGGTTGGGGCTATCGATTTTAAAACTCTCAATGAAAGCGTCACAACGCGAACTAAAGCGGTTTTTCTAACACATGTACCATCACAGACCGGCGTTATAAATCCCGTGAATGCCATTGGTGAGTTTGCGCGTAAGCACGGTCTTATATATGTACTTGATGCGTGCCAATCCGTTGGACAAATGCCCGTCGATGTTAAAGCCATTGGGTGTGATATTCTTTGCGGGACAGGCCGTAAGTTTTTGCGCGGGCCACGCGGGACGGGATTCTTATACGTTAAGAAAAGCATTTTAAATGATATGCATCCCCCTTTTGTAGATTTACACGCCGCCGAATGGACGTCGACGCATGGTTATACATTACAAGACAATGCAAAACGCTTTGAGGGGTGGGAGCGGTTTATGGCGGGACAAATTGCTTTGGCTGAAGCCGCGCGCTACGCAATGAATATTGGGCTTGATGTAATCCAAGATCGGATCGCTCTGCTAGCGGATGATTTGCGGGCTAACCTGAGGCATATTGACGAAATCACGTTGCGCGACACAGGAGAAAATAAGTCAGGTATTGTAACGTTTGAAATCGAAGGTCGCGATGCGGCGGACGTTGTTCTCTTATTGCGCGCACAAAATATCAATGTCTCCGCGGCGAGGGTCGAACATGCGCGGTTAGACTTAGAAAAACGCGGTATTTCAACCCTTGTTCGTGCTTCCATTCATTATTTTAACACAGAAGAAGAAATCGAAAAATTTTATACAGTTATACGCAATCTACAGGAGAGTTAACCCCGTACAAAGATTTGAAAAGTTAAGGTTAATTTGCTGCATAGACATCATAGTCTCTGAGAATGAATATAATAATATGACATCACATACTGCGGCTTCTGACGCTCATGATGAAATCTATTTTGTCACTAAAACACTAGACCTTAAAGTGGGCGCGGTTGAAACAAAACGCCAAGAGATTTTAGATTATTTTCACAAAACATTTTCATTATATGAGAGTTTGTTCGAGTGCCTGAATGGTGAGGCGGCCTTCTATGCACGCGCCAATACCCTCCGCCACCCCTTGATTTTTTACTATGGCCATACAGCTGTTTTCTTTATGAATAAGCTTAATGTCGCGGGCTTAATTAATACGCGTGTTTGTCCCATCATAGAATCCAGCTTGGCAGTTGGTGTGGACGAGATGTCTTGGGATGATTTAAATGACAAAAACTATGATTGGCCAACGCCTGAAACCGTAAAGTCTTATCGTGATAAAGTCCGTAACCTGATCGATAATTTCATCCGTCATTGTAATTTTTCAATGCCAATTGATAAAAATAACCCACTCTGGATTATCATGATGGGGATTGAACATGAACGTATCCATTTAGAAACAAGCACCGTATTAGTGCGTGAGCTGCCTTTGAGCTTAGTGAAGCCTCATGCTTTGTGGGGGGCTATCTGTGATGAACGCGGCTTAGCTCCTGTAAATGAGCTGATAAGCGTAGATGGTGGCCCCTTAGAATTAGGGAAACCTAATGACAGTTCTTTTTATGGGTGGGATAATGAATACGGAACATCTAACGTAGATGTAAACTCATTTAAAGCGTCTAAATACCTTGTTTCTAATCATGAGTTTCGTGCCTTCGTTGAAGGCGGTGGATATACCTCCGAAAAATATTGGAGCCCAGAAGGTTGGGCATGGGTTTCGTATCAAAAGGCTGAATATCCAAAGTTTTGGATAAAGTCTGGCGCGACATATCAATACCGCGCGATGCTTGAGGTTATTGACATGCCTTGGAACTGGCCCGTTGATATTAATTGCCTTGAAGCTAAAGCTTTTTGTAACTGGAAGAGTGAACAAATGGGCGTTCATATTCGGATGCCAACTGAAGCAGAGTGGCATAAGCTTCGAGCGCGTGTAGAGACGGATCAGCCTGATTGGGATAACGCGCCCGGGAATATAAATTTAGAATATGAAGCCTCTTCTTGTCCCGTTAACCGGCATATTTTTAAGGATGGTTTTTTTGATGTGATTGGTAATGTGTGGCAATGGACTGAAACGCCTATCGACGGTTATGATGGTTTTGAAGTGCATGAAGCTTATGATGATTTTTCGACGCCAACATTTGACGGAAAACACAACTTAATCAAAGGTGGAAGCTGGGCCTCGACGGGAAACATTGCCCTAGAAAAATCACGCTATGCTTTTCGCCGACATTTCTATCAACATTCAGGTTTACGCTATGTTGAAGGCGCGCCTTTGCCTGCGCCAAAACTAAATCTCTATGAGATGGATAGCCTCGTCACAAAAGACCTTGAGTTTCAGTATGGGCAGGGGCATTTTAGTGCCACCAATTTTGCTGTTACTTGTGTGAATGCTGTGGCTGAATATTTAGAGGGACAGCAAATGCATCGCGCGCTTGATATCGGGTGCGGGACTGGGCGCTCATCTTTTGAACTTGCTAAATATTATGATCATGTAGACGCCGTTGATATTTCTGTACGTCTCATAGACCCGCCTGTAAATTTACAAAAAACAGGTGTGCAGCGTTTTGTTGTACCTGACGAGGGGGAGCTCGTTTCCTACAAAGAAGTCAAGCTGGCTGACTTTGACATGTATGAGGCGGTGAAAGATAAAGTGACGTTTTTACAAGGGGACGCTTGTAACCTTGCTGATAAATTCAAAGACTATAACCTCGTCTTTGCAGGTAACTTGATTGATAATTTGTATGACCCCGAGGCGTTTCTTCGTACGATTATGGGCAGAATTTCCTCTGGTGGCTTGCTTGTGATTATATCGCCTTATAATTGGACTGAGGTGCATACTGCGCGGGACAAATGGCTTGGCGGATTTAAGGCAAGCACAGGTGAGAACTATAAAACGCTTGAGGGCATAACGGATATTTTAACACCCGCTTTTGAACGTGTTGATACGCCGCGTGATATTCCTTTTGTGATGCGCGAAACGGCGCGCAGTTTCACGCACGGCATTTCAGAGATGAGCCTGTGGAAAAAGATATAGATGTATCTATGAGTTTTAAAGACAGCCTAACCTCTTTTAAATTTCTATCTGAGCTCTATCAGCTAGATGCGCCCAAGGCCGTTCTCATGACGGAATACCCATCGTCAAATAGTAATGAAACACAATTTCAAAACAAAACAAAATATATCATTCACGATCCTTATCCTGCGCCGCCAATAGGGCTTTTAAAAACACTTGGCCCGCATCACCTCATGTATGGGTGGGGGAATAAAATTCCTGTCACATCCGAAGTAGAGCCGCCGCGCAAGCTTATCGATCATTGGATGAAAATCTTTGGCGAGGCAGGACGCCCAAATTGGCAAGCGATTGGCAATCATCAAACATATATCACGTCATTTCCTTTTGAAGCGATACAGGCATCACAGCAGGTGATTGAGCCTGATGCGCTCTATCATATGCACTCCAAAGAAGCGATTGCAGAGATTTCCTGTGCGCAGGCCGCTGTGTATGAGAGGGTTAAGTTTCCATGCATTATAAAGCTAAGCCATGGCTATGCAGGGTTAGGAAACTTTTTTGTTCATAATGAAGCTGATTTAAAAAAAGCCCAAATACAGATTAGTGAACAATGGCCTGATGCGCCGCTTGTTATTAATCAGATGCTAAGCGATATCGTCGGCGATTACGGGGTTCAATTCTACCTTAATAAACAAGGTGAAATGACATGGATTGGATTCACACAACAAGTTTTTAACGATAGTGGCAAATGGAGCGGAGGCGTTTTTAACGCTGACATTCAAGATGAATTTTATGATGAATTTTTAAAGATTGCTGAGCCTGTTGCCGCGTATCTTCATGGAAACGGATATTTTGGCGTTGTCGGTATCGACATTTTACAAAATAAACAAAATGAGTTTTTCTTAGTTGATCTTAACCCTCGTCTGACGGGGATTTCGCCGTTCTTAATTGCGTCGAGGCTATTTATCGCTGAGGGATATTCTCACGGCATATATGCGGCGAGTGTTGAATTGCATGGAAATTTGAGTGACATTCTTGCGCGCATTGAGGCCGTTGTAGATAGCCGTGTTCTAATCTTGGCGGCCTATCAAGCCCCTAATGCTCCGACAACAAAATGTCATATATCTATTAGCGCAAAGACTTTGAGTGATTGTGAAAAACAATTGTCAAACCTAAGACATTTAACTGAACAACCAAAGGCAACATATGAGTGAACGTAAATTTCCAGATGACTTTGTGCCCGCAGTACCGCGCGTGGATAAAGGCCAGATCACCGAGTCTGAGATTGTAGAAATGGCGTGGTGTGATTTTACGAGTTTTGACTCCATTAAAGCTCAGAGCGGTCTATCTGAGACAGAGGTCATAGCCATTATGCGCCGCCACATGAAGCCTAGTAGTTTTCGTATGTGGCGTAAACGGGCTTCTGGTCGCGCCGCTAAACATGAGACACGCGTTAGTAAACGAGAGGTATAATGTAAGGGCAGGCGGTTCGTGGTGGACTGCGGAATGTATATAATACTAAAAGAGGTTGTTGCGCCTCAGGCTCTCAAGATTTATGCACTACAATAATACATATATATTTAAATATTTATAGTGAGACGCGCATGGCTGGTGAGCAAAGTTTAAATCTACTTATCCAGTCTATGGAGCCAGTACTACATCCGCAGACTTATCTATTTTGCACATTAGATCAAAATGCAGATATTGTAGACATTGATCCTATTATGCA
>JALZWM010000064.1 GCA_023300105.1 Hellea sp.
GCTGATACATAATATCCGCCTGACGCTGCGTATTGACCCATAGATATAATGACGGGCTTTCCGGCTTCTTTTGCGCGGTCGACGGCGTCATGGATTTGATCAGAGGCTGCTGGAGACCCTCCCGGTGAGCTAACACGGAAAACAATGGCTTTAACGCTTTTGTTTTTAGCGGCATCATCAAAGGCTTTCGCAATTGTATCGCTGCCCATTGTAATGCCGCCGCCGCCAAAAGGAGACGCGCCATTAGAAGACTTACCCGTCATGACAGCGCCTTGGCCGCCAATAAAAGCAATGGTTTGACCTGTATAATTATTTCCAGGGCCGTAAGCGGTTATTGTTTTGAACTTAATCGCTTTGCCGCCGGCTTTTTCGCGGGCATATTCGCGGGCCTCTTCTACGTGGCCTAATTTATCGACCATTTTAGCGTTAAGCGCATCTTCGGCGCTGTGTGGTGCGCTCATGAGAACTTCAGTGACGCGCTCGGTACTTAGCCCGCGGTCTACAGAAATTTGCGCAACGGAATTATCAAAGAGCGAGGTCAAATATGATGTCGCGGCTTCGCGATGAGCCGCAGTGTAGCCTTTTTGCATATAAGTGTTGGCTGCGCTTTTATACTCATGGAACTGTTCGATTTGAGGTTTGGCGTCAAACTTTTCAAATACGCCACCATAAAATTCTGATTCAGAGCGAATGCCTGAAACGGCAAAGCCTGTCGTGTCTTGAAGCCATATTTCGTCTGATGCTGAGACGGCGTGATACGGCATGATTGAGGTGCCTTCAAAGCCTTGTGCGTGGGTGATGACAAATTTCCCTGAGGATTTAAAGTCGTTAATGGCAAGCCTAAGTTCTTCTGCGCTAGCAGGCACCATGCCCATCTGGTTGGCGCGAATGAAAAGCCCTTTCACCAGCTTGTCATTTTTGGCGCGATTTAAGGCGCGGGTTGTATCAACAATAGATGTTGTTTGTTGTGCAAAGAGGCTCTCTGCCCCGCTATGGTCTCTCAAGGGTTTACGTAAATCAAGTGTGAGGACGTAACTGTCTTTGGCTTTCATGCTCGATGCGATACCGCCAACCATTCCGAATATAACAAGAAAAATAAAGAGAACAAAAAAGAATGAAAAAATACCAACAATTGTCCCTAAGACAGTAAGAAAAAACTGACGCATAATTTTATCCTTTAATTCGACAAATTCTAATACACACTAATTCTATGTAAAAGGAAAGCATATTTGTCGATAAACGATAATGTTTCGCAGTAAACACGATATAGCGGTAAGAAAACGTATTCTGACAAAAAATGACGTAATTCTCATTGCTTTTCCAAATATGAAGAGATAGAACGCGCGCTCAATATAGACACACGTCATTTTGGGGCGTAGCCAAGCGGTAAGGCATCGGGTTTTGATCCCGTGATCGTTGGTTCGAATCCAGCCGCCCCAACCATCCTCTTTTCAGAGCGGACGTGTTATATGTTCAGTTTCGTAAATTCCTCTATAAGTTAAATTCTTGAACGCATTAGCAAAATGCGTTATAATGTAATATAATCAAATCTTATATTGGAAAACTTATCTTAAAAAAAAATGCAAGAATTGCATCGTAATCATTGATTAACGTTACTTGCCCGTGTAAGCGACCAAGAAGAGAAGTTGAGATGCCAAACAAGAGCATCCAAATTGAGTTGGAGGACGTGAGTGGTGAATAACCCTATCGGTCGTAAAATATTTTTAACGACAGCAGCCCTTGTGCTGTCTGGTTTTGGATGTGCTACATTAGCATCTGCCCAAACAAGTGACGCAAAAGTAGAGCAGTATGTATCGGTCCTAAATAGAATAGCGGACCAAAAGCTCCTTATCGCGCAAAGAGAAGCTTATGTTGCAAATCAAAAGAGTCAGATTGTAAGCTTGAGAGAGCAGATCAAAAGTGTTGGCGCGACAAAGAAAACTGTTGGGCCCATGATTTTGAAAATGGTTGCGGCCATTGATGCAGAGATGAATACAGATTTGCCCTTTAAAGAGGCTGAGCGGTTTAACCGTCTCGCGGATGTGCAAGACACTGTTGGTGATGCGAGCGCGCCTATTGGCGAAAAAATGCGTAAGGTCCTTGGCCTATATGACGCTGAATTAGGGTATGGAAATTCAGTGTCTGCTTATGCGGGTAATCACCCTAGCAATCCAGGAACACGCCTAACCGCATGTCTGGAAAATGTGTTGTCGACTGATTGTGCGCCGACGGCTGAAACGCTTAAAGCTATGGGTTATAAGGACGGCGAGAAGGTTGCTGATGGTCCTTCTGTTGCAGATTTGAGCGATAGTTTTGAATATGAGAATGCATTTAAAGATGGGTCGTATCTTCATTATGGTCGTCTAGCATTTATATATGTCCAGCATGATAGTTCAGAGGCGTGGCGTTATAATAATGATTCAAAAGAGTGGGTTCAGCTTGATGGCGCGGAAGTGCTTAATGCACGACGTTCAGTCAGAATTGCTAAGGGCGAATCTGCACCGGGCGTGATTACGGCTCCAATCGATTTACAAGAATAATAAGCGCCGCGCAGAAAGATCTGTGCTGCTATTAATGAATAATGAAAAGCAAACTTGGAAGGAAACCATGTTAAAATCTTCAATTGCCAAGCGTTTACTGCTTGCTGGGGTAGCCGGGATGCTCTTTGCGTCACCAGCTTCGGCACAGTTAGAGAGCGCCTTAAGTACGGCTAAGGCGTCGACGTCTGCCAGTGCTGCATCTCAACAACGTGTAGAACGTCTTGATGATGAGGCTGATACAGCCATTCGCGAATATCGTGCGGTTCTTCAGCAAAAAGACAATATTCAACTTTTTGTGGCGCAGCAGGATATTTTCTTGCAGTCGCAAAAATCTGAAATTGATAGCTTGAGGCGTCAGCTTGGAACTGTTGAACAAATCAAGCAGGGCATGTCCCCAATGATGTTGAAGATGGCGATTGAAATCGAAGATGCTATTAAAAGCGATCTGCCATTCAATCTAGATGAGCGCCTCGCGCGTGTTGAGCGCATGAAAGCTGTTTTGGCTGATCCTGATGTTTCTCCTGCAGAGCAATATCGTCAGGTTCTCAACGCTTTCAAAATCGAAGTCGCTTATGGTCAAGGTATTGATAGCTACGAAGGTGTACATCCTGAGAAGCCAGGTAACGTTGTTAACTTCCTTCGTTTTGGACGCACATCTCTTCTTTATATGTCAAAAGATGAAAAAGAAATCGCGCGTTATGCTGATGGTGGTTGGGAAGCTTTAAAGGGTGCTGATGCACTTGCTTTGCGCCAGTCTATTCGTATCGCCAAAGGTGAGGCAGCGCCATTTATCGTTTATGCGCCTGTCACTGTTGGAAATTAGGTCGAGGATTTATTAAAATGAGTAAGACAATGAAAATCTTTACAAAAACAGCAGCTGTTGCGCTTAGCGCAGTTGTTATGTTCTCTGCCGTACCGGCGAGTGCCCAAATCAATTCAATTGGCGATCTTTTGAATAAAGTTCGTGCAGACTCCTCTGCGACAGCGGCTGATAACCAAGCCCGCGAAGAAAAGTTTCGCACACGTGCTGGTCAGCAATCGTCTCTTCTAAGCGGCGCGCGCGGTGAGCTTTCGTCTCTTGAGCGCAAAGCGTCATCTGTTCAAAGTAGCTTTGATTCAAATCAGCGTACGATTGACCGTCTTGAAGGTGAACTTCGGGCCGCTCAAGGTGACTTTGGTGAAGTGTTTGGTTTAGCCCGCTCAAAAGCCGGCGAATTTAAAGCCATCTTAGATAATTCACTAATTACAGCTGAATATCCTACGCGCGGTGAAGTCCTTGGACGCGTAGCAGAATCCAAAGCGCTTCCAAGTTCTGATGATTTGAACGCTATTTGGCAGACAATGCTTCAGGAAATTAAAGCTCAGCGCCAAGTTAAAACATTTGATGCGCCTGTTGCGAATGTTGACGATGGTGCAACGCAATCTGTGACACGCGTAGGTCCATTCTCTGTCTTTACAGCCGGAAGTGCTGACTTCCTTCAGTATTCTGCTCCAGCAGGAGAAGGGTCTATACTTCTCTCTAAGTTGCCAAAGCAGCCAGGCGGCGCAATTTCTGGCGCGGCTAACAACGTTGCTAAAGCGTCGGCAGGTTCAATTGTCTATGCGCCAATCGATCCCACGCGTGGTGAGCTACTTAAATCATTCGAGCGTGTGCCGGATGCTAAAGAGCGCGCTCTACAAGGCGGACCAATTGGTATGATTATTATCGTTATGGCTGCTATCGGGATTATCTTTGGTATTTTGAATATCATTCGTCTCTTCCTTGCGAAAATGTCTGTAAATGGTCAAAAACGTAAAGCTGAGGCGTCTAAGTCAAATGCGCTTGGCCGTGTTATGATGGCTTATGATGGTGCGAAAAACAAAGATGCTGATACTGTTGAGCTTAAGCTTGACGAAGCTATTCTTCGTGAATCACCTAAGTTTGAATTTGGTCTGAACCTCTTGAAGTTAATGGCTGGTATTGCCCCGCTTCTCGGTCTTTTGGGTACGGTTACAGGTATGATCCAAACCTTCCAAGCTATGATGATTTACGGAACAGGCGATCCACAGCTAATGGCTGGCGGTATCTCTGTTGCGCTTGTGACAACTATGTTGGGTCTGATTGCGGCTATCCCGCTTCTTATCTTGCACAGCTTCTGTTCGTCATTGGCTCGCGGCATTCAAGGTACTCTTGAAGAGCAATCAGCTGGTATCGTTGCACGTCACGTTGAAAGCCGCGGCGTTTAATCACCGGTCCACTGTTAAAGAAAGGATCAGATTATGATTAATGTATTTAATGGTCTCCAGGAATTTCTGGGGACCGGCGGAAACGTTCTCTTCGTCATCATGATTGCAGCATTTGCAATGTGGACCTTCATTTTCGAGCGGATGGCTTATTATCTATTCGCTCACAAGCCAACCAAAACGCGCTTGAAGAATGAATGGAACGCGAGAACTGACAAAACATCTTGGAGAGCTTTGGCAATCCGCGACGAGATGGTGTCTCAGATTAAAGAAAAAACTGAGGCTAACGTCGGTATTATTAAGACACTTGTGGCGCTTGCGCCCCTCTTGGGTCTCCTCGGGACTGTAACTGGTATGATCGAAGTGTTCGATGTAATGGCTTTGTCAGGATCATCTAATGCACGTCTCATGGCTGGCGGCGTCTTTAAAGCGACTATTCCAACAATGGCCGGTATGGTTGTTGCTCTGTTTGGGCTTTATTTCTCGACGGTTCTCCCGCGTTGGAGCATTCGCGAAACTGCGCGCTTCTCTGACGAATTACAAATAGGGTAAAACCTAAGTTTAGGATAAGATTATGAGACGAGGACGTCGAAATAACAAATCAGACGATGCCGAAGTAGACATGACACCGATGCTCGATATCGTGTTTATCATGTTAATTTTCTTCATCGTAACAGCAACATTCTTGGATGAGAAAGGGGTCGACTTAACACAGCCTCCGCCTCCGCCAGATACTGATGTGCCGAGTAAATCTACACCTGCGATTACAGTCTATGTTGATCAACGCGATCAGTGTTCAGTAGATGGTAGTCAAACAACATGTGATCGTGTTGCATTGCGGGTAGAGCGCTTACTTGCGGACAAGCCCGGCGCCAGTGTGATTTTACGTTTGGATGAAGGCGCGCGTCACGAATTGTTGGTCGGTCTTAAAGATGAGTTGGACACCAGAGGTCTAGCTTCAAAAATTGAAATTCTGCGTAGCCGGTCTTAGGGCTGTCATTGCGTATTGAATGGCACAAAATATTGTGATAAGGTAACATTATGGGACGTCGTAGAAGTACAATTGTTCAGGAAGAAGATACAGAACTAAACATGACACCTATGTTGGATGTCGTTTTTATTCTCTTGATCTTTTTTATCGTGACATCTGTTTTTGTTAAAACGCCAGGTATTGACCCGTTTAAACCTGAAGCAGAAACAACAAAGGCATGGGCCCCATCCATCCTCATAGCGATTAACTCTGCTAATGAGATTTGGATCGATAAAAGCCCTTATGACCTTTCAGAAATTCGCCCGGTTATTTTATCTATGCGTGATGAAAATCCAAAAGCCGAGGCTATTATTAACGCTGATAAAGACAGTGAAGTCGGGATTGTCATGTCCGTTCAGGAAATGATGCAAGATCTCGGCATTACAACACGTGTCGGCACGAAGTAGGAGATTGACGCATGGGTAATATTATTCGTTGGGTACTTGGTATCCCTGTCGCGGCTATCGTGACAATTTCACTCTTCGTCTTGATGATGACATTGATTGCTGAAGAATTTAAGCCACAAGAAAAATTGGCGTCTTCTTCATTTGAAATCAACCCGACGGTCGAAGACATCAAGGTTATCAAGCGTGAAACTAAAGTTCAAAAAGTAAAAAAAGTAATCACGCCGCCGCCGCCGCCTACAATTGAGCGTCAATCAGCTGCGAAACCGCAAGAGCGTATTGCGTCATTAGAAGGGGCTATTCCTGAATTTGAAGCGCCTAAGATTGATACGAAAACCTTTAAAATTCAAGTCTCTGACCGCGATGCTCAACCTCTTGTGCGTATCCCGCCCATTATGCCGCCACGGGCTGAGAAGTCCGGCCATTGTAAAGCGCGTTTTGATGTGAGCCCAGAAGGTGCGCCTTTTAACGTAACAACGACATATTGTACGCAAAGAGTTTTTGAACGTGCGACAATAAAATCGGTTCAAAAGTGGAAATATAATCCGAAAATAGTTGATGGCCGTTCAGTATCACGTACAGGCGTGGAAACGAAAGTCAGCTTTCGTCTTCAAGACGAGCGTGGAAGAACGATACCAGAATAATTTGGCCTTTGCTTGGCCGCTTTAAGCGGTCATCAATTTTACTTTCGAGGGGTAGCTCGAAAGATTAGTAAGATAACGGAGTGAACAGTATGTATCTGTCCAAATCAAATTTTTCGCTAACGCATATGTTAGGCGTTACAGCCTTAGCCTTTATTAGTGTTGGCTTCATCGGTGAAGTTCTTGGTGATACAGCCAATGCGCAACGTGCCAGACGTTCTGATAGTTCTGCTGCTTCGTCGGCTGAAGGACGCCAATTCTCAGCAAAAGCGGGTGAAACGGTTAACGAGGCGCTCCAATTAATTAACGGAAATCAACATAGCGCGGCGTTATCAAAACTCGGCCAGGCTTTGAGTATTCCTGAGCTTAATGCCTATGAGCGTTCAACGATCAACCAAATGCAGGGTGCGAGCTATTATGAGCTTAACCAATACGGACCCGCGATTAGTTCCTTTCAGAATGCGATTAATGCAGGCGGACTCCTACCTAATGAATCAGATGCTCTACGTGTAAACATTGCGCAGCTTATGATCGCTGATGGTCAATATGCACAGGGCGCGGGTGAGCTTGAGAATTACCTAAACCGCGGCGGACAGCAAAAGCCGCAATATATTGAAATGTTAACTCAGGCTTGGGTGCAATCTGAAAATTATTCACGTGCGCTACCTTGGGCCGAAAAGTGGTTTAACCAAGCTAACCCTAAAGAACGTAAGCATTTTGATTTAATGAATTTTCTTTTCAACAACTTGGGCCAACAGGGCAAGCAAGCTGATATTGTGAAGCAAATGATTAACCGCTGGCCTGAAGACAAAACACTTTGGGATGCGTGGGCATCAATGCTCGCTAATGGCGGCCGTGAGCAAGAAGCTTTTGAAGTGAGCAAGATGCTTTACTTAGGCGGCGCTCTAAGCTCAGATTCAGATCTTATGAAGGTTGTTCAATATTACTCTTTCTATGATATGCCGTATCAGGCGGCTCAAATTCTTGAAAAAGAAATGAATGCAGGCCGGATCTCTCGCTCTTCTGATAAAATGGTTCAGCTTTCTGGATTGTTCCGTCAGGCGCGTGAATATAAGCGCGCTATTCCGGTTCTAGAGCAGGCAGCTGCAAGTTCTGGTCAGGCTAAACTTTACGCCGATTTGGGCGAAGCGCTTTATAATGAAGGCCAATGTGTGAAAGCTGAAACCGCGTTTAAGAGCGCGATTAATAAAGGCTATGATGCAGGTAAATCATGGATGCTCATCGCGACATGTCGTTATGAGGAAACACAAAAGAACGAGCGTATCAATTGTCAAATGTCAGAGGCCGACAAAGCCGCTGCGCCGATTACTAAAGCGCGCGCCAATGCGGTAAATGCTTTTGAGCAAGTCCCAAGTTCATCTCGGGAAGGGCGGAATGCTAAGAAATGGATATCATTCATCAAAGCCGAAGGCCAAGCTGTTGATAATCGTTGTAAGTTTGAGCTATCTGTTGAGAAGGAACTTTGCTTCCAGATGATTAAACAAGGCTATGATGCAGAAGTATTTGTCGGTGAGTTTAAAGTTGATGATCCAAATTGCATGAGCTTTAAAGCTGAATATGACAGCAAATTCCGCGTCAAAATTGTCGACGGTTAAGCGCTCTCACATAAATTTTAAAACCCCGTTTCATGATTGCATGAGGCGGGGTTTTTTTATGCTTTGAACCAATAATATTATATTATTGCATTTTTATAGTTTTTTTATAATGTAATCGCGGAGGATGTATTGTGAAAAAACTCTTGTTATCTTTAGGTATCTGTTTAGCTCTTTCGAACATTGCTTACGGCAAAACACCTCCAGAAGTTTTGAAGCCTTATAAAGAGTACCGAGCCGCATTAGAGGCGGGTAAAACTGAGGTGGCCTATAAAAAGGCAAGGATTGCCTGGAAACTTGCCGAAGACATGCTTGGGGACAGCAAAACGACTGGGGATTTAGCGTCAAATTTCGCGGATATAAATCCGACAAAAGACTATACGCCAAAAAAATACAAAGAACGTATGAAGGCTCATGCCCGTTCTATAAAGCTAGCAAGTTTCCACGGAGAAGATGAGGCAGATATGGCACTTGTTCGCCATTTAATGCGTATTGAAACAAGCTTGACGCTGGCAAGTATAAAAAATGGAAAATTTATTCAGGGCGGAAAAGGCCTTTATTTTGATGATATGGAAAAAGCGCTTGATGAATATGATCAGGTCGGAAGTACTTATGAAGGTGATATGGAAGTTTTGCGTACAAGGCATTACGAACTCAAGAAAGACTATGAAAGGTCATTAGAAGCATCAACGAGAGCTGAAACGTTATTTAAGAACCGGACTGATAACGTATCAACACATTACCCCATTTTACTTAAACTATACAAAGGCAATAGCCTAAGAGGTGTTGGAAGCCCAATCAAAGCGGCCTTGGAATATCAAGCCGTTATGCAGAATTTAGAGGGCATTATGCCCGCTGAACATCCATTTGTAAAAAATGCTTTCACACAATGGATGCTAACGCGCTCAGAATTGGAGGATGCAGGCCGTTTAGAGGAAGCAGAACAAGCAGGTCTTTGTGAATGTTGGCCTTTTGAAAATTATAAAAACCAAGCCTTACCTTTGCTACGCGTACCACCGATATTGCCTCGGCGGGCAAAACGCTCGGGGCATGTAAACGTTATGTTTGATGTTTCGGAGGCTGGAAAGCCAATTAATATTCAAGTTCTTAATTCTACAGATTCTGTTTTTGAGAAACCAACGTTAGATTCTGTCGCGAAATGGAGATACCAAGCGGCAGAAGACGCGCCAGAAGATCAATCACGTAAGGGTGTTGCGAACAAGGTAAGTTTTATACTGGCGGACATTCACGGAAGGGTAATACCAGAAAGAGGTTAAGTCGTTTTTTCTAGTTCTGAAATGTCATGGCTTAAGTGCAGTCTTTTTCAGGGCCTTAAGTCGTTTAAAAAGCCCTTCTATTAACTATTAACGCTAAGGTGTCACAACACTCACAGCGAATGCGTATTCTAGCGCTGTCTCTTTCATAGAGTCGTAACGTCCGCTTTCGCCTTGGTGACCTGCGTCCATATTTATCTTTAGCATAATTGGCGCGTCGCCTGTTTGGTGCTCGCGCAGTTTTGCGGCCCATTTTGCGGGCTCCCAATAGGTCACGCGCGGATCTGTTAGCCCGCCTGTGATAAGCATTGGCGGGTAATCAGC
>JALZWM010000065.1 GCA_023300105.1 Hellea sp.
TTTGCGTCCAAGTATGCTCAAGGGTAACCGCGCCCCAAAACCTTGATTTTGATGGCTTAACACTTAGAATAGGGTTTGCACTACGATATAAAAACTCAGGACCATCTGTAATTGACAAGTTAGACAGATACTCACCTGGATTGAACGCGAGATTTGGAACTTTCAGTATAAATTCTGCATGCTTATTTTTCTTTGCTGTGAATTTCTGAGGCTGCAGATCTGTTGAAAACCCCGTTACATAAACGCTATTCTCATTCCATACAGGCACGCCCAAAATTAAATTCTTGGGCGTGTAATTAAGTTTAAACTTTGCTTTCAAACAAAGAGACTGCCCGAATTTAATTTCGGTAATCTCGTTACCTTTTTCATCACACCAATAATGCTCAATCTCAGAAATAGAGCTCTCATTATGAAATTGCGGATGCAAGGTTGCCGTGCGCTTAGCTTCAAGACTAACTTTTTCAGGGTATTTCATGTTTTCATAAACATCGACTGCTTCTTTCGGCTCCCCCATAAAAACAACCTCACCCCCGCTTAAAACGACAACCTTGGTGCAAAATGACTTAACATCAGCCATAGAATGGGACACCAAAACAAACGCAACGCGTTCACGCATGCTCCGAATTCTCGCAAGGCATTTTTGGCGGAAGCGAAAATCACCAACTGCCAAAATTTCATCAATGAACATGATATCAGGCTCAGAAGCCATCATAATGGAAAACGCCAACCGCATCTTCATGCCAGAACTGTAAGTCCCAAAAGGCGCATCAATAGCATCACCAAGTTCAGAAAAATCGATAATATCATCGACGCTCGCCTCGATGTCTTTCCGCGTTCGCCCCAACATCGCGCCGCGTAGAAAAATATTGGCTCTCCCCGTGGATTTCAGACTAAACCCGGCCTGCAAATCAATCATAGCAGCACTATTGCCAAGAATAGAAACTTCGCCTTTATCAGGCAATATTTGGCCTGCAAGAATTCTAAGCAGCGTTGTTTTTCCAGCGCCGTTCAACCCAATAATTCCGAGGGCCTCACCCCGGTCGAGGGTGAAATTAATATCTTGAAGACTCCAAAATTCCCCCTTACCCAATTGGCTTGGAATTTTAGGCGCTTTTTTGAATAGAGCACGGCCAAATGCAGCCGCTTCTCTTCTCCGTGTCGATGCTGCGGCTCGGGAATAAAGCTTCCCAACACCACGAACCTCTAAAATAGAACTTTCATTGACTATCATTATAAAATTCCGCGAATGCGATGTTCCATAACGTGAAACAAACGGCAGCCCAACAAAAAGACAAAGACGCCTATTACAACCCAAATGATAAGTGGCTGCATGAGAGCAGGCTCTAATCCGCCTTTAAAAACAATTTGCCGGCTTGATTCAACAAAGACGGCAAAGGGATTAAGCTTACTAAACAATTGCACAAGCGGACTGTCGCCGAATGGAAAAATAACGCCGCTAAGGAATATTCCATATTGTAGCAAGATCGTAACAACACGTCCAACGTCACGATAGATCACATTCAAAATACCAAAAATCAAACCCACTCCAAAAAAAAGAAAAAAGGCTGCCATAAATACCAAAAAAAGCCCCGGCGCCGTCCATGCAGGCCAGCAACTCATAATAATCATAATGCTCAAAACGAGTAAAATTCTAACAAATGTTTCAAAAGTTAGTTCTGCAAAGCCAGAAACTATTGACGCGATTAAGGGCATAGATGTTTTCATGGCATCTTGGTTGCGTGAAGAAATGACATTGATGGGAGTAAGAACGAAACCTGCAAAGACAAACCAAGTCATAACGCCAAATGTTAGATAGGTTGAGCTGTCAACACCATCGAAGCTTGGAATGACCCGAACTGTTGAGAGGAAAAGATAAACAGTAATTGGTACAAGTGGTAAAACAAAATTCCAAAAAACACCCAACCCAGCGCCGTAATATGAATTTTTAAAGTTCTGTCGAAACACGCTCCAAATTTGGTCTTTAAAATTGAAGGCATCATTGGAAAGCCGTTTTACCGCTGTGAATGCGCTATCGTAGGCACGGCTATCAGCTCTGATGGTTTTCACGACCCCTTGATTACCATTATTCACGACATTATCCATTACATATAAAGTGTGTTGCAATAACATATCACCCAATGCTGTCTATATGCATTATAGCGCTACAGTAAGATGACGTATCACAAGCCCAATGAAACTATAGATAATTGACTAATTCTAAAAATTCACATGAAGAGATTATATTATGCAAAATGTTGTTATCATCACAGGAGCTTCAGGCGGTATTGGCCTCTCATTATGCAAAAATTTTCGTCAATCGGGATGGTTTGTGCTCGGAACAAGTCGAGAAGCCCCCAAAGATCCTGAAGCTTGCAACGCATTTATACAACGAGACTTAAATGTCTTAGCAACAGACCCTGACGCATTGCAGGCGTTTACAAAAGACGTTCATAAAATTATAGACGGGCGCCCTATAAAGTCCCTTATTAACAATGCCGCCACACAAATATTAGGTAAAACGGCCGATTTAAAGGCTGAAGATTTTATACTAAGTTTCAGTGTAAACGTCATTGCGCCTTTTCTATTAACACAAGCTTTTCTCAAGGACCTTATCAAGAATAAAGGGAATGTGCTGAATATCGGGTCGGTTCACGCGCAGGCAACAAAACCAGAGTTTGTCGCTTATGCGACCACAAAAACAGCCATTCATGGTCTTACTCGTTCACTTGCTGTTGATCTAGGGCCAGATGTTCGCGTGAATACTTTAGCGCCAGCCGCGACAGCAACGCCTATGCTAAAAGCAGGTTTTAAAGGTAATGAAGCGGGTTTAGCCGCCCTTGCATCGATACACCCATTACAGCGGATATCAGACGTGTCTGAGGTTGCTAAAGCCGCTTTATTTCTATGCTCTGATAATGCCAGCTTTATGACAGGAGCAACAATCTTTACAGACGGTGGAATTTTGTCTCGTCTGCACGATCCAGCTTAAATTTTAAAACGTTGTTCCTTCAGCCCCTTAGTAGGTGTCTTATAAATAAATAAATCACCAGAGTGTGGATAAGTTATAGCATCTGCGGGTGCCATATCT
Organism: Hellea sp.; assembly: GCA_023300105.1. Lineage (GTDB taxonomy): Bacteria > Pseudomonadota > Alphaproteobacteria > Caulobacterales > Maricaulaceae > Hellea. The sequence goes on from JALZWM010000065.1 coordinate 3,089, forward strand.
AAACGCGCCGATGTAACAATCAAATGGTCAAGGTTCGCCCCTCCAAAACTTACGCAAGTCGGCTGTGGGCACGGTATATCCAACACATAATCTATCGTCCCGTTCGGTGCATATCGAACGACATGTCCCGCCCCCCATTGTGCATTCCATAAATAACCCTCGGCATCAACACATGAACCATCGGGATGTACGCCAGGCGGTGTGGTTGCAAAAATACGCTTATTTTTAATGTCTCCAGTCTCAAACGAAACATCATAAGCAAAAATCACATTTCTTGGAGAGTCTGCAAAATATAAAGTTAATCCATCGGGGCTCCAAGAAAGACTATTGGAAATTAGAATCCCCTTCTCCTTGACTGACAACCCTTTTTTTCCAGAATAACAAAAGAGGCTTGCCAATTCGGGGTGTTCATTCTGCCCACCGCCTTCCAACATACCGCCAACCCAAAACTGCCCCTGACGATCTACTCGCCCATCATTCAGCCGGATTCCAGCCCCCTTCACATAAATTTTCTCTATCCACTCAAGAGACTGAGTGAGCGGGTCAAAACGCGCCAAACCTGTTTCAAATGCAGCGAGAAAATGTGAAGATTTTTCTATCAGCGCAAAGGAACATAGCCGTTCTGGAAGCTCATGAAACTGTAAATTTTCAGTATTAAACCGATAAGAAAATAATTTCTTACCTTCTATATCTGTCCACCATATCGTCTCAGTAATATCATCCCACAATACTCCCTCGCCCAATGTATTAGCTACATTTAAAGTTTTGATGAGATCTAGATTCATTTTTTCTTCACCAGAACCTTCCTACTGTTCAATATCAATATATCATTTTGAGAACAAAGGCGATCCAAATCAGCCCTCACCTTAAAAAGGACGCCTACTTTTCATAGCGGCTGAAATGGTCCCATCATCGAGGTAATCAAGTTCACCACCAACGGGAACACCTTGAGCTAATCGCGAAACGCTCACCTCTGCGCTTTCCAAATGATCCGTGATGTAATGCGCTGTTGTTTGGCCGTCGACTGTCGCGCTCATCGCTAAAATAACTTCTTTAACGTCGGCGAGTTTGGCGCGCTGAATAAGGCCTGCAATATTAAGGTCTTCTGGACGGATGCCATCAAGCGCAGACAAAGTTCCGCCCAGCACATGATATTGTCCTTTAAACGCCCCTGCCCGCTCCATAGCCCAAAGATCGCCAACATCTTGGACAACGCAAATGAGGGTTTGGTCTCTCCCAGGCGCAGCGCAGATGTGACATGGGTTTTGCGCATCGACATTCCCGCATGTCCCGCAAGTAGATATCTTTGCGGCCGCGTCTGCGATTGCGTTGGCCAGCGGTAGCATTAAGGCCTCCCGTTTCTTTATGAGATCAAGCGCGGCGCGGCGGGCAGAACGCGGACCAAGGCCGGGCAGCTTAGACAGCAAGCTGATAAGCCGTTCTATTTCTGGGCTGATATTTGAGGCCACGCTAAAACTACTCCCCGACAGCAGCTGATTTAGGACCGCGTGGGTCAGCCGCACCTAAGGTAAACCCATTATCTTGGCCAACCGTATTCACACGCCCCAAAACCGTATGAGCAAAGCCGCCTGTCTCATCTTTTGGCAGATTATGTCCCATATCAGAAAGCGCATTTAATGTATCTTTTGATATGCCCGGCTCTGTAATGACAACATCGGGGAGCCATTGGTGATGAATGCGCGGACGGTGTGTCGCCTCGGCCAAGTTCATGTCCCACTCCATCACGTTAAGCGCAACTTGCATCACTGCCGTAATGATTGTTGAGCCTCCAGGGCTACCCGTCGCAAAAGTGACCTGCCCATTTTTTTTGACAATCATAGGCGTCATGGACGATAGCGGTCTTTTGCGCGGCTCAATTTTATTCGCCTCGCCGCCGATAAGCCCGTAACCATTTGGCGACCCTGGCTTGGCTGAAAAATCGTCCATTTCATTGTTGAGAATAAACCCTGCCCCGTCGACGCTATAACCGCTGCCATAGGAAAAATTGAGCGTGTAAGTCACCGAGACCGCATTGCCGTCTTTATCAATCACAGAATAATGCGTGGTATTGACTGACTCATAAGGCAGCTTAGCGCCCGGTAAAATATCCGATGATTTCGCTGCCGCGGTCAAATTAATCGCGCCTCGCAAATCATTGGCATAACTTTGCGCAGTTAACTCTGTCACGGGTACATCGACAAAATCTGGGTCACCCAAATATTTAGACCGGTCCGCATAGGCGCGGCGCATCGACTCGATTAATTTATGTAAGTAAGCCGCTGAATTATGCCCGTCTGCTTTCAGGTCATAACCTGATAAAATATTGAGCATCTGAACCACATGGACACCGCCTGAAGACGGCGGCGACATCGCGTAGACATCATGGCCTTTATAAGTGCCTTTAACTGGCTTTCTGATAACGGTTTTATAATTTTCCAAATCCTCATGGGTCATGACGCCTAGGCCTGTTTCCATTTCAGAGACAATTAAATCCGCCGTCTTACCTTTATAAAATCCATCCGCGCCGCCCTCGCGAATGCGGCGCAATGTGGCCGCGAGATCTTTTTGAACAAAGCGCGTGCCGGAGCTTCGGCCTAAGAAATAATCAATTGAACTGGGGTCAACAGAGAGTTGTTCACTGGCGTTTTCTAGGCTTTCGGCCAAGACGGGACTCATTTTAAACCCTTTAGATGCGAGACGAATGGCAGGTCCCATAACTTGGCGGCGGCTCATAGTTCCGTAAGTGTCTAGAGCGTCAAGCATGCCCATAACAGTTCCGGGAACACCCGCAGAGAGGTGAGAAAATTGCGCGCGCTGATTATCAACCTCGCCATCCGCGCCCAAATACATATCCCGCGTTGCGCCGGCTGGCGCCATTTCGCGAAAGTCAACGGCTATGACCTCTCCAGTCTTGGCTATATGGACAAGCATGAAACCACCGCCGCCAAGATTACCCGCTTGAGGATGGGTCACAGCAAGCGCGAATCCTGTGGCAACGGCGGCGTCAACGGCATTCCCACCGCGCGTTAAAATATCTCGCCCAACTTCAGCGGCTATGCGGTCCTGCGCAGACACCATGCCGCCCTTAGATAAAATGGGATGATGCACAGAGCCATAATCCGTTAAGGCTCTCGCGCCAGCTGTATCTTTGGCATGAGACATAAGCGGCATCGCTAATAGCGCCGCAGAGGTTAAAAATGTCAGGGATATACGATACATAGAATCCTCACGAATTAATCCTTAACTTGTCAGAATTTCAGGACGGCGCAAGGCAGATTAAGTGAGTCAGCTAAAATATGTCCAAAACTGAAGTGTTGCGTTAAAGCGGCAGGTTCATTCCGGGCGGCAAAGGAATGTCCCCCACAGTATCTTTCATTGTGCGTGCTGTCGCTTCATCGAGTTTAATTTTAGCGTCTTGATAGGCTGCAACAATCAGGTCTTCCGCCATTTCGACGTCATCTTGTTCATTTGACCCAAAGAGACTTGGGTGAATTTTAAGTGTTTTCATATTCCCGCCGCCTGCAAGCTCAATCGTGACTAGTCCACTTCCAGAGCTACCTGCAACGACAATATCTGCGACTAAACCTTGCGCGATTTGCATTTTTTTTTGCATCTCTTTTGCCTGTTTCATCAGGCCCATAAGGTCTTTCATTCATCTTCTCCGAAATTGCCGTCAATGACATTACTTGCTTCAGATGTGGGAGCATCTCTTGAAATTTCAATACTACGTATTTCAATGAGCTTAGCATTTGCCAGAAGTGGGTGAGAAAAAGCAGGATGAGCACGGTCTTTGGCGTCTTGCTCCGCCTTAACCGATTTATTTACTTCATTGAGCGTTTGTCCGCCGCCGCTAGTCTCTGGTGAGACAATCCAAAGCTCGCCTGTAATATCTTTCAGGGCCGTCACGATTTTACCCGTGAGCGTTACCGGCGCGCCTTCAGCAGGTTCAAAGTTCATAGATCCTTGCTTGAAACGAATGGGACGCACGTAGCGTTTTATATCTGACTTAAGCTGTATTTGGCGGTTAGGAATATGCGCGATAAAATCTTCAAGGGAGCTTAACAGCACAACGGGGTTGGAGGTTGTGACAGCTTGGGGTGCCATAATTGGCGCGCTGGCCTGAGCTGTTGGTCCAGAACTGCCAGATATTGAACTTCCAGATATTGAGCTCGCCGCTGGAGGCATAGCGCTTCCCTCCATAGGAGCTCCACCCTGCTCTGGTCTAGACGTCGCAGTAACAGCGGGCGTAAAGTTACCCTCTTTCAGTTGAGCGATAATTTGAGCTGCGAGTTCTGGCGGCGGCATTTGCCCTGCCACAGAGAGTTTAAGCAAAGCCATTTCAGCCGCAGCTAACGGCGCAGGCGCCATGCGGACATCATTATGAGCTTTCAGCAGCATTTGCCAGATACGTGTTAATTGTCCCAAAGACAAAGCTTCTGCCAAATCTTGTAGGCGTTTTATCTGATCAGGGGCAGCGTTGAAATCTGCATCCATTCCTAATGTTTTCGCGCGGCTAACTTCGTGGCAAATATCAAGCATATCGCGCATAACAATTTCAGGGGCAGCCCCGTCATCATATTGCGCGCGCATTTCAATTAGCGCGCCTTTGCCGTCCCCTGTCGCGGCCATGCTAAATAAATCAAGAATACGGACACGGTCAGCAAGGCCGAGCATTGTGCGCACTTGTTCACCGCTAACATCCGCGCCGTCCAAACCAGACTGGACAATCGCTTGATCAAGTAAAGATAAGCTATCTCTGACAGAGCCTTCTGCCGCTCTTGAAATAAGCGCAAGACCTTCATCTGAAACACTCGCGCCTTCTTTGACGCAAATTTTTGAGAGATGCTCTTGCAGAGCCCCAGCTTCAACGCGGCGTAGATCAAACCTTTGGCACCTAGATAGAACAGTAATGGGAACCTTACGAATTTCTGTCGTCGCGAAGATAAATTTCGCATGATCTGGCGGCTCTTCGAGCGTTTTCAGCAGCGCATTAAACGCACCCGCCGAGAGCATATGCACTTCATCGATGATATAGACTTTATAGCGCGCCGTTGCAGGGGCATATCTCACACCGTCCAACATCTCGCGCATATTCTCTACGCCTGTACGAGAGGCCGCATCCATTTCAAGCACGTCCATATGGGACGAATTCATGATAAGGTCACAATGTTTGCCAAGCGTGCCGAGTTCAACGCTTGGACCTTTGACGCTATCGCTTTCATAATTTAAGGCGCGCGCTAAAAGCCGCGCGGTCGTTGTCTTACCGATACCCCTCACGCCCGTAAGCATAAAGGCATGAGCAACCCGCCCCGCTTGAAAAGCATTTTGCAAGGTCGTGACCATCGCCTCTTGGCCAATCATATCCTCAAAGGTGGCAGGACGGTATTTCCGCGCCAGAACTTGATAATGTTGGTTGGGGCTCTCGCTCATGCACTGCTTATAGGCACGATTCTAAAGCGGGGATAGTACTTCGACAAGAATTTGGTGGACAGTCTAGCCTTAATTGCCAGCGCTTAAGGCGCTTCACTGAAATTGATAATTAATTAATTTCGGGCGTTGCGCGAGTGGAAGACTGAACCTGACCCGACAAAAACTCGCATGCGGCTGCTTCGTTCCCGACCTGACCGGGTTAACAAGAGTGCCGTCCAAGCCAGCCTTCCGAGGCGGTAGATAGTAAAAACACTCCGAAGACGCAAGAGCCCAATATAAAAAGAGTTGAGCACAAGAGTTGAGTACAAACAAAAACACCCCGGTAAAAACCGAGGTGTTAAAAATCAAATTTCGTAAGTTAGATTAAAATTTACGAACGTAGGAGAGTGAAAAAACATTTGCATTTCCGGAAACGTCTTCATCCAGATCAAGGTCATCTCCGTCAAAATCAGCGTCAAGGTATGTATACTCTAACCGAATACCATTCGAACCATCAAACATGTATTGCCCGCCAAGTCCTAAAGCAAAACCATCTGTATCAACACCAACGTTTACGCCGTCTAACTCATCAGCACTCAGGCCAACTTCAGTAAAATGATAACCCGCACGGCCAAAAATTTCGATTTGGTCTGAAACAGGATATTTTACAACACCGAAAGCTGCAAAACTTGAATCAATACCAGCATCAACTCCACTATCAGTTCCATCTTCATTATCTAATTTTGAGTCTGAAAGCCCGAATGCGGCTTGACCTTCAACAGCGAAGTACTGGTTTACATTGTAACCGACTTTACCACCAATAGTGATGGGACTAACTGTATCTGCATCTTCAATATCTAGGCTAAATACATCTGCCCCTAGATTAACGTAAAAACCTGTGTCTTGCGCCGACGCAACTGAAGCAAATCCTGAGATCAAAATAGTTGTAGTTGCTAATTTAAGTAAATTCATTGTCATTCCTTTCAAATTAAAGACAGCGGCGTCGTAACAATCCCCTTGACGAAAACAACACTAAATAGCTGTAATTTATCTATTTAAACTCAAGGTGATGCAAAAAGGCAACATCTTATTAAAGTCATGTAATAATAGGTAATTTTATATTACATTTATGCACAAGACATACCCCCTTTTAAGGGTTGAACGATGCGCACTGGCTATTCCCCCATAAATCCGCTAACACCGCTTGACCAAACTCTAAGGACAAACATCAATGAAGCCATCTTTCATAATGCCCTTTGCTGGCGGGACACTTGATCATGTTGAGACACGGCGCACGCCAGAACATTTAAAAGCTTTCGTGACAGATAAACGGGCCCAATGCCTTGTCTTCTTTAAAGGCATGCCCGCCCTTAATGATGATGGCAGCCTGAAATTCATTCACCCCTCAGAGCTTATTGGACGGGACCTTCAAGACCCTGGCCCTATCTTTTTAGGTTTAAACGATAATATTCCCGTCTTCGCCGCAGGCGTGGCTCACCCTGAAGACCTCGCACCTATTGAGAGCTTTCAAAATATGCGCGCCATCGCAAGCGGTCTTGCCCCGACCGAACTCGCGCTAGCTGGCCGCGCTAAATCTATGCTCGACTGGCATTTTACTCACCGATTTTGCGCCAATTGCGGAACCCTCTCAAATGCTGATGAGGGCGGCGTGAAGCGCAATTGCCCAGAGTGCGAGGCGCAGCACTTCCCCCGCGTCAATCCTGTTGTGATTATGCTTGTGCTCTCAGGTGACAAAGTTTTGCTCGGACGCGGTCCAGGTTGGCCAGAAGGTTTCATGTCAGCCCTCGCAGGCTTTATCTCACCCGGAGAAACAATCGAAGAAGCCACCGCGCGCGAGACCTTTGAAGAGGTCGGCATTAAGGTCAATAACGTTCAATATCTTTTTAGCCAACCGTGGCCATTCCCAAGTCAGTTGATGATGGGGGTCATGTGTGACGCCGAATCTGAGCACGTAACCTTAGATGAAGCTGAACTTGAGGCAGCTAAATGGTTCACCAAAGACGAGGTTAAAGCTGTCTTTGCCAAACAAAGTGACGCATTTGCACGTCCGCCGCGGTTTACGATTGCGCATCAATTATTACGGTATTGGATTGAAAGCTAAACGTTCAATTTAGCCTGCTCAATAAATTACGATTTTTAATCTTTAAGAATTTTTGGCCATTTTTTATCTGCTTGCTCGATAAAATTAGACTTATCTTTTTCCCAACGGCGTTTAATCCGTGCGTTGTAGTTAAGGTATAACTTGCCATCTTCGACGGCCCAATGCTTCGGAGACCCTTTTGCCAATTTTCCTTCTGCAATAGCCCAAGCGCAATAACCACCATATTGCGGAAGAAAGGCACTAGGGTTTGTTTTGAAAAGTTCTAAATTCCCACGTGAGCTAAACTGCCATTCTGCGCCTTCATATGTATAACTCAGCTCAGCTTTACCTTCGATAGGTTTACCTGAAAAGAAACTCACAGGGTCATATCCGTTCACAGCGAGATTATTTTTCCATGACGTATAAATTGTTGGGCTATCCGCAAAGGCCGTCAAAGGGCTTGCAAATAGCAAAGCAAATATTAGAAATAATGTTCTCATGTTTTAAAGATAAGCTTATTACAGCCAAAAATCAAATCACGGTCACGCGCAACCGTTTCACAGAGTTGTTATATTAAGTCCTTGGTATTTAGCTTTGCTGTCTTCGTGAATTATCGGCGGGGTATGTCCCTAGCATAGTGACGCTTTCGGTGAAAAACGAAAGTTCTTCAAGGGCATGCTTCATAGCTGTGTCATCGGGATGCCCTTCCACGTCAGCATAAAATTGCGCGGCAGAAAATGAGCCTCCAACCATGTAACTCTCAAGCTTCGTCATATTCACGCCGTTCGTCGCGAAACCTCCGAGTGCCTTATACAAAGCAGATGGAACCGAACGCACTTTAAAGACAAAGCTCGTCACGACAGGTATATCGTTCGGCGCAATTTCAAGCGGCGTTCCAGATAAAATCAAAAAACGCGTTGTATTATGAGACGCGTCCTCAATATCTGCGGCAAGCACATCCAACCCATATGTCTGCCCCGCAACTGTTGACGCAATCGCCGCAACCGACATGTCACCTAGCTTCGCAACGGCTTTAGCAGCGCCCGCCGTATCCGTATCAACAACAGGACGTATACCCATATCAGATAAGCGTTTTCTGACCTGCCCCAAAGCCATAGGATGAGATCTTGCCGTTTTAATATCTTCAAGACGCGCGCCTTTAACCGCCAATAACTGATGATGAATAGGAAGGTAGTGCTCACCTATGATATGCAAACCGCCCTCTGGAAGAAGGTGGTAGATATCAGACACCCGCCCAGCGACCGTATTCTCAACAGGGATCATGGCCAGCTTTGCCTGCTTAGATTGAACCGCCTTAAAGGCGTCAGCAAAACTCGCGCAGGGCTTTGACTCCATTGCGGGATAGAACTCTTGGCAGGCCAAATGAGAGTAAGCCCCAATTTCACCCTGAAAGACAATGACGTTAGACATATAAAGCTCGTTATTATTCGCGCCCTTAAAGCCTTTGCGACCCTTCGCCGCAAGCGGTTTTAAGTTTGCTTTTCCAAGATATGTTTATAAAAGGCCCAAGACTGCCGATTGTAAGAGTCGGCAAACAATACCCGAAGGACTGCCCGATGGACGAGCTTGGTTTCAATAAAATTGCAGGAGCCGTATTGGCGACAGCTTTAGGCTTCATGTTTATCCGTGAAGTGCCGCATTTAATGATGCACTCAAACGCGCCCGAAACGCCAATCTATCAAGTTGGCCCGATTGTCCAAGAGGACAGCGCGGACGCAATTGAGGTTCCATTCCCAAGCCCTGTTTTCATCGCCTCGATGGACGCAACACGCGGCGCAAAAGTTTTCAAAAAATGTCAATCTTGTCATAACACAGATAAAGGCGGTGCAGACGGCACAGGGCCGGCGCTATGGAATGTTGTTGGACGTAAATCTGGCTCTAAAACTGGATTTAAATACTCATCCGCTATGGCGAGCGCTGGTTATAATTGGGACTATGAGCAACTTGATGGTTTTTTGACAAAGCCGGCCAAATACCTCTCTGGGACAAAAATGGCTTTTATTGGCCTCAAAAAAGAAGCTGACCGAGCGGCCGTTATTGAATATCTGCGCATAGCGTCAGATACACCGCTTGTTAAGCCCGTCGCCGCTGAAGCAGCACCTGTTGACACTATGGAAGCTGACACTATGGAAGCTGAAATAATGGAAGATAAATCCTTGGAACTCAAAGACTTGGAACTCAAAGAAATGAAAACGGAGAGTCTTGAAGGTGTTACTGAAGATAGCATGTCAATAAAAATTGAGGCGCCAAAAATTGAGACGCCAAAAATTAAAGCGCCAGCTAAAGCTGATGGCGGCCATTAAAGCCTTTTAATTGCCGTTATAGAGCCGCCCCCGCTCTCAAAAATACGCTGCGCCGCATCTTTGAGCGGTTCCGTTTCTACGCTCATATGAAACGCATTGGCATGTATCATCTCTAATGCAGAGATCATTATGGCCACATGACCTTTCCAGAAAATAAGATCACCCCGCTTTAAATTGCTTTGCTTAAGCGGCAGAGATTCCCCAAGTTCAGCTTGTTGCATATCGGCATCTCTTGGTCCGTCCTGGCCCGTGGCGCGTAGAGACGATAGCACGAGACCAGAGCAATCAAGCCCTTCGCTACTCAACCCGCCCCACACATATGGCAGTCCCGTATGCTGCTGCGCGATGTCTACGAAATCAGAAAGCGCAGGTTCTTCACTGCGTTTGCGCACATGGTTTACGTGAATGAATTCGCCAGATATCAGCCGTAAAAACTTCCCGCCATTGGCCCTGTTTTTAAAAAGAGTATCATTGTTCAGAAGCGCCCCAAGCGGAAGGAACTTTCTTATCGGGCTTTTAATATCAGCTTTTGAAAACAACGGAGCCTTTAACGCCGTCACAACATAATCAGCTTGAGTGTTTGTGTCCTCAAGATACTTAAGCGGTACAAAGCCGACATAACCTTTTTGCTTTGATCCCTTTAAAGGTGAACGTGATTGTCCCCAAGCCCAACTCTTATCTTTTTCAAAAACTGCGAATTGCTGCCCAAAAAGCAGTTGGGTCTCGAGGCCAGACTGACGGCTCCTCTTATGGTGCAAAGGTGCAACTGGTTCGCTGACTGTATATATACCCAAACATGGGCCTTTTGTTTTCGGTATAAAGGTACGGGGGTCGCGCAGCATTAAGCAGCGATTGAAATAATCTGCGTATCAGTTTCCGCGTGAATGATATCCGCAAACCGTTGCAGATGAAGAATGCCGCCTGTTGTGCGTTTAACGATTATAGAGCGCTTGTCCCTGAGATCAGGCGCGCGTTCAACGAAGCCATACCTTGTAAGCGTGTCCAAAGCTCTTGTAATAACAGCCTTGGTCACATTTAATTTCTCAGCAAGGGATTTAACCGTATGCGCTTTATCCTCTAAATATACAGTCATAAGAATGGCCATTTGACGGGCAGAAAGATCTGGTCCCGACATCGCAACGGAGGCGAGCGTAACGCGGTGCCATAGCGCAAGGGATTCTTTTCGAGTAGGTCTTGATGTGTTGGAATTCATCCGCATTTCAACCTAATATTCCTCTTAAACAAATCATCTTTGAATTAAGAATCGCACAGAGGGATTCATAGGGTCAAGGCTTGTTTTGGAATTAATTTTATTTTGAAGTTAAACAACTGATTTAAAAGGAAAGTTTTAAATAATTTTTTAATTAAGACTTGAAAGCTTCGCTTAAAAATTCAAACCAATAAGGCGTTTGTTAGCTCACCTAGGCTCTACTTGGAAAAATCACCATTTAAACCGCCAGCTTTGAGCCAATGATACAATGCCCTAATAGCAAACATATCTCCGCCCTTAGGATGTCCAGGGCGCGCAATAGGCGTCCATCCGTAAACATCAAAATGCATCCAAGGGAGACCGCCAACGAACCGTTCTAAAAACAGCGCTGCTGTAACTGAACCCGCAAAGCCTCCACCCGCATTTTTCATATCTGCGATCGGAGAACTGAGCATGGAATTATAAGATTGCCACAGAGGCATAGGCCAGATCGGGTCCTCTTGACGCTGAGCATGTGAAACAACACCCGCTACAGGGTTGTCGCGGTTAGAAAAGAAAGGCGGCAATGTTGGGCCAAGCGCGACCCGTGCTGCGCCTGTTAGCGTTGCAAAATCTATCATTAAAGCAGGAGCCGACTCTGAGGCTTTTGTTAGCGCGTCACCTAAAACAAGCCGTCCTTCAGCATCCGTATTATCAATCTCGACAGTTAGTCCCTTTCTAGATTTTAGAATATCACCCGGCCTATAGGCCCCTGCAGAAATCGCGTTCTCGGCAATAGCAACAAGACAGTGCAAACGTATGGGGAGCTTATTTGCCATAATCACTTTGGATAAAGCTAAAGCATGAGCGGCCCCGCCCATGTCTTTTTTCATGATACGCGCACCTGATGCACTTTTTATATTCAGCCCGCCCGTATCAAATGTAATGCCCTTACCAATTACGGCAAGGCGGGGATGGTCAGGATTTCCCCATTCAAATTCTACCAATCTAGGCGGTTCATGCGCGGCGCGGCCGACAGCGTGAATCATCGGGTAATTTTCAGAAAGCAAATCATTCCCAATAATGGCGGTTGTTTTAACGCCGTATTCTTCGGCTAAATCACTCGCAGCTTTATGAAGGGCCTCGGGCCCCATATCACCTGCAGGAATATTTATCAGGTTACGGCAAAGTTGACTGGCCTGCGTTAACGAAACAATTTCAGACATCCTATCATTATCATCTAGAACCAGTGTTGGAAATTCAGTTTCACTCGGCAAATAATGTTCAAACTTATACGCGCCTAACCCCCAGCCAACGGCAGCTAAAACAGGTTCCCAATCTTCGGGCAAGCATCCGAAATTATAATACCCAGCCTGTAAAGTTCCAGATATTCCGCCAGCCTTAATTGCGCCTTCGTCATCCGTCTCGAGCAATCCCACCCCATATAAGACGCCGGATATCTGTCCGTCTGAATCAGGTAAAATCACCATTTGGCCTGCAATCGCTGAGAACTTTTGGCCCTCGGCAAAAGACAACTGAACGTCCGTCAACAAACCTTTGCGGTTCTCCCATTCATTAGGCCTCACGACAAAAATAGGAATAACCTTGGCGCTAGCCGTAATTTGGTCTTTTGATATGAAAATTACTGACATTCAAACCTCAAAGCGACGAATTGCTAACGTATCGTTAACTGTCTCTGTTTACGAATGTTAACGAAATCTTGTGCGCGCGCAATATCAACGTGAGCAATGAAGGCTATTATATGTTTAAATACTCATCTTTACGCTCCTTTGCTTTAGTATCCGCCTGTGCTGCGATCATGGCCGGCTGCGCTGTCGCGCCCGGTTACTCAGACGCGGAGAAAGACATTAAAGCGTCTCTTGCTAATTCAAAGTTTCAACCTGCCTCGCGCGAAACAAGAGATAATATCGAAACACAAGAGTTATTTGCCCAAGCGGCTTTTTGGTCCCGAGAATATGAACTCAATCCAGCGGATCTTGAAACTGCCATAAAATTATCTGCTGCGGTACGCAAACTTGGGAACCCAAAACGTGCTGTAGAAATTGCTCAAACCTCACGCGCCCTTTATCCTCGCGACCCTTATCTAACGGCGGAATTTGCGGCTGCACTCATTGCATCAGAGCAAGGTTATGAAGCCATGCAACCGCTAGACACAGCATTACGAACAACGCCCGGATATGCACGGTTATGGTCATTAAAAGGGGCCGCTCTTGATCAACAAGAAGAATATGAAATCGCGCGCAAACATTATGCAAGAGCTCTAAAAATTACGCCAAACGATCCTAATATAATGGCGAATATAGGATTAAACTTTGCGTTATCTGGTGACCCTCAAACTGCAGAAGGATGGTTAAGACGCGCTGTGTCAGTGCCAGGGGCAAGCCAAAGTGTCAGGCAAAACCTATCTCTTATTCTCCAGCTGCAAGGAAAAGAGGCTGAAGCCGCGAAATATTCAGGGCACCCTCAACTTCGAGGCACAACAAAAGTTGGACAATCCGCACCTCAAAAAATAGCACAAAGACCACAGCAGAGAACACCCCAGCAAAGAACACCGCAGCAAAGAACACAACAACAGAGAGTGCCACAACAGAGAGTACAACAAAGACCCCAACAACAGCGGGCTAATCAAACTCAAAAATCTTTTCAGCCCTCCCCGACTTCTGTAAGACCAAATAATTATGCCCCGCGTTCATACCCACAAGCGAATACGGGCATTCCCGCGTCTGAACGCGGCAATGGATATCAGCCAAGTTACGCACAACCTACATCAAATAAATACTCATCCAATCAAGCACCAAGAACGATAACGTCGCGTAATAACGCGCCATTAACAGCCTCAGATGCCGCGCGGCAAGCTTCGCAGCAATCATCTCGGGGCAAAATCACTTTGCCTCTGGAAGAAAATCTTAATGCTCACACTGCAGAACAGCGTTCAGTGCTTGAGCAAATAGCTAAAACGATTGGCCCCCAAGCCAGCGGCCATCTACCTAAACGCTCGCTACAAGCCAATGCACAAACAAATTATCCGCAACAGCAGCCAGCCCCTTATACAAATGCAAGCCCTCAATATCCGAGCACTGTACAGACACCTCAATACGCAGCACCGAGCTATCCGCAAGGACGCCAAGCCGCCAGAACACGCCGTTAATTCGTCTTATTGAATACGGTAAATGGGGCAGCTATTAACTGCCCCATAAATATCCAAAGCGTATTCGTTATAAATCTTTCATAAGACGAGCGCCTCATAGATTGAGGCATGGATGTGACGTGCGTAGGCATCACGAATTCGCAAGAACTCAAACGCGCCTTTTATTTCAGTTTATTGATGAGGCTAGTTTCGTTAAATCATCAATGGTAACCGCCCCGCTATTAGAGCTAGCGGCTTGAGCGTAAAATACAGCTCATCTAATGGCAATGTACCAATAGTTTATGATCACTTGGTCCCTAAGTCTTCTTTTGGGAATAATGGCTGTAATCCGTGCCATTGTGGCGCTAAGCACAAACGCCGCGTCACGGTTAGAGGTGACACCTTCTCTTGAAGCGAGCGGAATATAAGGCACAAATTATGGCCACTGTGTCAGGTACAAAAGTACGATAAGACGTCATAATTTCAACTTTGGAACCTACGCAGCAAGCTATTGTAAGCAGCACTTCAATGCTTTCATAAAGCGTCGATTTTTAAGTGAACGCCTAATCCAGATGTAATCACCAGATGTAATCACCAGATGTAATCATATGAATGATGACGTTAGTTTAAACCCAATATCTTAACCTAGGTATTCTTAACCTAGCGCTCCGGCCATTCTCATACCCGCAGGCGTTAGAACAACAATAAACAGAACTGGTAAGAAGAACAAAATCATAGGAACTGTTAGTTTCGCTGGCAAGGCTGCAGCCTTTTTTTCAGCCGCCAAAACACGCATCTGTCTATTTTCATTCGCCATAGTCCGCAAGGTATCACCGAGGGGCGTACCATAACGTTCAGCTTGTATCAGGGCCGTCGAAACTGATCTGATACCTGGGTGATTATTGCGTCGGGCTAAATTTTCATAGGCCATACGGCGACTTGTAAGAAATGACAATTCAGCTGTCGTTAATGAAAATTCTTCTGCGAGCTCCACTGAATTTTCAGCCATTTCTTCAGAAACTTTAGCAAAGGCAAGTTCTACAGACATGCCAGATTCAACACAAATCAAGAGTAAGTCTAGCGCATCGGGAAAAACGGGCATAATAGAGGCCATACGTTTCCCGCCCATATTTTTAACCCAAATGGCAGGCAAATAATATCCAATAGCCACCAAGAATATTGTGGCTCCAACGCGCTGGATAAAGTCCCACTGCATGGTGTTCAAACCAATAAAGAAGATTAAACCGACTAAAAGCCCAACAATAGGCAAGCTAAACCTGAAAAAATAGAATGTATAAATCGGTTTTTGCCCCCGCAAACCGGCTTGAGCCAGTTTATCTTTGAGGTCGGAAGCTTCGAGTAATTTTTCAAGACTCAGTTTATCCACAAGGTCACGTACGAGACCCTTGCTCTCTTTTCGTAGACCCGCATTTTGGTTTAATTGATCCAAACGACTCTGACGTAACCCATCCCGAGTATCCGCAACAGAGTTCATCCGTTTTTTAAGTTTATCACCTTCAAGTAATGGACTTATAGTTACATAAAGAGTCGCAATCACTAACCCCGTTACAAGGAGGTAAGCCATATTTTGGAACATCGCTACTGATTGTGGATCCATACTAAGCCTCCTAAAACTTAAAGTTCATCATTTTACGCATCATAAGAGTCCCCATAACCATCATGGTTGCACCAATCATTAGGTTCTGATGCCCCCGTGGGGTTGTATAAAGCTCTGTCATGTAATCAGGCGCCGCAATCGTCACAAGTCCCATAACAACGATCGGAAGAGCCCCGATAATCATTGCAGACATTTTTGCTTCAGCGGAGAGAGATTTAATTTTCTCTGCCAAGAGTTTACGGCCGCGAAGAACTGATGAAAGGTTTGCGAGACTTTCCCCCAAATTACCACCCGTTGTTTTTTGGATATTCAAAACAGTCGAGAAGAAGTTAACTTCTGAAATTGGCATTCTTTCATAGAGTTGTTCCAAACAAATTTCCAAAGGAATACCTAGGCTTTCACCTTCAACAACTTTTCGAAATTCTGCACCCAATGGGTCTGGAGACTCATGCGCAATAATTTTAAGACAATCTCCAAGAGGTAGACCCGTTCGTACACCCCTTACGATAATATCCATGGCATCCGCGAATGAAGATGTAAATTTTTTCTGCCGACGATTAATGGCTGCACCTAAAATATACCTAGGAAGTCCTACACCCAAAACAATTGCCATACCTAAACAAAATAAAGGCTTGAGACCCATAACAAATGGTACGCCACCTGCGAGTACAGTGATAACTGCTGAGATGACCAGAAAAGTCTGAGGGTTCATTTTCCAATCAGCTTGTGTAAGCCGCGCGGGTAAAGCTTTTGCTTTTTTCTTCTTACTCTTTTGTTGCTCTTCAAGCTTACCAATAGAGTCTTCAATCTGCTTTCGCCGCCCGCCATTGTCTTCGACTTTTAATTTTGAAAGAAAGTTTCCAGCTGCCGTCTGCTTGCCTGAAATTTTATTAACACGGGCAGTATTACTGGGCGCCCCGTCCAAGAGTAAAAAACCAAGACAAAAAACTCCGCCTGCAGCTGCAATAGCGATGATTGTATTTGGTTCCATGTCTTAGCTACCTGCCGCATCAAGAGCTTCAGCAAGATCTTTCTCAAGGTTGAAGTAACGTGCGCGGTCCCAAAAGGCTGGACGCGCAATACCTGTTGATTTGTGCTCTCCGATAATATTGCCCTGAGCATCTTCGCCGTCCATTTCATAGACAATCAAATCTTGCGTAACAATTATATCACCTTCCATGCCAATGACTTCGGTAATTCTAGTTATACGGCGAGAGCCATCCCGAAGGCGCGTTGCCTGAATGATCACATCAACTGACCCAACAATCATTTCACGAATAGTCTTCGCAGGTAGGGAGAAACCTCCCATCGTAATCATTGATTCCAAACGAGACAAAGCTTCACGAGGTGAGTTAGCATGGAGCGTTCCCATGGAACCATCATGACCCGTATTCATAGCTTGCAAGAGATCAAAGGCTTCAGGTCCCCGGACCTCACCCACGATAATACGTTCAGGGCGCATCCGCAGACAGTTTTTTACGAGGTCAGCCATTGTGACCTTACCCTTACCTTCAAGGTTGGGCGGACGTGTTTCAAGGCGTACAACATGTGGCTGTTGTAGCTGCAATTCGGCCGCATCTTCGCAGGTAATGATACGCTCATCAGGGTGAATAAACCCAGTTAAGGCATTTAACAAAGTTGTCTTACCAGAACCCGTACCGCCTGATATAACAATATTACATTGGCATGCGCCAATGATTTGAAGAACTTGTGCGCCCGCTGGCGAAATTGACCCGAAATTCACGAGATCATCTAGGCGCAGCTTATCTTTCTTAAATTTCCGAATAGTGAGAGCTGGACCATCAATAGAGAGTGGCGGCGCGATGACGTTAACCCGAGAGCCGTCTAAAAGACGCGCGTCACAAATCGGGCTAGACTCATCAACACGTCTACCCACTTGAGACACAATTCGCTGACAAATATTCATGAGCTGTTGATTATCGCGAAAACGGATGTTTGTTTTCTGCATTTTGCCTTCGGTTTCAATGAAAACATGCTTTGCGCCATTGACCATTATATCGGCGATATCGTCTCGCGCCAATAAAGGTTCAAGGGGCCCATAACCTAAAATATCATCACAAATTTCTACAATTAACTGGTTTTGCTCAGCGACAGATAGGCGAACATTGCGGATCGCAATAATTTCGTCCACAATCAGTCTAATTTCTTCTCGCGCTTTATCGGATTGCATGCCAGCGAGGGCTGTAACATCAATCGTTTCAAATAACGCATTGAAGATAGTAGACTTAGTATCATAATACTCCTCAGAAGGCTCATTACGCTGTGCCCCCGATCCCGTATTGCGAGCAGGCGTAGCAACGGCAACAGCCTTAGGCACATCAGCCTCAACCTTTGGAGGGGCCTTTAATGCGGGGCCAGCATCAGTCTCTGAACGTTTTCCGAACATAAGCGGTTAAGCCTCTTTTTTCTTAAAGGAGAAACGGGGTTTTCCACCATCTGAGGAAGGGGCTTTTCCTTTGGATAATTTATCCATAAAGGAACGGCTTCGTCCTTCCATATCTGGCTGCTGACTCTCATACTGTCCCGTTTTTAATCGTCTTGCGATATATGAAAGGCCTTTTACGGCTTGGCTCGCGCCTTTAACATCCGCCAGCATTTTACCTTCATTCGCAGCTTCAAGGTAACTATCAGGGTCAAACCCAAGAACGAGAGCTGGCTCTAAACCAACAGCTACAGCAAAATCTTTTATTGATATTTCACCGGATTTACTCATCCCAGTTTTATTTAATATTAAAATGGGGTCACTATCGTTAGGGCGTTGTACCTTTAGAAAATCTATAAGATTTTTTGTATTCCTTAGACTTGCCAAATCAGGCGTTGCTGTAACGACAACATCATCAACACTTGTGAGAATATTTGTCGTCCATTCCATCCACTGATGGGGCATGTCCAACAAAGACAATGGGCTAATCCCTCTAACCGCATCGACCACAGCCTCGTAAGCCGATGAATCAAGAATAGGTTTCTGTTGTAAAGAACCTGCTGTTGGTAGAATTGAAAGTTTGGGCGTATGCCTAATCATAATACGGTCAAGCAAAGTTTCATCTAAACGTTCGGGTTCTGCAAGAGCTTCTTCAAGTCCCTGACTATTATCATAGGCAAAATCAAGACCCGTAGTACCCCAAGATGCGTCTAAATCAACCAATGCAGTTTCCTGATGGATATTTTCAGATAAACACCATGCAATATTATGTGCTAAAGTGGAGGAACCGACACCGCCTTTTGCACCAAAAAATGCAGCTACGCGTCCAATATATGGCTTGTCCGGATCTGAATAAAGTTCAGCAAGGGACCTAATTAAATTTATGGGATGAAAAGGCGGGACAAGGTAATCACTAATACCTTTTTCCATCAGCTGACGATAGAGACGAATGTCATTCGTTGCTCCGATCATTACAACTTTTGTTCCAGCATCACAAACAGACGCAAGTTGTTCAAGTTGCGCAAAGAGCTCTTGTCCACGCATACCCGATTCAATCAAAATAAGGCCTGGCGTATTTTCCTTATGATAAAATTCAATCGCAGATGATAATCCGCCCATATAAATTTTAACATTCGTGCGCTTCATGCGCCAGTCGCGCGTTGTTTCATTGATAACGGCTGCCGTTTCTTGGCGGTCGCAAAATGCATGTATAGAAATCTGAGGAAGGGCTTTATCGCCACCTTCTTTTGCAATTTCTTCTCTATGCATGAGAGGCATAGGTGCGTGGGATGGCATAGGTGCGTGCATCGGAGCATGAGACGGCACAGCGTATTGTGCAACCTGCTGCATCGGCGGCATATGTTGCATTGGAGGCGCGAGTTGTTGCATCGGCGGAGCAGGCACCATCTGCGGTACAGCATGTTGAGCTGGATTTGGCATGTGTTGCTGTTGCTGTTGCGGTTGCTGTTGCGGCGCTGGCATAGGCCGCATAGGCGCAGGGGAAGGAGTCGCCCTAGGCGTTGGTGAACTCATTTGCGGTGGTCTTTGTGTCATAGCATTCATCCGATAAGTTCTATCTATTCGTCTACTTTAATGTCTTGGCGATCAGGCAACTCAGAAGCAGTGTTCTCACCCTCAATATATTTGCCATAGACTGTTTGGCGTCTTTGAGAATCAGGCGCTCCTAAGTCATATGGTTGAATTAATTGTCTCGGGTCCTGGATCATTGCAGCCAGATTTGAAGACTGAGAACACCCATAACTAGAATAAGGTTGATTATTATAAGTGTTGGACAAGTCACTGAAATCTCGACAATCTTGCGGCACTGTTTTCAGTGTACGATAGGATACGACTACGGGTGCTGGCGCACCATATGCTGTTTGATATTGCCCCATTTGAACAGGTGCTCCGTGGCTACCAATTTGTCTCAAACGCTGTCGAATTAAATTCCTTGCTTGTTGAGCCCCGATACCATTAGCTGATGAAGACGGAATATTAATATATACTGGGCCATCCCCTTTTTGCGAATAAGCCTGTAAAAATTGCGTTACAGCAACGTTGTCACGGGCTGAAAGCTCAAGGCCTGTAGGGCGCGTATAAAGTTCTAATCTTTCGATGGATTCAGCAATTTGTATTTTGTTACGAAATGGCGTCGGGCCAGTTGACGGCATTGGTGTTTGACACCCCGACATTATAACAGATAAAAATCCAATTGAGATCAGAGTTTTAATTTTTCTATGTGATTTTTTCACGATATTCTCCCTAATCTACAACATGGCCAAACGGCCCGGACAAACTATCAGCCGCGATTTTAGGACGGCCATTCGCGGCATAAACTTTATTCAATTTACCAAAGAGTAGATTATCAAAGTCGTTCGCAGGTACGAATCCATCAAGTGGAGTTTGTAATTTATCGGGATGGGTTGGGTCTACAAGGTAAGGCGTTACAATAACGACAAGTTCACTTTGTGTCGTAATGTCATCGCGGTTTCTAAATAGAGCTCCAAATCCAGGGATATCCTTTGCTCCAGGAATACCATCCGAAGCCTGACGGCTTTCTTCACGAATAAGGCCCGCGATTACGAGACTACCGCCAGCGGGTAATTCAACAACTGTATTTGCGCGGCGCACTCTCAAACCTAAAATGTCGGACGATAAACCGCCAGTCTCAAAAGAACCTTCTGTTGTTGGTTCAGAAACTTCAGTTGAAATATTTAATGAAATTCTATTTTCGCTTAGCACAACAGGTGTGAAACCAAGAGAAACACCATAAGGTCTGAACTCAAATTCCTGCTGCAATCTTCCACTATCATCTACAAATACATCAGTCAAAAGTGGGAATTCACCCCCAGACAAGAAGTTTGCTGTTTCGCCAGAAATAGCTGTCAAAGTGGGTTCAGCCAAAGTTCGAATTAAGCCGACCCGTTCAAGAGCCTGTAATGAACTTGAAAAAGACGTTAAATCCCCGCCGCCCGAATTATTAAAGACATTTGACCCAGAAAGTCCCGCACCCGGGTTCAAACCCGCATTACTGACTAATGAAACCGTTGATTCGCCTAATTGACCAATTGCGCTAAGATTTATACCTAATTGCTTCGTAACTGAACGCTGCATTTCGACAATACGAACTTTAAGAAGAACCTGATCTTTGCCCTCAATAGACATTAAGTTCACGATCTCGCCATCGTTTCCGCCTTCGGTTGTCTCATCTAACCAAAGAGACGCCAATTTTTCGATCCGGTTAGACATTGCGGCATTTTTGACTGACCCTGTCAGTAATATATTATTATTAACAGCTTGAACTTCTACAGTTCCATTATCGGCGTGTTGAGAAATGAGCGACTTCAAACCATTTATATCGCGTTCAACACGAATATCTAAACTTAAAAGCTCTTGCCCCCCATGTCCGTAAAAATAAGCATTCGTTTGACCCGGCTGCTTACCAATAAGGACTGCGCGGTGAGATGTATGAATAACGGATTCAACAATATCCGGATTGGATACAATGACGTCCATCATCTCTTGTGGCAGTTCAATCACAGTTGATTTGGAATATGGAAGAACGATTGAACGTGTATTCGCGCCTTGACCAGGCGATTGAATACTAATTCCAGACGCTGACGCGTTTTGAATGTGGCTGTAAGAGCGTGTGCCCGCATCAGCAATGGGTGTCACCACTGAAGGTAGCATGAAAGCTGCAGCAACACCAAAGGCGACAGTATAAAGTAACTTACTTTTCATATTATTGACCTCTAACCGCTACTTGTTGAGGCTGGCCACCCCGATAAACCGTCAATGATGATTCGGTTGCAACTACATCTTTTTGTTCTTTGGCACTGCTTCTTGCACGTGCGTGACTGCGTATAATGCCTCTTAATGTCAGGCTTAAATCACCTTTAGAGACTGATTGCTGAAGTAACTCAGAATCGTCTTGTGACATTTCAAAGGTTGCCGTTGAACCAATAACGGTAGCCCCGCCTTCAACGCCAGTTGAATAGGTTTGGTCAATCGCCAAAACATGTACATTTTCAAAAATCGTATCTGCGATAAAGATACGTTCATTTTGGGTAGAATTAGTTTGAATTGTGGGTGGCTGAATAGTCTGCGTCAAAATTATATCAACTCTATCGCCAGGCTGTATAAATCCACCGGCCGCAGTATCTACGGAAATTCGAGTTGTTACAGCCCGCATACCTGGCTTCAAAAGGGCCGCCATGACACCTGAACCACCTGCTTTAACAAGTTTGCTCTCGCTGATAGGCTCACCTTCTAGAATTGGAGACCTTACAATAGCTCGATCCAACTCATCAATCGCTTCAGGTCTTAAATCGTTAGAAATAAGTGAGGGCGTCAAGGCCTCTGCAGGCCATTGTTTCCACTTGACTGTTTGGCCTGATACTCGTGAACCGAGACTCATGTTCTGCGCGGCCACCAATACATCAACATATTCAACTTTTTCTATGATTGTTTCGGGCGTACCAACTGCCTCAATCACCGTAGGAGCACCTAGTTTTTTTACCTGCGTGAAAACTACGATTGCAGCAACGGCGAGTCCTGCAATTAAAAATGTTCGTCTCTTATCCATTATTCCTCACAAGGTCATCATTCTCCACCATTTTGGAGGTGATTTGATAATTCATGGTTAATTTATAGAAAATGCTTACAAATAAAGTGTTAACATAAGTCTTAATATAATGATTTAAACGTCTCATAGACCAACAGCTGTCAGAAAAATTTGACTTTGAGGCAATGTAATTAAAGCTCCAGCTGCCAATGCGAGACCATAAGGCATTTTTTTTTCATCTTTGAACATTTTATATGCCCAAGGCGCCGTAAGGATTCGCACGGGTATGAATTTACGCCCAATAATCAAGCCTAGAGCAATGGCCGCCCCGATCAAAGTCGTGTTCAAAACGTAAACAGTGGCATCAGCCCATTGCCACCAAAGACCCGTTGCCGCCATAAGTTTTGCATCACCGCCGCCTAGCCAGCCAAATGCAAACATGGCGAAACCGCCTAAGAAAAAGGCTAGGCCAACTAAAATATGGGTGCCGAAGTCTGGCCAGCCAGGCCACACAAACGGTATCACAACGAAAAAGCTGGCCGTTAATGCAAGGCTGATCCAATTAGGAATTGTCATTGTTGTTGCATCTTTAAATGCGGCTATAAACATAGCAGATGCAAATATGACAACAATTATAAAAGCTAAAAACATTCTATCACTCCAACATTTCTGTCAGTTGGATAATATGAATCTACTTAATATTTTGTTTCAATAAGATGGAGTTTGTTCAAGAAATTATCCTCGTTTACATACAGGATATCAATTTCTTGTAAAAAATATTTAGTTCATTGCGGTGTTAACTCGCTCGAACATAGTATTGACTGAATCGGTTACAGCAATGGAACTGCTAACGAGAGCAAAAGCAATAACGGTTGCTATGAGGCCATATTCGATGGCGGTAGCACCAGAAATATCTTCGATATATGCCTTAAACATGGAACCTACCGCTAAAATAGTACGAAAAATATCGCCTTAAAAGGCAAAAGATATGTAGGCCGCCTAAGCGGCCTACAAATAAATCATTACAATTTATGGTGCAGCGTCGATAGCATCAGACACTTCTGAGAACTTTGTTTGCACAGATTGACCGACAGCAGATGCGCCAGTGATCATTGCTACAGCAATTAGAGCCGCAATCAGACCATATTCAATAGCTGTTGCACCAGATTCGTCTTTGATAAAACGAGTTACAAGATTTTGCATAACTTACTCCCACGTATGCTTATTTTAATTAAAGGATACACCTTCAACTAAACAGGATAATTCCTGTTGAGATGCTTATAGAGATGCCAACTTACCACTGGTTTAAATTACATGGTAAATTTCTAGTAAAACCTCTTTTATTCGAAATAAATTCAAAGTCAGAGTTTCTTTTTTTTGTATATATATAATGTATAAAACTTATTTTTTTTAAATCAGACCATTTTGTAAACTATTCGTTCACCACATCACGATATGAAATCAAAAAGTTTGGAGAACACTAATGGCTTCTTTCGCATCAAAAACACTCTTTCGTGTTGGGATCGCCAATATCGCAGTCCTACTATCAGCTGTCACAGCAATGGCAGGTGGCAGTTACAGCGTAGATCTAAATAAGACAGAAATTGTTCGACTTCCGGAAAATGCCGGAGCCGTAGTGATTGGAAACCCTGAAATTGCTGATGTTACAGTACACTCAGCAAATACGCTTTTCGTTGTTGGCCGAGGTTACGGCGAAACAAATTTGATTGTTCTGAATACAGCAGGGCACACAATCATGAATGCAAACATACAAGTTATAAATACATTATCACGTCAAGGCGTGAGACTTTATAATGGAAAATCGCGTGAGAGCTATAGCTGCTCGCCTTATTGCCTCCCTGCGCCTATTCTGGGTGATAACCCTGAATTTATCGGAAATAATACGGGTCAAGCACAAAGCAATGAATCTCGCTCGATTACGGCTTTACCAACCCCATCTACATCAGCGTTATCAAGCACCTCAGCTTCAGCTTCTTCAAGTTCATTTGGTAGCGCTACATCATTTGATGATTTTTAAGTCACGCTCTAGTCACAAATATTTAACCTTAAAGTTTACCTAAATTTTAAGGTCTTATCGTTAGACATAGTAAGTATATCTCTTTCAGGGATGAAGGGGTGCTCGAGCGGTAATAGGATTAATAATGCGTGAATTATGTAAATTGGCGTTCCGACGCATTAGGTTATATAAAAGCAATCGAGATGGCGCGACTGCGATTGAATTTGCATTATTAGCAATTCCATTTTTCTCTCTCATATTTGCGATTTTAGAACTTTCTATTATATTTTTTATTTCATCAACACTTAGCCATGCAGTCAGCGAGACTGGACGACAAATACGTGTAGGGAAATTTCAAAATTGCGGTCAAGCTGCTTTTAAAGCAGCCGTATGTGAAAAAATGAAAGGCGTGGGGAATTGCGACAGATTACGTATCGACGCGGTAACGCAACCCTCATTTAGCCAAATAACATTACCTGATATCCCGCCGCCACCGCCGCCACAACCTGGAACCCCAGATCCAGCAGTTCCAAATGGCGAATATTCTCCCGGTATTGATAGTACTTCAGGAATTCCTATCGTTGTGAGAGCCACATATTTTCACAAATTAATACTACCACCAGAATTAACACGGTTAGAAAGTTCTCCAGGTAGTGGTACGCACAATATTTTAAAGTCAACGGCATTTCGGAATGAACCATTTCCGGCAGCGAGCTGCGCAACGCCTTCCGCCACTTAGAGAAATAAGTTAAAGATTAGAAGAAAATTGCTATGACAAAACGCCTTACAGTTTCAAAAAAAAATATGATTGATCTCTTTAAACGCTACAAGATGGCCGAAGGCGGTATAGCCGCTATTGAATTTGTTTTTGTCGCTCCGATAATGATTGGGATGTATTTCGGCCTCGCTGAAATTTCAACAGCAATTTCTCAAGATCGCCAAATATCACACTCTACAAATGTCGCTGGAGATCTTACAACTCAAGAAGCAACAATCAATGCGGAGTCTATGGCCGAGATCATGACTGCTGCAGCTTTGATTATGGGCGTTCCAACCTCAAGGCTTAATAGTATCAATATGGAGTTAGCTAGTTTTTCACGCGATTCTTCTAATAATGTCGTCCCTTTGGGGACAGCTACATTAGGCGGCAGCTATCCTACAGCTTTCGATGCGAATGACTTAGACCAACTTATTCTAAGTCAATCCTCTGGCGTTGTTGTCGCAAGAGTATCATATGATTATGAGCCATTAAAATTGCGCTTTATGACAACTAATTTTACGATGAGCGAAACATTTTTACTAAAACCAAGACAGTCGGCAAATATAGACTTTTTAAATGCCTCAGGAGACATCGTAGATTTCAACTGTGGGTTCCAGAGCGGCAAGAAGGTTTCTTGCACAGCCGGTTGATCAAGCCAAAGATGGCAAAGACGGTTAAATTAATCGAGATAAGCCGCTTTTAAAGCGGCTTTTTCTTTGTCTGAAAATTTTAATGCCTCACGAATATAAATATCTATATCTTTAATCGCAGACAATGAGCTCTCCAGATATGCTGGTTCGACACTAAACATAGGCCGAATGGATTCAGGGTCAATTTCGCGGCCATATCTCTTGGTGAACATTTCTGCTGCTGGCTTAAGGAAGTCGTCAACTTGAATAGCTTTCATAGTGAGCATGAAGTCTTCCATTATTGTATCTTTATCGACCCCAAGAGCGCCTTTTATAAGCGCACAAAGTGTTCCTGTACGATCTTTGCCGGCAGCACAGTGCACGAGGATAGGGTCCCCTGTATTGGCCATATGGCGGAGTGTATCCCCAAATATTTGACGGTACCCAGCCTCATCAGGACGCGCCTTGTAAGAGCCCAACATATACTCACGAGCATCTTCAGGTTTATGCAGATCATGCTGCATGAAAGCTTCATGGGGGGCGACTTTTTCACTATCGTTGTCTATGGGATCTGGATAGGCAAGAATGCGTGTTTTTTGATGCTCAGGCCATTTACTGGGCTGTCGCGCGCGCTCCGGCGCATAGCGCAAATCAACAACAAGGCCAATATTCAAATCAGCTAACTTAGCAAGATCACTTTCATTTGTATTATTCAGATGGGCGGATCGAAATAATTTTCCTTCAGACAAACGGCGCCCATCTTGAGTTTCATAACCGCCAAAATCTCTAAAATTAAAGATGGTGTCGAAGGATTTAATACGGTCTTCCATAAGAGCTCTATAACACTGTTTAATTGCGGCAGTAAAAAAGCGCACCTATAATTACATACGTAGGCGCGCTTCTATTAGACTGTTTAATGAGAATAATCTTTGATTAATTTAAAATATCCTCGACAAGTTTACGAGTTTGGATTTGTTCAAATTTACCCCAAACGCCGTCATCACCGTGCCACTCCCCGAGAGTTGCCCCTTTTGAGTATTCAGTTGAGCGCGCCTCAAAGAAGTTAGCATGCTCAACACCGTTCAAAATTTCCGTTAGCCAAGGTAGCGGATGATGCTTAATCCCGTAAATTTTCGGCAGGCCAAGCTGCCCCAAACGCCAATCCGCAATGTAGCGAATGTAACGCTTGATATCTTCAGACGTCATACCTTCGACAGGTCCCATTTCAAATGCCAGATCTATAAATTTATCTTCCATCTTCACAACAGTCTTACAGCAATCAATAATATCATCCGCAACGGATTTAGTTACGCAGCCCGTTTCTTGAGCGAAGGTGTGATAAAGTTTTATCATCCCTTCACAGTGAAGACTTTCATCACGAATGGACCACGTAATGATCTGCCCCATGCCCTTCATTTTATTCAGACGCGGGAAGTTCATAAGCATAGCAAACGACGCAAAGAGCTGTAGCCCTTCGGTAAAGCCGCCAAACATAGCAACGGTTCGCGCAATATCAGCTTCAGACTCAACGCCAAATTCCTGCATGTAATTATGTTTATCTGCCATCGCCTCATAATCCATAAAGGCTGAAAATTCACTGTCAGGCATACCAATAGTTTCAAGTAAAAGCGCATAGGCTGCAATATGAATCGTTTCCATATTAGAGAACGCAGAGAGCATCATCTTAACTTCGGTCGGCTTAAAGACCTGCGCATAGCGTTCCATATAATTATCGTTCACTTCAACATCAGATTGCGTGAAAAAGCGGAAAATTTGCGTGAGGAGGTTCTTTTCTGAATCAGTTAGATTAGTTGCCCAATCTTTACAATCTTCACCAAGAGGCACTTCTTCAGGCATCCAGTGAACCTGCTGCTGCTTTTTCCAAAAATCAAACGCCCATGGATAACGGAAGGGTTTATAACTATGACTTGGAACCAGAAGACCTGATTTCGGATTTTTCATAAATTCCATTTTGCCCATGTTTTTAGCCCTGTCGCTTCGTATTAACTGTCAATATTGTGAAAATAACCACATATGGGTTACTGATTTGTTCAGGCCACAATATGTAGTAGGTATAAAAGCGCAAGACCTTTTTAAGCCGAGACTTAACTTTGTCAGTGAAATCACTGACTTTATATGGTGAGACAGGCCCGGCTTGGTTATACTGTGCTGAGCTTAGGCGATGAAAGGCCTTGGAGACACTATGACGAAGACAATTCAAATTGCGAAAGACGTCATTTCCGCTGAAATTGCGGGACTTGAGGCCTTGAAGCGCTGTATTGATTCTAAATTCGGCGAGGCTGTTGATCTGATTCTCAATGCGCCCAATTATCTTATCGTCGTCGGCGTTGGTAAATCGGGTCACATTGGCCAAAAAATTGCCGCAAGCTTTGCGTCCACTGGTACGCCTAGCTTTTTCATGCACCCAACTGAGGCCAGCCATGGCGACCTCGGCATGGTGTCTGAAGGCTGCGTTATTCTGGCCATATCCAACTCCGGAGAAAGCCGCGAACTCAGAGATGTTCTACAATATGCGCAGCGCAATAAAATCCCCGTCATTAGCATAACCAAAAACGCAAACTCCACACTGGGACAATATAGCCAAACGGTTTTGCGTATCCCAGACACCTCCGGCGCGCCCGAGGCCTGCCCTAACGGTATTGCACCGACAACATCAACCACGAACACGCTTGCGCTTGGTGACGCTCTTGTCGTTGCGACAATGACCCAGCGCGGATTTACTTTAGAAGACTTTGCCAAGCGCCATCCCGGCGGGAAGATTGGACTGCGGTTGCAAACCGTTCGTGAATGGCTTTTGACCCATACTGAAAACGTTCCAGCGGTTTCAGCAGGCACCAAGATGGACGAAACAATTTCAGTCATATCTAAAGGTGCGAAAGGCTGCGCTGCTGTCATTGACCACGACGGCAAAATGCTTGGGATGATTACGGATGGTGACCTACGCCGCGCACTCGATTCTCATTTCTCTCAAAAGACGGCCCGCGAAATTATGACGCCCTCCCCGCGCGCTATATCCCCTGATATGCTGATGCGTGATGTTATTGAGCTCTTTACACAAAACCGCATCTCTAATGGCTTCATTATTGAAGATGACTGTCCACTTGGCGTCATCGACATGAAAAGCTTGCTGGCAGAAGGTTATCTCTAGATGGGCTGTTTAAAAAGATGAGCACACTTATCGTCGTCCCTGCCCGCTTTGATTCTGTGCGGTTTCCTGGCAAGCCGCTCGCTCTGATAAATGGTATCAGCATGGTGCGGCGGACAGCCCAAGCCGCGCAGAAAGCCGCCGCTCAGATTGAGGATTGCAACTACGTCGTCGCCACCGACAATGACGACATCAAAACGCATTGTATAAAGCACGGCATCCCGGCGATTATGACACCTCAAGATTTAACAACAGGAAGTGACCGCGCCTTTGCCGCTGCAAAAGCCTTCGCACCAACTCTGGACTATACGGCGGAGTATATTGTCAACCTGCAAGGCGACGCGCCTTTTACACCCATAAATCAAATTGTTGCCGTCGCAAAAGCCCTTAAAAAAGGAGCTGATGTGGCCACGCCTTATATACAGCTCACATGGGATGCTTTGGATCACCTCAGGGCGCACAAATTGAAAACACCATTTAGCGGTACATCTGTTATCGTTAGTGCTGACAATAAAGCCATATGGTTTTCAAAAAACATTATCCCTGCTATTCGCAAAGAAACCGCTCTTCGAAAGACAATAGAGCTCTCACCAATTTGCCGTCATGTAGGATTATATGCTTATACGCGCGGCGCCCTAGAAAAATTTGTAAATTGGCCAGAGAGCCAGTTTGAAAACCTTGAAGGCTTGGAACAATTACGGCTCCTTGAAAATGGATTGACAATTGAATGCGTTCGAGTTGACCCGCCAAAAATTGCAACTCCAGGCATAGATACGCCAGAGGACTTAGAACTCGCAGAAGCGTTAATTGCCGCGCATGGAGACCCTTTTACGTGACCCGCATTGTTATCTGCCGCCACGGCAATACTTTTGACAAAGGCGATGTTGTGACCCGCGTTGGCGCGCGCACAGACCTGCCCCTCTCTAGCTCAGGACGAGAACAAGCTAAGAGATTAGCGGCGGATTTATCTGAGTATAATTTTTCTCACGCTTATTGTTCGCCGCTGATACGGACCCGCCAAACGGCCATCGCAATTATCAAACCCGAGATCGCCTTAGAGACTTTAGAGTTTCTGACTGAGATTGATTATGGCGTTGATGAGAACAAACCTGAGGCAGACGTTGTCGCCCGTCTGGGACAGGACATGATTGACCTTTGGGACTTAGACGCCATTGCCCCCGACGGCTGGCATGTGGATCCCGAATCTATCATCCAAGCATGGGAAGTATTCTTTGACGCCCAACGTGGGGCAGATAAGGATATTCTTCTGGTCACCAGTAACGGTATCGCGCGCTTTGTGTTAGATGTTATCAGTAACCCCAATGCTGATCTGCCCCGCAAATTACGCACAGCTGCTTATGGCGAAATTGATGTATCAGCAAATAAAATTGAGCTTAAATTTTGGGATAAACGGGCGCCAAAATAAATAAAGAATAGACGCTCCGATAGTGCCTTATAAAAACGCGACAGCGCAGATATAAAACAAAGTTCCTAACCCTAAGGCTGCGACTGTTTTACGGCGGTAAGCCTTGGACAATATACCAATCATAATCCCGCCGAATATAACGAGAAAGAGCGTTAAAGCGACGAATTTATGGTAAGTCCGTAATATCTTCGGGCCGTGCCCTTTATGGACTTCCATCATCGCTTTTTGAAAATTGGGTTTATTCAGCGTCGCTGTTAATCCATTAGGCGTAGGTTTAAATTTAACATGTGTACGGCTCGTGGGGCGGGTTTCAAAAGATGTGCCGCGAATTTTCAGATACTCAAATTTCATATCAACATTCGCAGCTTTCAAAATTGCCCGCACATCATCTTCTGCAGTTTTACTTTTGAGGTCTACCGATGTACCAGCAGGTAAAGAAATTGACGACGTCGCAACTGACTCTCCGCCGCCAACCATATGCAGCCCGCCTGTAATCGCGACAAGCGCGAAAGCTGGCGCCATGAATGACGCTCCAAAAAGATGGAACAAAATAAGTAATTGTCTGATTTTTGGATTATTCATCGCTGAGCGCTTTTCTTTGATCTATAATTTATAAGACGATTACTTAAAATGCGCGACTCTGTCCACTGGCGGAATAATGTTTTACATGCCATTTAGCCTACATGAATGATAAAACCATAGACTTCGGATTTGAAGAAATCCCCACTGAGGAAAAAGCCTCGCGGGTTCGCGGCGTTTTTGATGCTGTGGCCAGCAAGTATGATCTCATGAATGATGCGATGTCGATGGGTGTCCACCGCGTTTGGAAAGATTTGACGATTACGAAACTGAACCCGCAACCGGGCGAGCTCTTAATTGATGTCGCTGGCGGAACGGGTGACCTTGCCCGCAGGTTTATTAAACGGGCGGATGAAGTCCGTCTGCGCCGCGGCGGTGACCCCGCCCGAGCGATTATCTGCGATATTAATGCAGAGATGCTGCTCGCGGGAATTGACGATAAAAAAGATGCAGGCATGGATTTGACGCGAGTTTGCGGAAACGCGCAATATCTGCCCTTCCCTGATAATTATGCCGACGCGATTACAATTTCATTTGGCATTCGAAATGTAACGGACCGCGATATGGCTCTCAGAGATTTCCTTCGCGTTCTAAAACCCGGAGGACGTTTGTTTGTTTTAGAATTTTCTACGCCGCCTGACAAAATGCTGCGCAAAATTTACGACACATATTCGTTTAATGTAATTCCCAAGCTCGGCGGATTACTCGCTAATGACGAGGCCAGCTATCAGTACCTTGTAGAGTCCATCCGTAAGTTTCCAAGACAGGAAGCTTTCTTGGATATGATAAAGACAGCAGGCTTTAGCCGCGCGGGTTATCACGATTTTACAGGCGGGGTTGCCGCGCTGCATTGGGGCTGGAAAGTTTAAGAGTAAACCTAAAGGTTTCTAACGGCGACCACGGCCGGCTTTACGCGCAGCATATTTAGCATCACGGCGAGCTTTAGCTGCACGCTCCATCTCAATTTTTGCTTTTTGAGCAGCTTCCTGTGCAAGCTTGTTCTTACGTTCTTGCTCAAGTTTTTCTTCAGCTGCTTTGGCTTCCTTAGCTTTGCGAAGTTCTTGCTTTTCTTGGTCACGTATCGCACGCTCAGCGTTACGCTTGGCACGCTCTTCCATAAGCTTAGCTTTTTGCTCTGGATCAAGCTGTTTTTCTTTCGCCCGCTTCAACATAGCCAATTTGGCTTCTTTTTGTGATTTCAAACGGTCGTCGAAATTATGGCCAGTAAAACTCATTCAGTCTAATCCTTGATGTGTATCGCTATAAACAAATAAGGGCCCCCACGTGAGTGACAGCCTAAAAACCGTGTATCGCGGTTAAGCCTCAAAAAAGCAAGAGGCCTAACCGCTTAAAAATTAACTTATGTGCCTAAAATCGGCCTGAAACTGTAAAACGTGCGTTCAGCGGTGCTCCCACACTAATTTGATCGTCCGTATGCGCATTTGGGAAATATTCCGTATCAGTTAAATTTTCGATATTCACCTGCATACGAAGGCTTTCACTTACATCATAATATGCGGCCGCATCAACACGTGTGTAACTTGGAAGAGTAGTGGTGTTATTGTTATCTGCAAAGCTTTGAGATTGATGCGTTACACCTAAGCCGAGGCCGAATTTATCAGTTAGCTGATAATTTCCCCAGACATTAAAGGTTGTGTCTGGGAGTTCGCGCGGATCAAGGTCAGAGCCATCACGGTCACCGTTTAGAAAACTTAAACCTGCACTAAGATAAAATTGATCTGTTACATCTCCTGAAAGTTGAAACTCTGCGCCTTCAATAATATTTTGAACTTCTTCAATTTGATTATCCGTTGTGCCATCATCCGCACCATCTGTAGCCTCTATACGAAATATAGCCGCGGTAAAGCTGAGTGAGTCGGCAAAGTCCCATTTAACGCCAGCCTCAAGGTTTTCAAATACGTCAGGCGTAATAGCGGCTTCAGCACTGCTGATTTCGGCAAATTGTTCACCGGATTGCGGGATGAAGCTTTCGCTATAGCTGCCATAAATAGAAATGTTTTCTTTAGGCTTTAAGATAAGGCCTAGGCGTGGTGAAATTTCTTCGTCTTTGCGTGATAAAACGCGGCTATCAGCTCCTGCTTCGGCTGTTAGGTCTTCGACGGTGAAGTCAAAACTATCAAAACGCGCCCCGACAATAACATCAATATAATCATTAATTTCAATCTGGTCTTGAATATAAGCAGAGAAAACTTCAACCTCAGCTTCATCATTATCATTAAGACTTGTTATGAAATCATTAGTTGTCGCGACACCTGCTGCATTGACCCCGACACCATTGAGTAAATTGATAGGACGGTCTGCATTTCGGTCGATAGCGAAAATTTCAAGGTCATCATTTGTCGTGTCAAAGTTTGTGTTAAAACGATCATTATCATTTGATGTGTCAATATAGTCTGCGCCGGTTACAAGTGTATGCCCGATTGAACCAGTTAAATATTCTCCAACGAGATTACCTGCAAGTGTCAAAGTGGTTCGCTTTGTCGTATCTACATATCCATCAAGTGTAACAGTTTCTATCCCGCCGAAATCTGCGTTTGACGCGCTATATCCAACAGCGAAGATATTTTGATAAAGCTTATCGTAATCACCGTAAGACGCCGTGAAGTTACCTTTTAGATTATCACTAAACTTATGCTGGAGGTTTGCTCGGAAAACATGCGCTTCAAATTCTGCCGTATTTAGCTCTTCATCGCCAAATGTAATACCGTCAAGCTCTTCAACAGGTCTGCGAAGTCCGCTATCAGTACTTGTTGTGCCATCGGGAGCAGCAGAAACGATACCACGGTCGATGAAACGTTCATTGTTATTATACTCATATGACACATCTAATGTTGTCGACGGGGCAAGTTCAAAACGGGCTGTTGGATTAATTCCAAAGCGGTCACCGTCAAAGAAATCACGATGGTTATTGAGGCTCTCATAATAAGCATTTACACGGAAAGCAGATGTGTCAGAAATTGCAAAATTGCTATCAACGGCTACATCAAACGCACCAAACGTATTGAGGGAGGCTTTATAGCCTGTGAACTGTTCACCAGTGACGCCTTTTTTCGTTACGCGGTTAAGAAGACCGCCTGTACCGCCGCGCCCAAAGAGGAGCGCGTTAGGGCCACGTAAGATTTCAACTTGCTCAAGATTATAAAGAGACCGATAATATTGAACGTCATCACGAACGCCGTCCAAATAAAAATCTGCTGTTGAGCGAACGCCCCTGAACACAACAGCATCACGGTGACCTTCACCTTGAGATGTATTTACACCAGGTGTGTAATCAATGATTTGTCCAATACTGTTATAAGCCCGCTTTGTGATATCGTCAGCCGTGACGATAGAAAGCGATTGCGGGACATCTATAATTGACGTCGGTGTTTTAAGCGCATTAACCTGATCAGAATATAAATAACGTCCTGTCGTGATGACCTCATCGTCTAAAACCTTCGGTCTCGTTTGAGCAAAAGTTATTTGAGGAATGACTAAAAGTAGAGCCGCAGTACAAGTGGATGCAAATAATTTCATTATATTAAAATATCTTTCTTTTTTTGAATTTCTAAAGTCGTGCGATCGTTACTTACGTCTGCATCACAAGGCAGGGGACCTGATACAATACGGGTTTCGTCACGAGCCAATATAACGGCATCATGCAAGGCATTTAGATAGGGACATTTGCCGACATCCTTTGCCATAAGTACCGCCAAGGTTGAAGCTTTCGTCTGTAAAATCATAATGCCCTTGTTGCGAATGGTTCTCATTTACAGGTTACTTAATGTTATTGAGAATGAGTTGCAAGTGAAAAAAGATAGCGTGAGCTATATTTTTTATGGCAAGGTTAATTCTTATAAGCAGACGTCAAAACGGCGCAAATCGAGGGAATGACATGAGACTTACGCATCTATATTTAAGCGCTGCATTACTGACCGCGCTCACGGCCTGCAACAATCATACGCAAAGCCGCGCGCAAGAAAAACCGCAAGACCAAGCGATCTCTGTCAGTCATACAGACACACCATCACCTGAAATGCCATTTGTGTCAGAGCGGGTGAAATCAGAAAACGCCAGAGTCCGTAAATATCTCGACTTTTCAGATATGTCTGATTTTGAACGCGCAAAGCGCGGCTTCATAGCAACTTTCGATGATGGGAAAGTAATTAAAGCTGATGGCTCCACCGCTTATGACTTTGGCGCCTATGACTTCCTAAAGGCCGACGCCCCTAATACCGTCAACCCAAGTTTATGGCGTCAAAGCCAACTCAATGCCATGCATGGCCTATTTAAAGTGAGCGACCACATTTACCAAGTTCGCGCCTATGATCTTTCTAATATCACCTTCATAGAGGGCGATAGCGGCTGGATTGTCATCGACCCTCTAATAAGCGCCCCGACAGCCGCGCGGGCAAAAGCCTTAATCGACCGCGAGCTTGGCGTAAAATCCATCAGCGCTGTTATCTTCACCCATTCTCACGTTGATCACTTCGGCGGCGTGAAGGGGTTAGTCACGCCCGAAGACATCAAGAACGGCGTTCAAATTATCGCACCAAAGGATTTCGTTTTTGAAGCCGTTAGCGAAAATATCTTAGCGGGCAATGCCATGTCGCGCCGCGCCAGCTATATGTTCGGCGGGCTCCTTCCCAAAGGCCCCGCCCATCAAGTCGGTGTTGGGTTAGGGCAAACAATTTCTAGCGGAGATATCGGTCTTTACCAGCCCACACTCGAAGTTGAGAAAACTGGTGAGACTCATGTCATTGACGGCGTAGAGATGGAGTTCATTATGGCGATGGGCGCAGAAGCGCCTTCCGAATTTATGTTCTACATGCCGGGTTTTAAAGCTTTTTGCCAAGCCGAAATTATAAACCATACGCTTCATAACATGTACACACCGCGCGGTGCCAAGGTGCGCGATGGCCGTCTCTGGAGCGGTTACATCGATGAAGCCGTTTATAAATATGCCAAAAAAACAGATATCTCTTTCGGGTCCCACCATTGGCCGATTTGGGGCTCTGATGAGGTGACAACGTTTTGGGAAGGCCAGCGTGATTTATACCGCTACATTCATGACCAAACCGTACGCTATGCCAATATGGGTTACACCCTGCATGAAATCCCAGAGAAGCTAAATATGCCAGATGGTATTGCCAAGCAATTTGCGAATAGAGATTATTACGGCACGTTGTCCCATAATTCGAAATCACAATACCAACTTTATTATGGATATTTTGATGGCAACCCCGCTAACCTTGACCCTCTTGCCCCGACCCCTGAAGCCAAAAAATTTATTGACTATATGGGCGGCGCAAATGCGGTTTTGAAAAAAGCGCAAGATGATTTTGATGCAGGCGAGTTCCGTTTCGCCGCCACAGTGCTCAATAAATTAGTTTTCGCAGAGCCAAGTAATACAGCCGCCTCGAACCTGCTCGCGAAAACCTATGACCAACTTGCCTATATGGCGGAGTCAGGCTCATGGCGGAACTTTTACCTCACAGGCGCGCAAGAACTGCGCGGCGGAGTCGCAGATTTAGCAACGACACAAACCGCCAGTGCAGATATTGTCAAAGCTATACCTTTAAGCCTCTATTTTGATTTGCTCGCCGTGCGCCTGAACGCCGAAAAGGCGGCCAAGAAAGACCGCGACCTAAATTTTGAAATCACAGATACAGGCCAAACCGCGCACCTCATTCTGTCTAATGGCACGCTACATCACCGCATGGGACAAACCCATCCCGATGCGCCGACCATTAAAATAACCCGCGCAGCACTTGATCAATTAAATTTAAAAGAAAAAAAATTCGGTGAACTTGCTAAATCTGGCGACGCCTCAATCGACGGCAACCCCCTCGCCGTCAGAGCCTTCTTTGGCTTAATTGAAGAACCAGAATTTTGGTTCGAGATTGTACGGCCATAAGCTTATACTGACTCACGAAGAAGCACGGAGCTATCAACTTCCCGATTAACCTAAATCGCTTAATAATTATCTACGTAGTAAACTTGGTGAAATTAAATCTAAGCTGAGCTTAACAGATTGATACCTAAATTTTGGGTTTATTCAGAGCGTATAATATTCTTAATCCGCTTTGATTGAGAAAAATTTATCGAGCCTAAAATTCTGAAGAGCCCAAAAGCTGATATTAAAATGAGCAGCCCCATCACGCAATCCTTTGCCATAACAGAAATCGTAGACGCCTCAAAGACAGGTAGCAAAAACCATAGAATAACAGGCGGGACAATCACAAAAGCTATATTAACATTACGCATGAATTCTCTTTCTTCCTGTAGACTTCAACTCATGCAAATACTGTGCCTCTTTAACGCCTGTATCATCACTTAAGGACTTTACTCAACCAGTTCACCCGTAAGCGAATTTCGCCCTGCACCTGTTATCAACACAGGAACAATCTGTCCGACTAAGCTTTCGGGCGCCATAAAATGCGTGCCTTGCAGATAAGGTGAGCGGCCAAAGAGTTGTCCGTCAGCGCGCGCGCCGTTTTCAACCAAAACATCAAGCGTGCGCCCAATGAGGGATTCGTTAAACGCCATTTGCTGTGTGTAGAGTAAATCTTGCAACCGCTTTAGGCGTTCGGACTTTACATCCTCTGGGACTTGGCGCGGCATAGACGCGCCGGGCGTTCCGGGACGGATTGAATACTTAAACGAAAACGAACTGGTATAACCAATTTCATCGACGCAGCGCATTGTCTGTTCAAAGTCAGCATCTGTCTCACCGGGGAAGCCTACAATAAAATCACCTGAAAGCGCCACATCAGGACGCGCGGCGCGAATTTTAGCAATCAACGTTTTATACTCTTCATAAGTATGACCGCGGTTCATCGCGTGAAGAATTTTATTTGACCCCGCCTGTATCGGTAAATGCAGATACGGCATGAGCTTTGGTTCTTCGGCAAAAGTTTTAATTAAAGCATCATCCATATCGCGGGGATGTGATGTCGTGAAGCGCATACGGTCAATACCGCCAATAAGGGCTACGTGGCGGATAAGCTCGCCCAATCCCCATTCAGAATCACCCGATGACCCTTCAGGCGCAGTATTTAGATGTGCGCCCTCCGGTGCGGGCGCATGATAAGCATCAACGTTTTGCCCAATCAGCGTAATTTCGCGCACGCCTTGCGAGGCAAGGTTGCGCGCTTCGGCGACGATTTGGTGAACAGGTCGAGAGACCTCCGCCCCGCGTGTATAAGGCACCACACAGAATGTGCAGAATTTATCACAGCCTTCTTGAATAGTTAGGTATGAAGAGAAACCTTTGGGTTGCCGCGTTTCTGGAAGGGCATCAAATTTCTCTAATGTATCAAATTCGGTCTCAAGGACATCACCCGTGCCGCGATAAACTTTGGCAATCATCTCTGGTAGTTTATGATAAGTCTGCGGCCCCAGCACCATATCAACAATAGGGGCTCGGCGCATGATTTCTTCGCCTTCGGCTTGGGCGACGCATCCTGCAACAGCGACTTTCATATTAGGTTTGTTACGGTCTTTGTACTTACGAATACGGCCAAGTTCTGAATAGACTTTCTCAGCGGCCTTTTCCCTAATGTGGCACGTATTGAGAATAATGAGGTCGGCATGATCGGGCGCCTCAACAGGGGCGTAACCAATCGGCGCAAGAACATCCGCCATGCGCTCGCTATCATAGACATTCATCTGGCACCCGTAGGTCTTGATAAACACTTTTTTGGTGTTGACGTTTACCGCTATACCATCAGCCTTGGCGACGACAGGTACATTTATATCTCGGGTTTTGTTCGAGTTAACATTGCCGTCCTTGAGAGCCTGAGCCCGCTTCGGAGCGTCAACGTTACGAGACGCGTTTTCATCGCGGGGTAACAGGACGGTCATATATATGCTCACTTTGTGGTGAGCGGCCTATAGGCTGGAATGACGCTGTCTGCAAGTCTGTAAGGGAAGGCGCTTAGTAACGTCCACTTGTTGAAAACTTTCCAAGTAAAACAAAAACAGTACCGAAAACAAAAACAAGGATTAAGGCAGGCCAACTCATACGGCGCTCACCTTTTTCCACAGCCTGAAAACTTGGGCTTATTTTTGGTCCAACAGCCGAGGATATTTTTCGGCCCAGAGGCCTTGTTTTATGCTGAAGTTCGCCAACTTTATCCTGAAAATCGTCCACTTTACCCTGAAGGTCCATTTTTTGAACCGCTTTTCGGGTGCTATCTGTACTCGTTTTGACTGTTTCGACAACGTGGTTAGCATCTCGAGTTTGTATATACTCATACCCAAGAAAAGCCGTTGCCGCTAAAACACCTATAAAGGCGGCAGTTCTTATAACTGTTATTATTGTACGAAACATAATCTTACGCTCAATGACCTTAAAGTCATATTAAAACATAAAAATGTTAATAGATAAAAAATTAAAACCTAACGGATGATAAATTTAAAATGTCACTTTAGTGACGCCCGCCCAGTCTTGATGACGGCCCAGACAGTCCCATGAGAACAAAAATGCCGCCAAAAACTAAAATCAAGAAAATAGCCGGAACACTCATACGCTGCTCGCCTTCATTAACTACTTTAAAAATAGGCTCAGTTTTAGGGCTAATTTTAGCGGATAGTTTTTGACCCAAAGGTCTTGTCTTATGCTGGAAAGCTTGGACTTTACTGTCAATATCAGCACGTTGCCACTTTTTACGCGCAATATCAGTTTTACTGCCAACCCAGCTCATGGCGTCAGTTGTTTTTGTCTCTAACGTTTGTAGCACTGAATGAGCATTAGTATGTGCCGTTGTCTGTGCCTGTGTTGCCGCATAAGCCGCACTTCCGCAGATAAACGTAAATACAAAAACGGTTTTCAATATCTTATTTTCAAAACGAGACATAATTTGCACCTGTTAAACCACAAGGATGTCAAAGCAAAAAGAATACCAATATGCCCTATAAGGCGAAATTAAGTATGGAATAGTGTTTTAAGTGTTTTGTTGGATGAGCGCTGTTTGACGGAGTTCAGCTGATAATACCAACCCAAGTGACATAGGCACAGTTCATCAACTAGCCTTATAAAAGATCAAATTAGGATTATTTTATTTTACGTCCGTAGAGCTCTAAGCGGTGATCAACGAGCTCATAACCAAGTTTTTCGGCAATGCGCTTTTGTAGCTCTTCGATTTCATCATCGACGAATTCGATGACTTCGCCCGTAGTCACATCAATCAAATGATCATGATGTTCGTCATCCGCGGTTTCATAACGCGCACGCCCATCGCGAAAATCATGAGTTTCAATAATAGCCGCTTCTGTAAAGAGCCGCACTGTGCGGTAGACCGTGGCAAGTGAGATGTTTGAATCAATTGTAGACGCACGCGCATAAAGTTCTTCCGCGTCAGGATGATCTTTTGCTTCTGAGAGAACTTTCGCAATAACTTTGCGTTGATCTGTCATACGCAAGCCGCGTTCCGCACATTTTTTTTCAATCCAACTATCCATACGAATCATTTACCGCGTAAGGTCTGCGCAGTCTAGTTTTTTAGGATAATCGTTTACGATAAGTCAGCGCTCCGACGCGCCCCATCGCCCGTTTATAATAGGCAGGACGTTTGCCTATCGGCTCGAACCCACTGGCTTTATAAAATGCAATCGCCGCCGTATTATCTTCGGCAACTTCAAGGAAGAGCGTATCAACACCGAGGTCGGCCAATTCAGTTTCGGCGATGTCCAAAAGTTTACGTGCGAGACCTTGCCGCCGAAGCGCAGGGTCGATAGCGATGGTCAAGATTTCAGCTTGGTCCGCAGCGTGGCTAATAATGACAAAACCGTCTAGCGGACGTCCATGCCCAAAGCACAAATCTTTTTGGAGATGCGTGGCCATATCCTCCGCGTCCCAGCCCTTAAAAAAACTTTCGGTATGTATTTGCGCCATACGCGGCGCGTCCATCACATGAAGGCTACGGCTCATTTGGGTGGTATACTGCCAGGGACTATACTGCCAGGGAGTTTACCGCCAGGGAGCTTTGCATCAGGGCCGCGTGAATATAACGGCTGTGCGGGATATTGGTCTGAAGACAAATCGGCGCCTAACCACGCGAGAACACGGCCATCAATAATGCCGTCTTCCACAACTATATCTGGCGAGAGTTTCGCAATGGCGCGGCGCGCCTCTTCTGCGGGCTGCGTTATGGGCGCTTGGATAAGCTTACCCTTAAAAGTCGCAGACCAACATAGTTCACTACGCCTCACATCAGCCACGCAGACAATTTTTTTTCGCCCTTCAGGATCATAATGGGCGGCTCGCACCTCAAGCGCGGAGATGCCCACAACAGGTAACTTGCGCGGCAGAGCAAAGCCTTTGGCAAAGGCCATCGCGACGCGCGTGCCTGTAAAACTCCCCGGTCCGCTACAGACAACAAGTTTATCAACATCCGTAGATATAAGCCCCGCGCAGGTTAAAACCTCTGCGGCCATAGGCGCGAGGCGTTCGGCGTGACCGCGGCCTATATTTTCTGTTTTATAAGCCAACACCTTTGCCGTATCACAAAGCGCAACTGTGCAGTATGGGCCCGTCGTATCAAGACTTAGAATGCGCATGAGTTAAACGAATTGTTCCACGCGTGTTACTTCGGGAACATAATGTTTGAGAAGGTTCTCAATACCAGACTTCAGCGTCATCGTCGAACTTGGACAGCCCGCACAAGCGCCGCGCATCTCAAGATAAACTGCGCCGTCATCATCATCAAAATGTCTAAAGACAATATCGCCGCCATCTTGCGCCACAGCAGGCCTGACCCGCAAATCAATGAGTTCTTTAATCTGCTCGACGATTTCAAGCGTTTCACCCTCATAGACACGTTCTTCGACATCGGCATTTGCGATTTGATCCAAGAGCGGCACACCCCCTGCAACATAGAAATCCATAATTGCGCCAAGCACAGCAGGCTTTAAATGTTTCCAAAGCGCATCTTCAGCCTTGGTCACGGAAATATAATCGTTACCAAAAAAGACGCGCGTAACATCAGGTATCATAAATAGCATTTCAGCAAGAGGCGCCGCGCTCACATCCCCGCCGCGCTGAATATCAACAGGCGGTTGACCTTCTCCCGTGACATCTTTGCCGGGCAGGAATTTTAAAGTTGCCGGATTAGGCGTGTCTTCGGTTTG
Organism: Hellea sp.; assembly: GCA_023300105.1. Taxonomy (GTDB): domain Bacteria; phylum Pseudomonadota; class Alphaproteobacteria; order Caulobacterales; family Maricaulaceae; genus Hellea. Next base: position 45,595 of record JALZWM010000065.1, read on the forward strand.
AATAA
>JALZWM010000066.1 GCA_023300105.1 Hellea sp.
TGGATAGCATCTGCGCCAGTCTCTTTCGCGGCATTGATAATTTTCTCGATAACAAGGTAGCTCTCAATCGCGGGGGACGGCCCAATATGCACGGCCTCATCAGCCATGCGAACATGGAGCGCCTTACGGTCGGCATCGGAATAAACGGCCACGGTCGCGATACCCATTTTACGGGCGGTCTTCATCACGCGGCAAGCAATCTCGCCTCGATTAGCTATTAGGATTTTTTTAATCTGCTTTGTCATTATTACATCCTAAAGACTCCAAATTTGGAATCCTCCAAAGGCGCATTTGCCGCCATAGCTAAGCCCAACCCCAAGACACGTCTCGTATCCGTTGGCGCGATGATGCCGTCATCCCAGATACGGGCGCTGGCGAAATAGGGGTGACCTTCTTTTTCAAAGCGTTCAATAATCGGTTTTTTGAAGGCTTCGCGCTCTGCATCTGTCCATGTTGCGGCGTTGCGATTGACCGTTGCTAACACGTCTGCGGCTTGCTCTCCTCCCATGATAGAAATACGCGCATTGGGCCACATGAACATGAGGCGCGGATTATAGGCGCGGCCGCACATGCCGTAATTTCCTGCCCCGTAAGAGCCGCCCACGACGACAGTAAATTTAGGAACTTTGGCGCAGGCCACAGCATGAACCATTTTGGCTCCATTTTTAGCAATGCCGCCTGCTTCTGCCTTGGAGCCAACCATAAAGCCCGTAATGTTTTGCAGGAAAACTAACGGGATTTTGCGTTGGGCGCAGAGCTCTACGAAATGCGCGCCTTTCAACGCGCTCTCAGAAAACAAGACGCCATTATTGCCGAGGATGCCCACTTGGTAGCCGTGGATTTTAGCAAAACCGCAAATCAAGGTGGTGCCATAGTCTTTCTTAAATTCATGAAAATGAGACCCATCAACTATGCGGGCAATAATCTCGCGACAATCATAGGGCTGGCGCGCATCTTTGGGAACAATGCCGTTAAGTTCGTCTTCGTCATAGGCAGGGGCTTCGGCGTCTTGAGAGGCATAGCTATAATCGGCCTTGCCTAAGGTTTTTACGCTATCCCGCGCAATTTGCAGGGCATGGGCATCATTACTGGCCAGATGATCGACAACGCCTGATGTTTTCGCGTGGAGCATTCCTCCGCCAAGACTTTCTGCGTCAATATCTTCACCTGTTGCAGATTTGACGAGAGGCGGACCTGCGAGAAAGATTGTGCCTTGATTGGCGACGATAATGGACTCGTCGGCCATAGCAGGAACATAGGCTCCGCCCGCTGTACAGCTTCCCATGACAACAGCAATTTGAGGGATGCCTTGGGCGCTCATATTGGCTTGGTTATAAAAACAGGCCCCGAAATCATCTTTACCTGGAAAAATTTCGGCTTGGTTGGGTAGGTTACCCCCGCCGCTATCGACGAGATAAATACAGGGGAGTCTGTTTTGTTGTGCAATCTCTTGAGCGCGCCCTTGTTTCTTACACGTCAGGGGAAAGTAAGTGCCGCCTTTGACCGTCGCGTCATTGCAGATAATCATTACCTCGCGTCCCGCGACGCGGCCTATACCTGTGATGATGCCTGCGCTGGGAATGTCGTCATCATAACATTCATAAGCCGCCATTTGAGAGAGTTCTAAAAAAGGTGTGCCAGGATCAAGGAGACGTTCAACCCGCTCACGGGGGAGGAGCTTGCCGCGCCCAATGTGGCGCTCGCGCGAGCGTTCAGGCCCGCCCAAAGCGATCTTTCCGACTTTCTCTCGAAGGTCATCGACAAGCGCTTGCATGGCGGCGGCATTAGTTCTGAAATCAGCTGAATCAGGATTTATCTTACTGATGAGTTTTGGCATTTTATCTCTGTTGCATTTATTTTGACTATAAGTACATAAATTTGACTCTTGAGTCAAATTTATTCATATGTTATGGTAAAGCTTATGGACGCTATAGTTAAAGAACCCTTTGACCGAGAAAAGCAATTCGCCGCAAAACGGCGCGCTGTTATTGCCTCTGCGGGGCAGGCTTTTCGGCGTAAGGGTTATCACAATATATCAATGGTAGAGATTGCGAAGACTCTGGGGCTCTCAAAAGCGGCACTTTATTATTATGTCAGCAACAAAGAGGAGGTTCTCTTTGAGTGTCACTTAATGACCTATGATGCGATGGACGCAATATTAAAAACTAAACCTAGTTCCGTCACAAACACATTGGATTATTTGCAGGCACTCTATATTGATTTTGTTCGATTACTCACGCAGTCAGGTGTGTCTTTGCTGACGGACGTTGATAGTTTAACGGATGACAACAAAGCCTTTGTAATTTCGCGCCGCAACAAAATCGAGCGCAAAATCATCCGCCTCGTAAAAGAGGGGCAGAAAGACGGCTCTATTCGCGCGGGTGATGCGAGGTTGATTGTCTTCTTCTTCATGGGGGCGCTAAATTGGCTGAATGCATGGTATGATACATCGGGGCGTTTAGTAGATGAAGATATAGCCCGTCATTTTGGAGAACAGATGCGCGCAGGAATTGCGGCATAAGGAACGACATGAGTAAAGGTATAACATGAGTAAGGTCTATAAAACAGCTGAGGCGGCAATGGCTGGGCTTTGCCGTGACGGTATAACGCTCATGAGCGGCGGCTTTGGCCTTTGTGGTATTGCAGAAAACTTAATCGCAGCGCTTCGTGATAGCGGCGCGAAGGATATCACCGCGATTTCAAATAATGCGGGCGTCGATGGGTTCGGCTTAGGCCTGCTTTTGGAAACCCGCCAAATTAGAAAAATGATTAGCTCTTACGTCGGCGAGAATAAAGAATTTGAACGCCAATATTTGGGCGGTGAGTTAGAGCTCGAATTTAACCCGCAAGGTACATTAGCCGAACGCATTCGTGCTGGCGGCTCGGGTATTCCGGGGTTCTACACAAAAACAGGTGTTGGAACTTTGATAGCGGAAGGTAAAGAGCACAAGGAATTTGATGGTGAAACCTATATCATGGAAACGGGCCTGAAAGCGGACATCTCTATCATCAAAGCGTGGAAGGGGGACGCTGAAGGAAATTTAATTTTCAAAGCCACCGCGCGGAATTTTTCACCCATGATGGCGATGGCAGGTAAAGTGACAATTGCTGAGGTCGACGAAATCGTCTCTGTCGGAGAGCTTGATCCTAACTTCATTCATACGCCTGGCGTATTTGTTCAACGCATTGTTGAGGCCAAATGCGAGAAGCGTATCGAACAATTAACTTTGCGGGAGCGTACATAATGGCTCAAGAAAAAATAGGATGGACAAGAAACGAAATGGCGGCGCGGGCGGCCAAAGAACTCCAAGATGGTTTCTATGTAAACCTCGGTATCGGTATTCCGACACTTGTTGCAAACCATATTCCAAGCAATGTGAGTGTCACATTACAATCAGAGAACGGTATGCTTGGTATGGGGCCTTTTCCTTTTTCCGGCGAAGAAGATGCGGACTTAATTAATGCTGGTAAACAGACAATCACGACACTTCCGAAATCCTCTTTTTTTGATAGCGCGACAAGCTTTGCAATGATCCGCGGCGGGCATATTGACCTGTCTATTTTGGGCGCAATGGAAGTGGCTGAAAACGGCGACATCGCCAACTGGATGATACCCGGAAAAATGGTCAAAGGCATGGGCGGGGCGATGGATTTAGTTGCTGGCGTGAAGCGCTGCATCGCCTTATTTGACCACACCAATAAACGCGGGGAAAGTAAGTTTCTCAAAGCTTGCACCTTGCCATTAACGGGACAAAACTGCATCGATATGGTGATTACAGATTTAGGCGTCTTTTCTCGGCTTGATAAAAAAGCACGCTTTCGTATGACAGAACTCGCGGCAGGGGTGAGCTTAGATGAAGTCAAAGCCAAAACTGAAGCAGATGTTATTTTTGAATAATAAGTTAAGTCAGTTAAGTTAGTGAGGCAGCCATGCGGATAGGCTCACTCAATCTGAGCAACTGGCTTAAGCAAGTTGCAGCTATGAGCGTTGTGGATTTTAAACCTGTGATAATGGCGGCGCTTAATCAGGACCGAGATGAAATACGCAGAGGCCAAAGCTCACACGTTTTCGGGATAAGGCGTGGCTTGGGGCATGTGTCTTTACATTAGTCATACAAAACTCATGCCGTCTTTGGCAGAGCCGCAAGCGGTACTCGAGGCCATATATTCCTACGCGTCCATTCACCGAGAGGCGGCAAGCGCGCTCTAGGAATTGATTGCCCGTCAGTTGCCTATCATTTAAATATTGTAATCCGTCATAACGGCGAGACGCAGGCAAACCTCTCGCTATGATGCGGCGGCGACGGCGGCCACATAAAACGTGCGGCGCAATGGCAGCACGCTGGCTATCGGGTAAAAGCGAGGGTGGGCGTTGATACCCTTTTACGAGGTTTGATTTTTTAGAGTGGGAAAACACGTCTGCCCAAACGTCAAGAATAACGCCGTCTGCTACACAGGACAGCCAAAGCTTAAGCCAGACTAAAAATGAGCTTATTCCATTTTCAGACACAGAGGTTCCGCCTATTCCCATGCCTGCGCTAGCAGGGAGGAGAGTGCCTCTTGATGAGGCCGCTCGGCCAGTAGGCAGAGCGCGAATATGTGACGTTTCACACGACATGGCCGCACTATATCACGGGATGTATTACCGAGGATTAGATTTAATGTTATGGCAAGGTGGGAGTGCGTTATGGGTTGCCACATTGGGAAATGAGCCAGAGGCTCATAGGGCCAAGCGCCTATACCAGCGCGGCGACAAGTCAAAGTCTGTCTCTGTCAGATCACGGGGTATCATAGTCTTGAGTGTAAAGCTGTTGAGGTCAGGTTGTTGAAATCTAACCCTAATCAATACGGGCCCTAAACGAAATACTAAGTGTAGGGGTTGGATTGCCGCCTAAAAATTGCCCCTTCGGATTAAAGCAAATATGCGTGATACTGGCATCATAACCTACGATTGGCGCATAATTGCATTGTGCCATATTAAGCGGTGCGGCGGCTGCGTTTGAATACCCTACATCGTCCGCAAAGGTAAAGCTTAGCCCCGTGGTGCCAGTTTGCGTAAAGGCGACAGGGGTGGTCTCTGGGCCCGTGTCGTCAATATCTGCGTTATAGACGGTGACGTTCTCAGGTATTGTATCGACAATGAAAATACTATTCGTATCGCTGGGAACATCGCCTACGTTAGTCGATGTTATTGTATAAATAACATCATTGCCGGGTATGGCATATAGATTCAAATTATCGGGATCCCATACATTAACAACCTTTTCGCCCGTTATTTCTAGGTGTGCTAATAATTTCACTTCATAATCTTCAACTTCACCGTCTGGCGCAATATCTGATATATTTAAGCCTAATTCAGAAGACCATCTAAGCCGCATGAAGCTATTGGTTGAGATGATTGTTGATGGTACATTGACGGTTATTTCTATTTGCTCGTCGCCATCATTGTCTGTCTCATTCACAGCGACTTGCTCATCGGCGTCATCAAAGTCATCATCCTCGTTCCAGTCTATCCATGCCTGAAGGTAATAGGTTTCCCCGTTTGGTTCGGCGACGTCTAACGTGAGTGTTTTATTCGTGTTGATAATGAACTCTAACGTCTCTGTGAGGCTGTCATCTATATCGCCCGTTGCATCTGCTGAGCTATTAGAATTAGGACTATTGTCCAAAGTCACAATTGCACCGAGAGATGCGTCGTCTACAACATTATGCAGCGCCTCGACATAGGTAGAGGGCAGATCGGAATTATCTGCGGGTATTGTGATTGTGACAGTTGCGCTATCCGTGACGCCGCCGTCACTCAGGACATAGTCGAATGTATCCACGCCATAAAACCCGGCATTTGGCGTATATGTAAATGAGCCGTCACTAAGAGTGGCTGAAATCAGACCGTTTGAGGGCAAGCTTGTTTCGGGATCAGCCCAGAGGACGCTGAGAACCGCGCCATCAGGGTCGCTATCCACGCCATTTCCATTATCGGCTATGACATTGCCCGTGAGATCTGTTTCAATTTGCGTGATAAAATCATCATCTTGGGCTATAGGGGGTAAGGCGGGAAAGGGGGCGAGGCTACATGAAAATCCGTCATTGTTTCCGCTTGGAGTAAGGTCTGTTACCAATACCCATTCAGGACTGTTGCTCAGTGGATTGAACAATTCATACACATCACCGTTTGCATTGTTAAAGGCCCAAATGCGGCCAGTACTATCAGACCAACTCGCCCCAAAGATAAAGTTCGGCGCACCAGCAGGTATAATAGCTGTCACTGATGTGGTCGTTAGAGTTTGAAAATCATACCGGTAAACTATGTTGCCTCGGGCCAATAAAACAAATTCATCACTGCCATTTTTAGTATAAACAAAATCTCCCGAGTTAGCGGGTGTTATACCTGTAAATGTGACTTCTGAGGAAACTGTTGTACCAGACGCTTCAGACGCTGCGATATCTATCTTGATGAGAACGCGTCGGTTCGTTCGTTTAAGGCCGTAGAAATTCCCCGAAAAATCCATCGTGCCAACAAAGTTTGCCGCTCCGCTAATTCCCGAACTTACAAATTCACGTGTTCCATCTGACCCCACACGGTAAATAGCATTGTCGCTGAGTGCATAAGCGTAATTATCTACAACATTAAAGCCGGCACCATTAATGCTGGGGCTATTTGTTGGACCTCGAGAAACATATGTAAGGCTAATTGAGTCGAGTTGAAAAAGTTGGCCACTTAAGATTTGATATGGGAAACCGTCACAGGTAAATGCAGGCAAATTTGATTGGGCCTGACTAGAAAATGGTAACCCCGTTACGAAGACCAAGAAGATAAAAGTGACTATGCGTGCAATACTCATATTTAGCAATAAATGTGAAATCTGTTATCATCACAAAAGTATTCTTCAATTACTAAAATATAATTAAGTGTTTTACATTTTTAAGTTGATTCCCAATTCTGTGGACTACGAATTTTATGCACGTCATATAAACGATGATAACCGTTCATAAAGCGGCTTGCTTATGGGGAAATTTGGGCTTTATTATTGACCAATTGGTTAATTTAATCTACACCACTTTAAATTAAATAATAAAAAGCACTATCATGAGTCATAAAATAGTTCTCTATACCAAAGGATATTGCCCTTATTGCAAACGTGCAAAGGCGCTGCTGACCTCTAAGGGGGTAAGTTTTCATGATATTGAAATTACGGATAACCCGCGTTTGACGGCTGAAATGGTCGAGCGGTCTGGACGTGTGACCGTACCTCAAATATTCATCGGAGACACTCATGTCGGCGGTTCGACTGACTTGTTTGACTTAGAAGCTAAGGGCGGATTAGACCCGCTTCTTAAGGCTTTAGAAGATGCCTGATTTACAACTTGATCTCTGGTTGGATCTACAACTGTGCATAGCTTGCAAAGCTGATTAAGTCATTGTCAATATTTGAGCGCGGATATTTTTCATCCGTTCTTTTCCAAAGCCCGCTTTGACCATAACTCGCGCGCCAAAATAAGCCGCAAGTATATGGTCTGCTTTTGTTTCATCTTTTACCGTATATATGAGGGCGGCTTTGAGGCGGTCCATAGAGGCTTTGACGCTGTTTTCTGTCTCTTCGTCTATGGGGGCTTGGTCAACGGCAGCATTGCAAAGCAGACAGCCCCATCGCCCTTGTTTTGTTTGGGCGGCATCAACGGGGCCGGTCATCATAATCTCAATACGCATAGCAGGCGTTAAATTATCATTATGCAACATATGAACAGCGTCGCTAACTTCTATGTCGTCATATCGCGAGAGAGCCTTTTGGTAGAGCGCGCGCTTGTTGCCAAAGGCGGCGTATAGGCTACCCTTTTGCAACCCCGTGGCTGTCATGATGTCACTATAGGATGTTCCTTCATAACCATTTTCCCAAAATACATCCCGTAGAGCGTCTAAGACTTTCTCTTCATCGAACTCACGCTGCCGTGCCATTTGAAATTCCTTTGTGTGACAGGGATGATTAACTGACTTGACTGATTGGTCAAGTAATTTGTCTAAGGGAGCAGAAACGCCGTAGTAAAAACTAGTTTATCAAATAAGCCTCTCTGCAAATCAAATTCCCGACTTTGCCGCTAACTTTGCAAACAATAGTTACGGTTTGACCTGAGGACACAGTCATAACTCTGGCAGGGTCTTTAAACATTGCCTGAATTTTATATCTTGGACCGATAGAATCACGAGACGTCTCAAGTGTGATATAGGCAGTCTGACTTATGTCTTTGCTAATCTTGCCTATTCTGCCTGTTATCTTAACATACTTGCCTTTGTATCGGTTCTCCGCGCGAACCTTATTGCTTTTATAGTCACCGTATAATTTATATGCTGTCATTTCATAAGTTGCAGCAGGTGGCGCAGACGCTACGGGTTTATGGACGGGTTTATGGGACGCTTCATATTGATTATTAAAATCACTGTGCATTTGACCTGCGGCGGCACCGATAAAAATTATCATCCAACCAAAGGCTATAATACGAACCTTTTTGTCAATGCCTTTACGGAGGGTAAACCACGCAAAAATAATCGGCAAAAAGAAAATGCCTGTCATTATGTTTTTTGATATTTTTGATGCCATAACCCGCTCTCACATTGTTATTTTCACTATTTAACAAGAGCAATTACTTGCGAGAGAAAGTCAAGTCTACCCTTTATCCCTTTATCTCTTTACCCCTATGGCCTAATTAAGACGCAGACTTCTTAAACTCTGCGATATTCGTCACGGGCTTACTCTCAGTCACATCGAGAGTTTCGATTTTATCGGCGCGCTTTGTGATTTTCTCTGTGCTTATTCTGATCTTGCGCATGTCTTCTGCGGATTGATTGAAGTGGGTTTGGAGTTTGGAGACGCGCTCATCGAGCAGGACAACGTCCTTTGCCATGGCGCCGACTTCGCGCTGTATAATATGGGATTGTTCACGCATGGCCGCGTCTTTCATGACGGCCCGCATGGTGTGCAATGTGGCCATGAATGTTGTCGGGGAGACGATCATAACTTTCTGTGTGAAGCCTTTGTCAATGACCTCAGGGAAGTGCGCATGTAGCTCTGCATAGATGGCTTCGGACGGTAAAAAGAGCATGGCGATATCGTGCGTTTCGCCAAATATAAGGTATTTGTCAGCGATAGCTTTAATGTGAATAGAGATGTCGCGCGAAAATTCTCTTTTGGCTAAGGCCTCTGCGGGCGTATTATCCGCTTCTGTTAACCGACGCCAAGATTCCATAGGAAATTTACTATCCACCGCAACATTGCCTTGGTCATTGGGGAGGTGAATAAGGGCGTCGACGCGTTTGCCGTTTGAGAGCGTTTGCTGAAAAGAAAAGGCGTTGGGCGGTAAGTAGGTTTGAATTAAATCTTGCATTTGCTTTTCGCCAAATGCGCCGCGCGATTGCTTGTTCGAGAGCAAGCTTTGCAGGCCAGAAACTTCGCCTGATAAGGTTTCGATATTTTTCTGTGCGCGGTCGATGAGAGCGAGGCGCTCATGCAATTGCTTGAGGTTCGCTGAGTTACGTTCCTGCGTTTCATTAATGGATTGACCAACGCGTTCGGAAACTTTGGAGAGGCGGGTGTCGAGGCTCTCGCGAAAGAGATTTTCGCGTTGGGCGCTGTCTTCGGCCATTTGAGAAAGACGTCCCTGCAATTCGGTTTGCTGCTGGGTCATTTCTGTTTGTTGTTGCGTCATTTGCGATAAGTGGTTTTGCAGCTCATCGCTTCCGCGTCGCCCAAAAACTCTAGCAAAAATCAATGTGATTAACGCGCCAAGCAAAACTAGGGCCGCGCCTAAAATAAGCTCAACAAGGGTTAGGTCTAAACCAGAATATGAAATCAAAGGTTCCATGTTTGTTCTTGTGTCATGATTCCGTCCCTAAGGGAAGCGTTTAAGCTTTTTTCAGATAGGCCGAGACCAAGACGATGCGCTGTCCGTTGACTTTGCCTTCAATATGTTCGGGATTATCCGTTAGAGTTATCCCGCGAACAACTGTGCCGCGCTTGGCAGTAAAGCCTGCGCCTTTCACTGCAAGGTCCTTGATGAGGGTGACCGTATCGCCTGCTTTTAATATGGCGCCGTTACTATCGCGTGTGGGGCCGCCGATAGGTGCTTCCTTGATGCCGGCTTCGGCCCATGCTTTGATATCGTCTTCGAGGTAGAGCATATCGAGTGCCTCTTGCGCCCAAGCTTCTGAGGATAGCTGTTTCAGCACGCGGTAGGCCATGACTTGAACGCCGTTATCCTCGCTCCACATTGTTGTGGTGACGGATTGAAAGTGAGAGCCTTCAAGCGTGTCCGTTTCGAGCTGTGGTTTGCAAATCCCGCACAGCTGAATTTGCGCCGGAGCCGGGGACTCTGGGATATCGAAGGCGCTTAAAGGGGCAGGGGCTTCGCAAAGTTGGCAAGTGGACATAAGAGGCTTTCAAAGGCGTTTTCAAAAAAGGCCTATAACCGAGTCTTCTGACTTTGTCTTGCGCTCTAACAGCCTATCCTAATAAATCTCGCATGGC
>JALZWM010000067.1 GCA_023300105.1 Hellea sp.
GCTCAAAGTTATAGGTCGATTGCTGTATTTCATTTTGGTGAAAGACATCGCCGTAAAGAACTTCGGGTGTACCGTTGGCCTCATTCGCATCCGTAAAGACAAGGTCATAAACATTGTCCACGCCCTGCACATACATGGCGAGGCGCTCCAAACCATAAGTTAACTCACCAGAGACGAGGTCGAGGTCTTGTCCGCCGACTTGTTGGAAATATGTATATTGTGAAACTTCCATACCATCGCACCAAACTTCCCAGCCAAGACCCCAAGCACCGACAGTTGGGTTTTCCCAGTCATCCTCAACAAAGCGGATATCGTGCAAATCCATATCAATACCGATAGCTTCAAGACTGCCCAGATATAGCTCTTGGTAATTGGCAGGGTTGGGCTTCATTATAACTTGGAACTGATAGTAATGTTGCAAGCGGTTTGGGTTCTCACCGTAGCGGCCATCAGCCGGGCGGCGGGACGGCTGAACATAAGCCACATTCCACGGCTTTGGCCCTAATGAGCGCAATACAGTCGCAGGATGAAGTGTCCCCGCGCCGACTTCGGTATCGAAGGGCTGTAAGATCACACAGCCTTGTTCCGCCCAATAATTTTGGAGCGTCAAGATGAGGCCTTGAAAGGAAAGAAATTTATCTGATTTTTTTGCCATTAAACTTGCCATTACAAAATGGCCCTGTTGTATTTGGCGCGAACCTAGCCAGAACGCCCCAAATTTCAAGGCTAAAGGTTTAAGCTCTTAAGGTTTATGTATTTCCTCACTTAGGCCAGCATCAACAAAAGCCTGACGCGCATCATCCGCGTCTTCATCGACAACCATCAAGCGGCGGGGGATAATACCGATAGAGCCGTCAATAATGCTCACATTTTGATCCATCAGGAAAAATGGAATATCTGCCTCTTTTAACACGGCCTGCGCGAAGTTAAGGGTGGCAGGGTTCACAGTTTTCAAAATTGCAATCATCTTATGCTCATATGATGCCCCTGCGACAGCAAAAGCTCTTGTGAGTCACATTATAGACCCCTAAGTTAACTGTACACCAAAAAGGTGGGCACAATAAGGTTATCCGTGAACGCACCCGCGCACATCAAACAAGACAGCACAACATCTGCTGGCGCTACGCCTGCTGAAAGGCTTTTGGTGATGGCATCAGATGATATGGCCGCTGTTGATGCATTGATTTTAGAACGTATGGATAGCCCTGTAGGTATGATTCCTAATCTTGCACAACATCTTGTTGGCGCTGGCGGCAAACGTTTGCGTCCATTGCTCACTGTCGCAACAGCACAGCTTTGCGGTTATAGAGGCACTAGCCACCATAAACTCGCCGCTGCTGTCGAGTTCATTCACTCTGCCACGCTCCTTCATGATGATGTTGTCGATGAGAGCGAACTTCGCCGCGGCCAAAAACCTGCAAACCTTATTTGGGGCAATAGCGCCTCTATCTTGGTCGGTGACTTCCTCTTTGCCCGCGCGTTTAATTTAATGGTCGAGACCGGCTCTATGGACGCGCTTGGAATATTATCTAACGCCTCCTCTGTGATTGCAGAAGGCGAAGTTCAGCAACTTGCCGCTCTGCGTGATGTGAACATGACCGAGACCGCCTATATGGAAGTGATCTCTGCCAAGACAGCCGCACTTTTCGCTGCGGCCAGTGAAGTCTCACCCGTAATTGCGGGCTGTGCCGACAAAGAACGTCATGCCTTGCGCGATTACGGATTAAAATTAGGCCTCGCCTTTCAGCTCGTTGATGACGCGCTTGATTACGGGGGCTTTGAGTCCGCGCTAGGTAAATCTATCGGGGATGATTTCCGCGAGGGTAAAATGACACTTCCTGTTATTCGCGCCGTCGCCGCAGCGAATGCCTCAGAAAATACGGTCGAAATAGATTTCTGGCACCGCGTGATTGTAGATCACAAGCAAACAGATGTTGATTTTGAAACTGCCGTCTCAATGCTTCGTAAAGCCGGCGCGCTTGACGCAACAATGGATATGGCGCGAAAGTTTTCAGCAGAGGCTAGAGACGCCTTATCTGTTTTCCCAAAAAGCCAATGGCGCGAGACTCTCGAAGACCTCGCAGATTTTGTAGTCGACCGGATTAATTAACTTTACACCATTAATAGACGCTCATAAATGAACTCTAGAGAATAGAGCTCACGGCCGCATCGAATATAGAGTTATCATCATTAACGGCGCTTATCATCATAGCCCCTTCCAACAATGAAAGTGTTATCTTGGCTTTACTTACAGGGTCAGCATGACCGTAAGCTTCATATTGAGCCGTTAGCCATAAAACATTTCTATCAAAAAAACTTTTTACCTCATGCGTCACGCCCTCTGGTAACCCCGCCGCTTCAGCGCCCAGCACGGCGCAAAGACACACAAGGTTTTGGTCTTTGAGTTCGGAATTAAAAATACTCGCAAAGGCTTTGATTTTATCTTGAGGTGTTTTTAGCTCTGATGTGTTTTGCTTGACGGCCGCGAAAAAATTTTCTGAGTAACGCTGCACAAGAGCCACGCCCAAATCTTCCTTTTTAGGAAAATGATAATGTAAACTTGCGCTCTTAATACCAATCTCAGACGCGATATCACGATAGCTTACTGCATTATATCCCGCTTGCCGCATACGACGCTCGGCGATGTCTAAAATTATATTGGGGCGATCCATAATAATTGCGTATCAACTTTCCGTGTTTTGAGCTTCAAAGCATATTTTACGCTTGAAGTTTAGTGAATACAAGATATCTATCTACTACTAGATAGATTGGCAAATTAAAAATTATATCTATCTAGCCTGCTTAAACTCCCAAGTTCTTGAAAGGAACTACGATATGATCGGATACACAACAATAGGTGTTAAAGACTTAGACGCTGCAAAAAAGTTTTACACTGAGCTTTTTGATGCTGAGGTTTTAGTTGACGTTGGACGCCTCGCTATGATCGGCAAATCAATTGAGGAGCCTAAAATCGCCGTTTGCACTCCCTTTAACGAAGAAGCGCCTAGCGTAGGTAACGGCTCTATGGTTGCCTTTCCTGGTGGATCTCGCAAAGGTGCCGAAGATCTTTACCATAAAGCTATCGCACTAGGCGCAACATGTGACGGAGAGCCTGGCACACGTATTGAAAACGTATTTTACGGTGCGTATGTCAAAGATCTAGACGGCAACAAGCTTTGCTTCTTTGACTTTAGCTAGTCCAAATAATTTGAACGCAAGCCTAATGGCTTGCGTTTCTATTCTAGGAAAGAGTTTTTCATGACCGCGCAAACAACAGGCCCTATTATAGCTCATCTCAATTATATTAAACCTGACACATTAGTTACTCCTGAAGTAACTTATTCTGGCGCGTCTCAACCACAAAAATATAGTGACGCCTACGCTTTCATGCCTGCAACCATAAATGATGCGCGTCAGTTAAGCGAAACATTCGACATCCACAAACAGGGCTTTGAGCTAGTCACATCACCAACAGTGAATAATGATTTTGAAGATGATAAAATCATTAAAGGCCTATATTATGACGAAGTGTCTGCCATTGTTCGCACTTCAACTGGCGCAAAGCACGTGTTCGTATTTGACCATACAGTAAGGATTGGAAAAAAGGATAGTCTTCGTAAACCAGCTCACCATGTTCACAATGATTATACAGAACATACCGCTATTGTTAGAGCCGAGGAAGTGATTGGGCAAGAAATGTTTGCTAAAATGAAGGGCAAACGCATGATCCAAATTAATGTCTGGCGGCCATTGGTTGATAAAGTTCAGCGTTCTCCCCTCTCCTTTTGCGATGCCGCCAGTATCAATCAAAAAGATCTCGTTCCTGCAAAAATTCGTTTCCCAGATACAGACCATATCGGTGAAATATATGCCTTACGTAAATCGGCAGGACAGCGTTGGTTATATTTCTCAGAAATGACACATGATGAAGTTGCGCTCATCAAAGGCTATGACTCTCTTACTGAAGGCCTTGCGCGATTTACTCCCCACACTGCTTTTGAATATCCAGATCAAGACCCAAATATTGGCGATCGGAAAAGCATCGAAACGCGCACTTTTGCATTTTATTAAGCGAAGTCTGAAAGCCCATCAGGCTTCAAATCTAAGATAGCGTTATGCCTCACCCAAAAGTGTTGCTGCGCACCACCACTCAGGGTTTTGCGTTTTAATCTTAGCTTCTGCCCGCTTAAGCGCGGTACTTGTGTCAAAAATTCCAAAGCACGTTGCGCCGGAGCCCGACATGCGGGCCAGCTGACAGCCTTCTTGCGAGGCGAGCGTTCTAAGGACATCGCCAATAATCGGAGCTTGAGCAATCGCGATTGGTTCCAAATCATTGCGGCCGTCCAAAGCACGGGAGAGCAGATCACCTGATGTTTTCATAGGCCGAGGCGTTTCACGAATATTGGAGCCAGCGTCGAAAGCCTTAAAAATTGCACCTGTTGAGACAGCAGTTCCAGGATTTATGAGCAGTGCATATAATTGTCCCATATCAGGTAAAACGGCCACGTCTCCACCAATACCTGTCATATGGGCCGTTTGGGATTTCAGGCACACAGGCACATCCGCGCCAAGCCCAACTGCAGTCTCTAAACTATCAACCTCGCACATACGTAAAACCGCGGCGGCATTCGCGCTGCCCCCGCCAATACCTGCAGATACAGGAAGGTTTTTTTTGAGAGTAACATGACACGCTTTGGACTTCGTCGATGCCAGAGCTTTTAGAATAAGGTTATCATCACCTACCGTGAGCCCCTCTCCAAAAGGGCCCTCAATTGATAAAGTTGTTTTATCTGCTAAGGTCATCACAAGACTATCCCCAACATCCGCAAACACAACGAGGCTATCAAGTGGGTGATAACCTAGAAACGGGTCATGCGGGTCTTGAATGACCCGCCCAACATGTAGTGTTAAATTTATTTTCGCGCGCGCAAACTCTGTTTTTTTCATATCAGATACAGACGCGGTTATGGCGCTACCGATACAGCTTCTAATCCGCCCTTGAGTTTCATACTAATTGCCGCGCGCTCTTCTTCTGTTGGGTCATAATCCAAAGCCCGTTCCCATTGATAGCCAGCCTCACGGTAACGTCCGAGTTTCCAATATACATCCCCCAAATGATCGATAATTGTTGCAGAACTTGGCGCAAGAACAACCGCATTTTCGAGCTGTACTTTAGCTTCACTATATTGACCAAGTTTATAATGTGCCCATCCCAGACTATCAACAATCGCGCCGCTATTGGGTTCAAGCTTAATTGCTTTGTTAATCATCGCAAAGGCTTCGGTCAGGTTTTCGCCGCGGTCAACCCATGTATAGCCTAAGTAATTTAGCGCATCCGCATTATCAGGTTCAATGGCAAGTACTCGCTTGAAGTCGGCCTCCGCATTGGCCCATTGCTTTTCACGCTCATGGCAAATACCGCGAAAATAAAGCGGCTGTGTGTTGTCCTTAATTTCCTCTTCGCTCATTGATTTCACAAGCGCGTCATAAATAGGCAGTGCATCCGTATAATTTTCACGAATAAGGCGCGCACGGCCCAAGGCTTCGCGGGTCACAAAAGATGGGTGCGAAGCATTAATAGCTTCAAAAACTTCCATCGCTTTATCATCTTTTTCACGCGAGAACCAAATATTCGCTTGAGATAACTTTGTCGAGACAATGTAATCCGAACTTGGCTTGATATCTTCATAAAGCGCCATAGCTTCATCTTCACGGTCTGTACTTTCAAGCAATGACCCAAGCCATAAACTCGCTTTATCATGGTCAGGGTCTAACGTTAGCGCCATACGCAAAAACACTTCGCCCGCATCGCGTGCACGGTTGGCAACAAAAAACTGAAAGGCAGGTTCGGTCAATGCCCTTGCTGCTTCTTGTTTTGGCGTTAACAAGCCATCAATCGGCTCTCCTGCATTTAGTGCGTCTATATATCTGCGAATAGGCCCAGATTCGTAGTTACCATTCTCTTTCGAAAAAGCCTCAAGCTCTTTCAATGCCAGATCATTTTCATCAATGCTATGTAGGAATCTCGCTTTAGCCAACCGTGTTTCAATTGGCGCGAGGCCTGATTCTTCGGCTAACTCAAAAGCTGTTCTCGCCGCATCAACATTGCCGGCAAGCGCTTCTGCTTTAGCAATTTGTAACCCGCCCAAAGCATCAAAATATGAGCCGCCGCCTATCTCTTCAAATGTCTTACGCGCGTTATCAAGATCATTATCTGCAGCATAGCTCCACCCTTTGATAATCCCCATCAAAATACCCATTGTCAGATCACCTGTATCCAGAGTGAGCAGGTCTTGGGCTTGGTTATGGCGGCCTTCTTCGAAGGCTTTAGTTCCTAAAATTGCGAGCGCCATCGGCTCTTTTTTATCTTTGCGGTGAATATCACCAGCCGTTTGGTGAGTGAGCTCAAGATCACCTGCCGTCAAAGCAGATGTTAGTGCGCGGCGGCCTAATGAAATATCATTATCGGCGCGAGAAAAAGCACGACTATAATACTTTGATCGAGCATCAGACTTTTCAATATAATTGGCATAACTACCTGCAAGATAGTCCCCAAATAGCTTCCCATCTTCTGGCCTATCAGCGCCTAAATATTCTGTTTGAGCCGTAGTTTGGCAGGATGTCTGACAAGACGCGAGCAAGAGTGCCGCACAAGCTGTCATGTAGTGACGTAATTTCATTTAAGTCTCTTCTAACCGAATAACTATTTTAGGGACTGTATTACATATTCGGATAATTAGGGCCACCGCCGCCTTCAGGTACATTCCACACAATGTTTTTACTTGGATCTTTAATATCACAAGTTTTACAGTGCACACAATTTTGAGCGTTGATTTGAAAACGCGGGTTTGAACCGTCATCATCACGTAGAACCTCATAGACACCCGCCGGACAATAACGCTGAGCAGGTTCGTTGAATTTTGGTAGATTTATATTGATGGGTACAGTCTTATCAAGCAATTGCAAATGGCTGGGCTGTTCTTCACCGTGATTAGTCGCAGAGAAAGACACGTTCGTTAAACGATCAAAAGATAAAACACCGTCAGGCTTAGGGTAATCAATCGTTTTAAATTTACTCGCATCTTGTGTTGATTGCGCGTCATCTTTCCCGTGCGGGAGTGTCATAGTAAGTTTCTTAAACTTAATCATTCGCTTTAAACTCATAACGGCGCCAACAATGTGGAGCTTAGTTACAGTCGCAAACCACATATCCATGCCGCCCAGTAGCATGCCGCCCAACAACGGACCGAAGCGGGCATTAAGCGGGGCTACATTACGAACAGCAGCAAGGTCTTTCCCAACAGGCCCGTTAAGCAAGGCCATATCATAGGCCGTAAGTTCATCCGCAGATCGGCCTTCTTTCAAGGCAGCATAAGCCGCCTCAGCCGCATCAATACCTGAATGCATGGCGTTATGATTACCTTTTATACGCGGTAAGTTTACCAAGCCTGCAGAGCAGCCGAGCAAAGCGCCACCAGGAAAAGAAACTTTAGGAATAGACTGCGAGCCACCTTTTGTAACAACGCGCGCTCCATAAGCTACGCGTTTTCCGCCTTCAAGCACTTTTGCGATATCAGGATGATGCTTCCAACGCTGAAATTCAGCATAGGGGAAAAGGTTGGGGTTTTTGTAATTCAGGTCAATAATATAACCGAGAAAAACTTGGTTATTCTCAGCGTGATATAAGAATGAGCCGCCGCCATTTTTCCATCCAATCGGCCAACCCGCCGTATGAACCACAGCGCCTTCGCTATGGTTTTCGGGCTTCACATCCCAAATCTCTTTCATACCGAGGCCAAATTTTTGTGGCTCGACGCCCTCGTCTAAATCATATTTCGCAATAGCTATTTTTGACAATGAACCGCGAGCGCCTTCGGAGAGAAAGACATATTTACCATGAAGTTCCATTCCAGCTTCATAGCCCTCGCCTTTAGATCCATCACTAGAGATACCAAATTCGCCCGCAACAACACCTTTAACACTGCCGTCGGCGCGATACACAAGCTGTGAACACGCCATGCCAGGAAAGACTTCGACGCCCAAAGCTTCGGCTTGCTCTGCCATCCAACGGCACGTGTTCCCCATTGAAACAATGTAGTTGCCGTGATTATTCATCAAAGGCGGCATAATGAAATTAGGGATGCGAAGCGAGCCTCCTTTGCCAAGCATCAAAAGCTTATCTGAGACAACCTTTGTTTTAACGGGCGCACCTTTTTCTGCCCAATCAGGCATAAGACGATTAAGCCCACTCGGATCCAAAACAGCACCAGATAAAATATGCGCCCCGACTTCTGAGCCTTTCTCTAGAACAACAACGCTAATATCATCTCCACCTAATTGTTTGAGCCGAATGGCGGCAGATAGACCTGCAGGGCCTGCGCCAACGATGACGACATCATATTCCATGCTTTCACGGCTTGGTGTATTATTATTGCTTTCACTCATGACTAGGACTCGCTTTTCCTTCGGATTTCACTTAACGAATAAACATATTTATACAGCGAAACAAGCATTCGCTTTTGAATCATTAGGCTCAGTCATAACTAACAGTTTGAATATCGCTATTTTAACGGCTGACCCAGCCAATTACTCTAATCGGCGCATGATAGAGGCAGGACGCAGCCTTGGGCATAACATTTACCCCCTACCCTCACTCGAACAATGCTTAAACGTTGATAACCGCGCCTATGTTGCACAGCTTGACCCGCTAGACGCTGTTATCCCGCGAATTGGGGTCGCATTATCAGGATTCGGCCAATGCCTCATAACAGCCTTTGAAGAGGCTGACATTTTCAGCACCACATCATCTTTCGGCCTTTTTCATTCTCGAGATAAGTTTCTGGCGGGCCAAATATTGAGTGGCAAAGGAATACGCGTTCCTAAAACAATAGCCTTTGCTAGCTCTAGAAATATTGACAGCGCAATTAGAGCTGTCGGAGGCTACCCTTTCATTTTGAAAAAGCTGAAAGGCACACAAGGCGAAGCCGTGTACCTGATTAATGACGTTGATAAAGCCCATAAAAAAATCGATAAATATATTCGAAAACGCAAACCTTTCCTCATTCAGGAATTCATTAAAGAATCTAAAGGCTCTGACCTCAGGTGTTTTGTGGTCGGAGGACGAGTCGTTGCCGCGATGCGCCGCACCGCAGCGCCAGGTGACTTTCGGGCCAATATCCATGCTGGAGGCAAAGGTGAAAGTGTCGAACTTACAAATGAAGAACGCAACATGGCGATTCAGGCAGCTGAAGTATTAGATTTACATATTGCGGGCGTAGATATTTTACAAAGCAGCCAGGGCCCTATGTTACTTGAAGTCAATTCATCCCCTGGGCTTCAAGGAATCGAAAAAGCAACAAATATAGATATCGCAAGGCAAATCATTCAGCATATAGAGACACAAGTCACAAGTCAGAATCATGGATAAGGCCCTCAAGTCAGTTTTAGATTGGTGGGACGCGGCAGGCGTTGATGCGCCCAACATCACTTTGCCTCTCAAGACAAAACCCACAACACATACTCAAACAAAATCTTTATCACAAACAACCAATGTGCCGCCGTCTTCAAACAAACCTAAAACGCCAATAAAACTGGGCCCAGAGAATCCGCTAAGCGCCACGCCTATTCTTGATGCAGCACCTATAGCAGCCTCAGCCAAAACACTTGCCGAATTAAGAATTGCGATTAGCAAATATGATGCAGGCATTTTATCTAGTCGCGCCCGTCAATGTGTTTTTGCACGCGGAAATCCGGAAGCAGACGTCATGATTATTGGTGAGGCCCCAGGCAAAGATGAAGACATAGCTGGCCAACCTTTTGTTGGCCGTGAAGGTCAATTTTTGGACAGCATGATGGCCTCCATTGGACTAACTGATGAGCTGGTTTATATGACAACTATTTTCAATTGGCGACTCCCACAAAGTAGAAACCCCAAGCTTGAAGAAATTGACGTATGCCGACCGTTTATAAAACGGCATATTGAACTCAAATCGCCTAAAGTTATCTTACTCGTTGGTGCTGTATCTTTGACAGCCTTAACAGGGCTTACGGGCGTTATGCAGAACAGAGGTCAATGGCAAACAATAGAAGTCGGCGGAACAGATATTCCCGCACTCCCGATTTATCATCCGTCACTACTGTTAAAGCAACCCGCTCTTAAAAAAGACGCTTGGCGGGATTTACTGGAATTACGTTCAAAGCTTTTGGCCTTGAATGACATGCCTTGAATCAGTAACCGTTATTTTTGACGTCTTTTTTTGGAAAAGTTCCACTTCACCCATAAGCTAAATATCAACGGACCTTCAACCAAATAACGTTTCCACAAACGTTTCGGTTCTGATGCCAATCTAAATAACCACTCGAGACGACATTGTTGCATCCATTTAGGAGCTCGTTTAATGCGGCCTGCCAAAAACTCTAATGAGGCCCCAACGCACAATCCAAGCCCAATACAATCGCCTCTATCAAGACAGGCTTTAGCGACCATTTCTTGTTGCGGCGACCCAACACAAATAAATGTGTAACGTGCTGGATGAAGATGGATAAATTCGGCTGCCGCCGCAACAGCTTTGGGCTTTTTACGTAAACCCATTGGCGGTTGGTGATGATTAATCGTTGTAAGGCCGTAAATTTCTTTAAGCTTCGCTACAATTTCATCATCAGCGCCAATCACGTTAATTGGTTCAGTCGGCAAAATGACATTATCAAATATCTGCCCTGTAAGGTCAGAACCAGGAACAGCTTTAAGAGGAATTCCTGAAAATTTCGCCAATAATTCTAAAATGCGTGAATCGCAAACAGATAACCATGATGCCCCATAAAGCGGGCCGTAAACCTCTGGTTCTTTGTGAAGCCTGACGAGGTGATCTACATTCGGGGTTACGATATAGCGAAATCCATGATTGCGCGTAATCCACTTTGCACGTGCTAGGGTTTGTATCGGTGTTAAAGGGTCAAATGTAGCCCCAATAAATTCATAAGACCTAGGGTTCACGCGCCAATCTGTTTGGTCAACCCGCACATCTTTACGGCGGTCAACGCCGCGCGGTTGCGGTGGTACGATTTTTTTAACGCCGGTCATTGGCTCTGAATCTCTTTTTAAATTTAATCCCATAAGCCTACTCTAGAACAAATAAATTAGGATAGGGTTTACACGCATCAAATTAATTTAAGCAACTTTACTTTGCTCTGCTTGCTCTTTCATACGCTCTATAAGCCGTCCCGCCATAGTTTGACGCTGAGGTTCATCTGCTGCATGTCCTGCATAAGGCGGCGGCGCGCCGAGGTTTTCTCTGACCGTATCCGTAAGCATAATCGCCGTTTCAACCGCATCTACGCGAGACCCCGTTGACAAAATAACAGGATCAAATTTTGGGTCACGCCTACGTACCGCATCAATCATCCAATAGGCCCGCATAAATTGATCACCTGCGGTATCATATGTCAGCAAGCTAACATCCGCCGCCCCAGCGAGACGAACATGCGCAGGGGTACATCCAGGCGTGGGTACAACAAAGACCCAATCATACGATAAAGATAAAGCAGCCAAACTTCCCAGAGCGGAGTCCAGATCAACTTTACCCGCCGCAACAGCGGTAAAGTGTTCATTTGACGTCACGTATTTTACATCCCCTAAATCCGCATCATTATATAATGCGTCATAGATCGTTTTATTAAAAATAATTCCAGCGGCTTCCATCATTGCCCCATTTTGACAATCTAACATCAAGACAGTCTCACCTAAACTCGCGGCCTTACGGCCTAAAGATAAAGCAAGTTCAACTTGTCCATCAGTTTCTTCAGCCGCAAAAATAGGAACTAGTCGTCCTGCGGGGTGATGATCACCTTGATAATATCTCTGAGATGACAATCGCCCCTCCATTCTCTTTACACCGGACCTTATGGTCTCTTGATAAAAAGGTTATAGGCGGCGCGTCTTAAAGTTACGCAAATAAGAACGGTAAATAAGGCACTAAGATATCCTTAAAATAGACTTAATGAAGTTTAAGGTTTTCCACATATTGGCTAGGCGTCACATTATACCAACGTTTAAAAGCACGATTAAACGCGGCTTGATCATTATAACACAGCTCTTGTGAAATAACTGAAAAGGTGTTGCCCACTTTATAAAGTTCGTGAAATAATTTCTGACGTTCAGATTTTAGTAAACTTCTGTATTTTAAATTAGCGTCTTTTAGAGTGCGGCGAAAGTCTCGTTCAGTCAAACTCATACGAGTGGCAATATGCGGAACGCTCACTTGTCCTAGGCCCAACGCCGCACGAATAGATTCGCGAACGGCACTCTCCAAACTCCCATTAATATGGTGACCTTGTAAAATCTTATCGAGTTTGGAAATAATGACTGTAAATTTCTCAGCATTCTGCGTGATTAAAGGCGCGTTTATCGCCTCAGAATCAAACTCAACTCCGATTTTTTCTTGAGAAAAATAAAGAGGACACGCATAATATTTATTAAAGACTGACATATCAGAAGGTTTAGTTTGATTAAAACTCGCTGATTTCAATTCAAGACCAGACCCCCAACTCAACCAATTAAATGTTGTCGCATAAGCGCCCATAACCATATTCAAAACATGGTAACAGTCCTTTACATTTTCGTAAGGCGTTAAATTAAGGAAGTGCCCCCGCGCGCCGCTCCACCCCTCATCCTCATAAGAAATTACACCCACATCAATGGCTATGCATTGATATTTTGCATTCATATCTATGACTTGTTTAAGATCAGAACAAAACGAATATATTTTTCCTGTTTGGGCATAATGCGCAATTCTAAAACTATGACCGACGCACAGTCCTAAGTTTGGGTCATTCAAATAGTGGGCGGCGGCTTTGTATAAAGTTTCGACCAATGTAATATCAATACGTAAGTCTGGGTCATCCAACTCCGTTTTCGTCAAGTTTAAGAAGGATAAAGACTGCGTATGAGAATAGCCATATTCAGCAAGTTGATCAATTTGCGTTGAAAGATAACGCATTGCCATTTTACTTTTTAAATGTGTATTTTCTAACTTTTTCACTGCGCCTCACCCTATAAATTACATAAGGGACAATGAATTTATGTCAATAATGACGAATGGAGATTAAAAAAGACAAGAAATTTTCGCGCCCAACGACAATACTCATGAGATACTTATCTGTAACTCAGCAAGTAAGTTACTGAGACAACATCTAATTTGTGGACGTAAGCAAAGTATGTGAAGAATTACCTTCATCTACTTTGCGCGCAACCTCTTTAAACAAATATTTTTAGACTAGACATTAAGCGGCCCGTTCTCCACATCCCATTCATGCGGCCTTCCCAAACAGATTCAACATTCAAAGAGCGAAGCTTGCGGTATCAACTCAAAAGCTTTGGACGTCTGTGGCCATATCTTTGGCCAAAAGAAAAACCTAGTTACAAAATTAGAACATTCATCGCAATGATATTTACAATTGCGGGACAATTTATTGTTGTTGCCGCACCATTTTTTCTAGGTAGCGCCATTGATGCTTTAAACCTTCAAATAGAAAACATCGGATTAGGCGCGTTAATTGGATGGGGTATCATCTCTCTCATTCTAGCTTACGGGGGTTTTAGGCTTTTTTCAGTTCTTTTATCCGAAGGCCGGGAATATATATTCGCGCCAGTCGCTCAATACGCTCAGCGCGCCGTTGCCACCGCAACCTTCGCACATCTTCACCGGTTGTCTCTTAGGTATCATTTGGAAAAAAGAACAGGTGGACTATCACGTATTATAGAACGCGGTATCCGCTCGATTGATTTCCTCTTCCGTTTTTTACTGTTTAATATAGGCCCAACCCTGCTCCAACTCGCGATTGCAGGAGCGGCATTTTGGATTGCATACAGCTGGGAATTTGCCCTCATCGCTGTCGCAGTCGTAATCACCTATATCTGGTTTACAATAACGACAACAGAATGGCGATTAAAATTCCGCCGTGAAATGAATAAGCAAGATACTGAAGCCAATGCAAAAGCCATCGATAGCTTACTCAATTACGAAACTGTCAAATACTTCAACGCCGAAAAATTTGAAACAGACCGCTATGATGGCGCGATGGAGGGTTACCAAAAAGCCGCTATTCTTTCGCGGACGTCTCTTGCAACCGTCAATATCGGACAAAGCTTTTTAATGAACCTTGGCCTCGTGGCTTTAGTACTATTGGCCGCGCAACGCGTCTTGGGCGGCACCATGACTACAGGTGATATATTCGCCATTACTATGGTCATGATGCAGGTCTATCGCCCGCTTAATATTTTGGGATTTGCTTACCGCGAGATAAAACAAGCTTTGACCGATATGGAAAAAATGTTCGCGCTTTTGGATATCAAGCCGGAAGTTCTAGACAAATCAGGAGCTGTTGATATTCACAATGTAAAAGGCGCGATTGTTTTTGAGAACGTTACGTTCAGCTATGATGCAGACCGTCCTATATTAAAAGATATCAGCTTTAATATTTCTCCAGGTCAAACAGTCGCTGTGGTAGGTCCAACTGGCGCTGGAAAATCCACATTATCGCGAATACTCTTTCGCTTTTACGATATTAAAAGCGGCGCTGTAAAAGTAGATGGTTATAATCTGACAGACATTACCCAAGACAGTCTACGCAGTTCAATTGGTATAGTCCCTCAAGATACTGTCCTTTTTAATGACACCATTGGTTATAACATTGGTTACGCAAATCCTGAGGCTACGCAGAAAGAAATAAATGATGCGGCTAAGGCCGCCCAAATTCATGATTTCATTATGAGCCTTCCAAAAGCCTATGACACAATGGTCGGCGAGCGCGGCTTAAAGCTCTCTGGCGGTGAAAAGCAGCGTGTTGCGATTGCACGCACATTATTAAAAGGCCCAGCCATCTTAATTCTTGATGAAGCCACCTCTGCGCTCGATAGCGTCACGGAACAAGAGATTCAGACCGCTTTAGATAATGCCGCGAAGAACCGGACGACGCTTGTTATCGCGCACAGGCTGTCCACGATTGTGGATGCTGACAATATTATAGTCATGAACAACGGAGCCATCGCTGAGCAAGGTAATCATAAAGCCCTGCTTAAGAAAGGTGGTCTTTATTCAAAGCTTTGGAAACAACAAGAAAAGACGAGTGTTTAAAATTAGTACTTAAAATTTTATAAATTACCAATTTTTGTCATCGCGGCTTCTAACCGCTCAATCATAGACACTTCTTGATCAATTCCCATTTCAAGCGCAATTAACTTACCCTTTTGAGTTAAGTCGAGTGGCTTATCGTCATAATAACGCTCTTTAATACGGTAGTATTTCACGAGCTTAGTTTGATGTTGCTCCATTCGAATAGTGAGCTGATCCTTGAGCGCGTCAATATCCATGTTTTCTAACGCGTAGAATTTCACCAACATATCATCTTTAATGGATGGGTGCTTAGCTGGTTTTGTTGACCAAGACCGAAGCGCTTTCTGTCCGGCAGGTGTCAACGTATGAATAATGCGGTTAGGTTTTCCGTTCTGGCTTACCTCTTGGCTTTTGACATAACCCTTCTCGCGCAGCCTTCCCAGCTCACGATAGATTTGTTGATGTGAGGCCCGCCAAAAGAATCCGATTGAGGCATCAAAGTTTTTAGCCAGATCGTAGCCACTCATGGGCCGCTCAGTCAAACAGACCAATATTGCTTCGGCAAGAGCCATTCATCATCCCCTCAGACAGAACTTGTATATATGCAAATAGTTGCACATAAAGTCATTCAATCTAAGAAACAGGAATTTTGATGTCACTTCAAGGTAAAACTATTTTCATGTCTGGCGGTTCGCGCGGAATTGGACTCGCAATCGCCAAACGTTGCGCGCGCGACGGGGCAAATATTGCCATTGCCGCTAAAACCGAGAAACCGCATCCGAAGTTAGAAGGAACCATTTACACAGCGGCCAAAGAGATTGAAGCAGCAGGCGGAAATGTTTTGCCCATCATTTGCGATATTCGTGACGAAGAGGCTGTTGATAAAGCTGTGAATGCTTGTGTGGATAAATTTGGTGGAATTGATATTTGTATTAATAATGCCAGCGCTGTTTCGCCAACCCCGACTACGGCAACACCGATGAAACGCTATGACCTCATGAACCAAGTCAATGCACGCGGCACATTTCTCTTGTCGCAAAAATGTCACCCGCATTTGAAAGGGCGCGAGAACCCGCACATCGTCAACCTCGCGCCGCCGCTTGATATGTCCTCTCGTTGGTTTAAAAACCACACAGCTTATACAATGGCAAAATATGGCATGAGTATGTGCACGCTCGGTATGGCTGAAGAATTTCGCAAAGACGGGATTGCCGTTAATTCTCTTTGGCCGATGACATCAATTAATACAGCCGCAGTAAGAAATATTCTTGGTGGAAATAGCATGGCTAAAATGAGCCGCACGCCCGCAATTATGGCGGATGCGGCTTATCTTTTGGTCAACCAAAACGCCAAAGATTACACGGGTCAATTTGTTATAGATGAGTTCATACTAGCCTCAGCTGGAGAGACGGACTTCAAACAATATAATCAACCAGGTTATGACGGGCCTCTCGCAGCGGATTTTTTTATCCCAAGTGATTGGGTCGCTAGATCAAAATCTAATGTTATGGAACACCCTAGCTACAAAGAATAAGTTACAAAGAATAAGGCATAATCAATGAGCACCCTTAACGCACTCGACCCGACGCCCGAACAAATCAAAGCTTTCCTTGCAGGGAGTGAAGACGGTAAACCCGTCTTTATGCTCAATCTTTTAAAGTTCAAAAAGAAGGCCACTTATAAGGATGCCGAAAACATTTCAGGCCGCGAAGCCTATGCTCGCTATGCCGCCGCCTTGAGTAAAATGGTTGAAGGCCAAGTTGGGTTTGGCGCAGTCTTTGGCGGAAACACAAATGCATGGATGATTGGCCAAGGAAAAGGAGAATGGGACGCTGTGGCTATCTTTACCTACCCCGATGCCAAAACCATGTTCGAGACTGTAAGTTCTGACGCGTATAGAAAAATTCATAAACACCGCCGCGCAGGACTTGCTGGTCAGCTCTTAATATCATGTGATAATGAAGGCTTATTTTAATGACCCAAACACTTCTCGTAAATAGAACTGATTTTTCAGATATTGCCCTCGTCACAACAGATGACGGAGACCTTAAAGACGGATTCATCCGCACAAAAGTTGGGCCGTGGGCTCTCACCTCGAATAACATCACCTATATGGTAACAGGCGATATGATTGGATATTGGCATTTTTTCGAGCCTAAGCATTATGGAATCGATATGGTTGGTTTTGGACGCATGCCTGTCTGGGGGTATGCCGAAGTTACAGAAACAAAATGCGAAGACGTTCCAGTAGGCACACTCATTTATGGTTTCTTCCCCATTACCCAATCACTTGATATGAAGCCTGTGAAACTCACATCTATTGGATTTCAAGACGGCAAAGGGCACCGCACAAAATTGCATCCCGTATATAACAGCTACACATTTGTTAACAAAGACCCCAGTTTTGTAGCCCACCGTGAGCTGCAGCCCGTCCTACGTCCGCTCTTCACAACTAGCTTTTTAATTGATGACTTCTTAGCGGATGAAAACTTCTTTACCGCAGAGCAAGTGCTAATTTTATCAGCGTCTTCCAAGACGGCCATGGGCACAGCCTACTGCTTGAAGCAGCGCGGCAGTATTAAAGTCGCTGGACTAACCTCGGAAGGCAATAAAACTTTCACGCAAAAAACTGGCTTTTATGATGAGGTTTTCACCTATGACAACATCACTAACATGAACCCGGATGTCAAAACAGTTGTTGTGGACATGGCCGGGAACGGAACTGTTATGGGCACTGTTTATGAACACTTTGAAGAAAATATTGTTTACAACTGCATGGTTGGTAAATCTCATTGGAAAGGTTCGCCTCCAGTTACGCCGAAGCTTGGCGCGCCTGCAAAAATGTTTTTCGCACCTGACCGCGTAAAATTACGTGTAAAAGACTGGGGCGGCGAAGGCTTTGCTAAAAATCTTTCAGCTCGCTGGCTTCCTTTTTGCGACAATGCCCAAAATTGGCTCAATATTCAAAGCTCAGAACACGTGACTGATCTTCTTAAAGTCTATAAAGATTTTTTGGATGGGAAAACCAGCCCCGCCAAAGGCTATATGTTTAAAATTTAGGAGCCTCTGATGAGCTATAAATGTTTCGACGTTTCAATTGCGGGCAACATCGCCCATATTGTACTCTCGCGTCCAGAGAAGCGCAACGCGATGTCGACTGAATTTTGGAAAGAACTTCCAGAAATCATTCGAGACATTGACGATAACTCCAAAGCCCGCGTCATTGTCATATCCTCGACAGGACCTGTTTTTTCAGCGGGTATTGATGTGGCAATGTTTAGCCAAGATATTGGCTCTATCTCTGATAAAAACGATCCCGCTTATGGCGCGCATTTTTACAACAATAGTGTTACCCCCCTGCAAGATAGTTTTAATGCGATTGAACAATGCCGCATTCCAGTGATAACCGCAATCCAAGGCGGCTGTTACGGCGGCGGCGTGGACCTTATCACTGCTTGTGATATGCGTTACGGCACCGAGAATAGCTTTATAACAATTTATGAAATTAATGTCGGCATGACTGCTGATGTCGGCACTTTCCCGCGTATCTTAAATCATATGCCAGAAGGCATTGTCCGTGAGCTCGCCTATACAGGCCGTAAGATGGGCGCGCAGGAATGTAAGTCGCGCGGTTTATTTAATGAGGTTTACGCAGACCACGAAACAATGATGACAGAAGTCATGGGCCTTGCGGCAAACATCGCAACCAAACCACCCATGGCTGTTTATGGCTGCAAACGCATCATTACATATAGCCGCGATCACAGTACTGCCGATACGCTTGATAATATTGCGGTTTGGAATATGTCCATGCTCATCCCAAGCGAGATGATGGAATCAATGGTAGCCGCCAAACAAAAACGTCCAGGGAAGTTTAAAGATCTGCCTAAAAAGATAGGATCGTAACTACCCCTTGGCAAATTCTCCGTTTAGGCTATGTTGATTTTTAAATAAGGTTCTTCTACGCGAAGGACTATTGTGAACTGAAGACCTAGGCTGGATGATGAAATTATCGATTGAACGCGCCGCGCTTTTAAAAGCACTCGGACATGTCCAAAATGTTGTGGAACGCCGCAATACTATACCTATTTTGTCAAATGTGCTGATGAGTGCAGAAGACGGCAAAGTGACATTGGTCGCCACAGATCTTGATATTGAAATATCAGAAGACACAACCGCAGAGGTCAGTTCGCCGGGAAAAATCACAGCTCCCGCACATACTCTTTATGATATTGCGCGTAAATTACCTGATGGCGCGCAAGTCTCTCTACAGATTAACGCCGAAGACCGCCTTGATGTCGATGCAGGCCGCTCGCACTTTACGCTACCGCTACTGCCCTCTGGTGATTTTCCAAAAATGACGGCTGATGGTTTCACACATAATTTTATTCTCAAAGCTCCTGCTCTACGCAGACTTATTGATAAAACTCGCTTTGCCATTTCAACCGAAGAAACGCGCTACTACCTGAACGGCATTTATGTCCACGCATATGACGGCTTGCTACGCGCTGTCGCAACGGATGGTCACCGCTTAGCCTTAGCCGAAATGAAACTCCCTGCAGGCGCAGATGGGCTACCGGGTGTAATTATTCCGCGTAAAACAATAGCTGAAATTCGCCGCCTCATAGACGGCGGTGATGGTGATGTTACGCTGTCAATCTCTGAAGCAAAAATTCGTTTCCAATATGGGTCAGCCGTTCTGACATCAAAACTCATAGACGGCACGTTCCCAGATTATGAGCGCGTCATTCCTAAAGGTAATGAAAAAGAGCTAACGATTGATAATAAAGTCTTCGCAGATGCTGTTGACCGTGTTGCCACAATCTCTGCCGAGAAATCTCGAAGTATCAAAATTTCGCTGACCCAAGATAACCTTGCCCTAACAGTCAATAATCCTGAAAGCGGTAACGCCCATGAGGAATTAATGGTAGATTATAATGCGGATGCTTTAGAAATCGGCTTTAACGCAAAATATCTTTTGGACGTTGCAAGTCAAATCGAAGGCCGCGATGCGACATTCTTCTTGGACAGTCCTGCCTCTCCAGCTCTTGTTAAAGACGCTGAAGACCCTGGCGCTTTATTTGTCTTAATGCCGCTACGCGTCTAATCACACCTGCGCGGCCAAGATGGTTTATATCTCGAGCTTGCGCCTAACTAATTTTCGCTCTTATAGCGCTCTTGATCTCTCACTAACAGATAAACCCGTTGTGTTTTACGGCGCGAATGGTGCAGGCAAAACCAACCTCATGGAAGCCGTGTCTTTTCTATCGCCCGGACGTGGTTTACGACGTGCCCGTATGGAAGATTTAGCGCGACGCGAGAGCGGCATAGCCGCAGCGGCTTGGGGCGTAAATGCTATTATTCAGAGCACAGAAGATGACGACGTCCGTATCTCAGTTGGCCAAGTCCCCGAACATCCTAAACGCCGCATCATTAGAATCGATGGGAAAAATACAACAGGCGCGCAACTCGGACAGCAGCTGACTTTAATGTGGTTAACCCCTGCTCAAGACCGCTTGTTCACAGGGCCAGCCTCTGACCGCAGAAAATTTTTAGACCGCTTTTCTCTTATTCACTCCCCCTCCCATGGTATGTCGAGCTTACGTTATGAAAAAGCACGTTCAGAACGCAATCGCTTACTCTCGGACGGCATCACAGATAAAGGCTGGTTCGAGGCGCTAGAAAAAGACATGGCGCTCCACGGCGCTAATGTTGCACAGGCCCGCGCGCATACCGTTTCTCGCCTCATTGAAGAAATTGAGAGCCGCGCGGAGGATAAAGCTAATGATGTTTTTCCAAAGTCTATAGTCACTCTAGAAGGCGCCGCCGAAGAAAAATTTCAAAGCGGGTTAGATTTTTTTGATGTCGAAGATTTTATTCGTGGTGACCTCGCAAAAAATCGTTCCTTAGATCAACGCGCAGGACGGACACTACGCGGCATTCACCGCTCTGATTTACGCGTGCGGCACGCGGCCAAAGATATGCCGGCTGAAGATTGCTCGACGGGCGAACAAAAAGCGCTTTTAATTGGTCTTACCCTCGCACATGCACGCGCGCAGGCCGCCTTAAAGCCTATCCTTTTACTTGATGAAGTCGCCGCCCATCTGGATATTAACCGACGCGCAGCTTTGATTGAGGAATTAACGGCTCTCGGAACCCAACTCTTTATGACAGGCACAGACGCCTCACTATTTGAGGCTTTTAAGGGACGGGCACAATGCTTTGAAGTTAGCGGCGGGACTATCTTAGAAAAGTAATTGAGATAAGCTACCTAAAATTAAAGCACCTCGTTATCCGAAGATAACGAGGCTACGATATCGAAACGGGGCGCAATGTCCGATACCGATTATGGGTTAGGGCCCACACCCTAAATCAATGGATAATATTTATGGTTATACAGATGAACCTAAGTTGAACAGTACTTAAAAGCCAATGTTGCAAGGCTGCCTAATTAATTAACTGCGCGTAGCAAACTCGGTAACTCCCCGATTTGTCCCGACGCTTCTTTCATAAAGAAGGCTTTCGCCATATCGCTCCGGTTAACAACGGCAAGGCCAAGACGTCGCGCATGTCTTAGCGGAGCAATATTATTCGAAAACAATCCATTAAGGATATCGGTGCTTAATGCGAGCATTTGGTTATCAAAATGTCGCCATGTGCTATATGCGCCCAAATTAGCGCCGCCAATATCAAGACCAAGCGCGCGTGCTTGTGCAATTACATCAGCCAGAGCCGCCGCGTCGCGAAGTCCCATATTTAGTCCCTGCCCTGCAAGCGGATGAATAGCATGCGCGGCATCACCAACAAGAACTAACCGCGTATCCGTATAAGCTTCTGCCATTTGCAGGCTAAGCGGATAGGATTGGCGCGGCGCACAAAGTGTGATTGGTCCTAAAAAATCTCCCATACGACGAGCAAGCTCAGCAAGAAAAGCCTCTTCAGGAAGCGCAATGGCCGCTTCAATAGCGGCGACCTTATCAGACCAGACTATACTCATGCGCCTTCCCGTTAGAGGCAAAAGCGCTAAAGGGCCGCCCTGGAAGAAAATTTGATGCGCCACACCGTAATGAGGACGTTCATGGGTAAATGTCGTCACCAAAGCCTTTTGTGAATAGTTGCGTTTGGAGATGTCGATGCCCGCCGATTTACGCAGTGTTGAATTTCGTCCGTCAGCCGCAACTAACAATGCCCCTGTAATTTGCGTTTTATCTTTAAGTGTGACTTTTACTTCCGCGCTAGCGCGATCTACCGTTACAAACTCTGAGGGGGCAATGAGGTCAATTTTATCTTCCTCCTCGATAGAGTCAACAAGCGCCAGTCGCAAAAGCTTATTTTCAATCATATAACTTGTCGGTCCGCCAACATTTTGGCTATCGAAATGTAGCGTCAACGAAGAAACGTCTCCAACGCCGCCATCAGCAATCAACATATCTGTAATGGGTTGAATATTTTCTTTGATACGGCCAGCTACACCTAAAGTTTCCAGCATATGGAGGCTACTCATGGCTACCGCTGATGCGCGTCCATCAGGCACGGTTGTCTTTGGATCAACAGCATCAATTAACGCAATAGAAGCGCCTTTATGCGCGCAAGCCAACGCTGTGGTGAGGCCAACAAGGCCTGCACCCACGATGATGATATCATAATTCGTTTTCACCTGCGCAATATATAGGCTGCATAAAGTTTTGGCTATGAGACGTTTTTGCTATTTATTTAAATTTTCCTGAAATTTATAAAGCCGTCTTAACACCATATTTACGTCCATTGTTCACATTCTCTTAACGAATAATGAGATGAGGACACCATGCCGCCTAGCGCCACTGCAACCGAATATGATGCCGGATATGCCCACGCTTTGATGGAGGACTTAAACATGTCCGCAGGCGGGGCTTTGAAACGCGCCCTCTTATCACTCTTCTTATGCGGGGTTGGAGCCATTATATTCATCTCAGTCATGTCTTATAACCCTTTTGATTCAACGGGGGATACGGCAGGAATTGGCCAAGTCCAAAATCTTTTGGGACGGCCCGGCGCAAACCTGTCTAATATCTTACTACAAATTTTAGGTTGGGGCAGTGCTTTAGCGGGCGGTTTAACGTTCTTTGCAGGAATACGCGGAATTTTCAGACCGCAACCTAAAACGTCAAAGCTTGACACTTTTACACGTTTTCTTCTCTGGCTTGGTATCGTCATTTTTGGAACGGCTACCCTATCCGCTTTCCCTATCCCCCAAAGCTGGCCCCTTGCTAGCGGTCTTGGAGGCTGGATTGGTGATGGTATCTATCTAAACGTCAAAGGCGTGTTTGATCACTTCAACCTGCCGATTGCCGGTGTTGTCGTCGCTCTACTTACATTCATTGCCGCAGGATTTTGCTTAGGACGATTTCTGCGCATTGTCGCCAAAGATCTAGTGGATGTCATAGACGCTTTCGGACTTGTTTGGGCTTATATCCGTATGGGTATAGATAAGATGACCATCTTTTTCACTAAATTATTCCACCGACTCTTCCGAAAGAACTATGTAGAACCGCTAAGATCATCAGACTCTATTGATAACCTTTACCGTGGTATTCCAGATGAACCAATAGCTACCCCTAAACCACGTATTATCCGTTCTTCAAAAGCTGCCGCAGCAACCGTAGCCGTTGCAGCGGCCGCAACTACCACCGCGCCAAAGGTCGTTAAAAAACGTAAGTCTAAATCTAAGAAAGCTGAGTTTAATTTCCCGGCAGGTTCAGACTTCATCTTGCCTGGTGTTGACCTTCTCAAAGTTCCACCGCCACGTTCAGCCATTACGGATGAAGGCGCGTTAATTCGAGCCTCCACTAACCTACATAAAGTTATGGGTGATTACGGTATTGAAGGTGAAATGGGCGCGGTTAGTCCCGGCCCTGTCGTGACTCTGTTTGAGTTTGAACCTGCGCCCGGCGTTAAGTCACAACGCGTTATCAACCTCTCTGATGATATCGCCCGTAACATGAGCGCGCAATCCGCGCGGATTGCCGTTGTCCCTGGCCGTAACGCCATGGGTGTCGAGCTGCCGAACCGCCGCCGCGAAACAGTTTGGCTCCGTGATATGCTGAACTCTGAAACCTTCGTAAATTCCGAAGCCGCACTTCCGCTAATCCTCGGCGAAGACATTGGCGGCGTACCGTTTGTTACTGACCTTTCAAAGATGCCGCATTTGCTTATCGCGGGTACGACGGGATCTGGTAAATCCGTTGGCGTCAACGCCATGATTCTCAGCTTGATGTATAAGCTGACGCCCGAAGAATGTAAGTTCATCATGATTGACCCGAAGATGCTTGAACTGTCTGTTTATGACGGCGCCCCGCATTTGTTGGCCCCTGTTGTAACGGAACCAAAAAAGGCTGTTGTCGCGCTAAAATGGACCGTACGGGAAATGGAAGACCGTTACCGCAAAATGGCCAAGGTCGGCGTACGGAACATGGCCGGCTTTAACGAAAAAGTCGCAGAGTTCAAAGCTAGCGGCGAGACCCTCTCGCGCACAGTAATGACGGGTTACAATAAAGAGTCTGGTGAGCCAGAATATGAAACAGAAGAATTAGTATATGAACCAATGCCGTTTATAGTCGTTATTATTGACGAAATGGCCGACCTTATGATGGTTGCCAAGAAAGATATCGAAGGCTCAGTCCAGCGCCTCGCGCAAATGGCGCGGGCGGCGGGTATTCATATGATTATGGCCACGCAGCGCCCGTCTGTAGATGTTATCACAGGGACAATTAAAGCCAACTTCCCCACGCGTATCTCTTTTCGTGTTGGGTCAAAAATTGATAGCCGTACGATCTTGGGCGAACAGGGCGGCGAACAGTTGCTAGGTAATGGCGACATGCTCTTTATGGGTACAGGCCGTCCGCGCCGTTTCCATGGCCCCTTTGTATCTGATGCTGAAGTCGAAAAAATAGCTTCATTCGTCAAAGCACAAGGCGCGCCAAGTTACTTGGCTGATATCACAACAGAGCGCGAAGAAGGTCCAAGCGACGCTAAACTCGCAGGCGGTGGCAGTGACGGTAATTCCCTCTTTGACCAAGCCATTGCTATCGTGGCCCGTGACCGCAAAGCCTCAACAAGCTACATCCAGCGTAAATTATCTATCGGCTATAACCGCGCCGCTGACCTGATTGAACGGATGGAAGATGAAGGCATGATCGGCCCAAGCGGGTCAGGCGGAAAACGCGAAATCTTTCTGCCTGAAGAGGCAGAGTTTTAGGGTTTAATTCTTCAAGGTAAAGTCGTCGGTAAAGTTGAGAGCCCTTTTTCGCTCATCTCTAGAATAACTTCGATTAAAGCGTCCGCCGATTGGCCACCTTTATAGGTATCACCATTTATAAAGAATGCAGGAACACCTTGAACCTTGGCCGCTGTCGCGCGGTCGCCATTGGTGTGAATATGGCTAAGGCTTTCCACGTCTTGAAAGCAGGCTTGAATAGCCTCCTCATTTTCAAGGCCAGCAAGTTTTCCAACCTTATTATATTCTTCGCGCACTTTGCCAATTTCCGCTTGTTTGAACATCTCCAATTGGTTTTCCATTTGATATTGGACGACATCAAAGTAATCCTTAGACGGGGCGCATTCTGCCATCATGAATCCAACCATAGACATTTGCTGCGGCTGTGTAGGAAGCTCACGGAAGACAAAACGGATTTTACCGCTATCAATCAAATCTTTTTTAACAGCTGGCCATTCATTAGTGAACCATTCAGAGCAATGCGAACAGGTTACAGAGGCATAAACAATCATGGTAATCGGCGCTTTGTCATCCCCAAGCACATGATCGTCAGGCGCTTCGGTTAATGCAAAAGGCGTATTATCAACAGTCCGAGCTGCAACAAGCGGGACTGGCGCCTTAGCAGCATGATCGTGACCGCTATGGTCGCCGTCATCTGCCTCGTTTTTTTCGTCTGTGTTGTCATCCATTAAGGGAATAACAATAGGTATTGGCACAGGCTGAGGACTTTCCTCTAACGGTATCGGGACTGGTGCAGGTTGAGATTGAAGCTCTGATTTCGCGCTAGCATCCAGAAGTTTTTCTTCGGAAGTAGAGTTTTCAGATTCTGAATCAAGTTCAGAATCAACACTAACGGATTGCGCCCAAGCGGTAGACTGTATCGCAGTCGACGTCAGACAACTTGCCGCCAATAAAGAAAAAATAATTTTCATATTAGGTTTCATCACTTTTGCTCTCATAGCTTAATTCATCACTGAGTACGCCGCGCCCAAGCTTCGTTAAGGCTTGTTTTAAACTACCTTCAGGTAAATTTGAAAGCCCCTCTTGCAGGTTATTTTCTTGCCGAGGTGACAGGCCTTTTTTTATCCCTGAGGTCTTAGCCTCTGTTTTTAATTTATTTTGGATAAGACGAAGTTTCATGACGTGCCCCGCGCCCAAATGCGTGTTGAGGCGTTCAATAATTGGCCCGCTCGCGGCCATGATAAGAGTGGCCGCCGCGCCCGGAGCCGATATCACAAGAGTTCGCCCTTCACGGCCGCCAGTGAATTTTAACGGAGTGGATATTTTCGCCCAGCGTGTACCGACAATGTCGGACCAATTTTTTTGGAGCATCGTCGCTGACGAACCACCACTATATTTTTTTGATAATGGCCGCACAACTTTATTCACAGCAACACCAACTATTGGCGTAGGGCGGTATTGCGGTTTTCCCCGCTGACCTTCGAGCCAGTGAATAATCGATTGCTTATCTTTACGCGACAGACTCACGCCCGCTCCTAGTTATGAAATTCAGTTATATGGCTTACTCAATGACGGATAAGGCCTCGCAGGTAAAGGGTACCTTACTTAAAAGACTTTCATAAATCATGGCATGATTTAAACGGAGGTCTATGCCAGATAATATGACAATCATAAACCAGACCCAAAAATGGCTTTCAACAGTTGTAATTGCTCACACGCTCTGCCCCTTTGCCAAACGTGAATATGATAACAACCGCATTCATTATGAAGTGGTTGAGGCGGCTGATTTACAGACTCAGCTAGAGCAACTTATCTTACAATGCGCCGCACTGGATAAAACCTCGGACCGAGAAACTAGCTTGTTAATATTTTCTCCCGCGCTATCTGATTTCGAAGATTATTTAGACGTGCTTGAAACCGCGAAAAGCGTGCTCAAAGGCCAAGGCTATGAAGGCATCTATCAACTCGCGAGTTTTCATCCCGACTACCGTTTCGAAGATACACCCGCTGATGACCCGAGTAATTATACAAACAGGTCGCCCTATCCGATGCTTCACATTTTACGCGAAACGAGTGTTGAAGCAGCCCTAAGAACCTATCTTGATCCCGCAAAAATTCCAAAGCGCAACATACAACTCACGCAAGATTTAGGCTTAGAGATGATGCGGTCATTATTAAATATGTGTTATAAATAGACAAAACTTTGTATGCTTCCAGCCATGCTCAGCCAGCATATCAGACATGATTTCTGCCTTGGCTATATCTCTAATATTATCTACGTGGCTAAAAAAGCTCGCAATCCAGACGGCGCAGCCAACAAAAAGAGCGTTGATAGCATAAACGTAACGCCCAGCCCTATAGGCGAGCAACAAACCTACGCCAACAAATACAAGCATGTATAAAAAGGTACGAATATTTTCCGGCGCTTCATAGCCAAACGGCGCGTCTCTAATGCTACCAGTTTGGGACGCACAACTTCATTACAATAGTTTTTAAGGGAAGAAATCTCTGTCCTATTTTCCCAATTTCTGTTCGGTTCCAACTCTCTACCCCGTAGGAATAATCACATTAAATATCGTCCCTAGAGCACTTGTACTTTCTAATATCAAATCACCGCTTTGATCTTGGGCAAGTTCTTTGGAAATCGTGAGGCCAAGGCCTGTATTACCGTTTCCTGTCGAACCCGCAAAAGCTTTGAAGAGATTATTTTTAGATTTTTCAGGCATGCCAGGGCCTGTATCTATCACGCGGATAGTAATGTTTTCTCCTGAAGGAATAGCTTCAACCGTTAAATTACGCTCAATATTATCTTCGCGGACACCCGCCATAGCCTGAGCCGCATTACGAAAGAGGTTCTGGAAAATACGGTAAGCGTGGTCAGGGTCCGCCATAACCGTCACATCAGTTGCAACGTTATTAATGAAATTAATCTTACGCGGTCCTCCGCCAAAATTCCCCAAGGTGTCTCCTGCTGCTTCGCCCAACAAAAGAGATATCCGGACAGGTTCGAGCGCTGGTGCGACACCACCGCTTTGACTATAATTCAGAACTTCACCCGTGAGTTTAACGCCCCTGTCAATCGCACGGGTGAGACGCCCCCCCATTTTCGACACACGCTCATCTTGGTCGGAGGCCAAACGGTCAGATACAAGCGAAGCGGAGGTCAAAACATTACGCAAATCATGATTTATTTTGGCAACAGCCATTCCGAGTGTGGCGAGACGTTCTCGCTGCCTAAAACTGGCACGAACACTTTCTTTCATAGTGTGGAACTCGCGTTGGAGCTGTCCAATTTCATCACCGCGTTTTGTTGGCTCCACGTTTGATCCGCGCAATTCGGGATTCTCCCTAAAATCAACAAGGCCTTTTGCTAGTTTTTCTATTGGCCTGATAATCAAAGCCAACATCGCCAGATAAATTAATAGCCCTGTAATTATAGCAATAGCGAGGGAGAGCCAAAAAATACTTATGAAATAATTGCGCATTGCTGCACGTAACTTCGCCTCAGGGATGATAACTTCAATTGCGTCCTGCCCCTTAACTGGAGACGGGTATAAAATACGTATCAAGCTATCATCTTGCGCGAAGAACGCACGAAATGCATCCCGATAACGCGGAAGGCGTCTCGCCTCACGCAAATCAACAACAATAAATTTTTCTGTTATTGGTGCATGTCCGAGTACAAATGTACTCATACCATCAAGCTTGACCGACATCATCGTAACGTCGGTATTATGCATAAATTGTTCAGTTAGGACTTCGCTGGCTTCGTAATCAGGTACGCCTGTTAAAGCTTGAGCCAATAACGCAGACTGTTGTGCGCGTTCCATCAACCAATCCTGCCGAAAAGTAGCGGCAGAAGGTATAAATATGACAAGTTCAGCCAACATCACAAAGCCGATAGTCATCAACAGCAATTTACCAGATAAACGCCTTGAAATAAGTCCCACAATCATAGCACTATAAATACCAGCAGGTTTTGAAAATTTCTAGTCCTTTTCAAACGAAATTAGACTTAGTGAAATTTCGCAAGGAATCCAGCTATCTTACGCGTACGGTCACTAAAGAGTGCGTCCGTGTACCATGAACTCGCGGCGCGTTTGACGGCCTCGCTTCGAGTCGGATATGGTGAGATGATTTGCGCGAGGCCAGAAATTTTAACTTTATTTGTCATCGCAACGGATAGCATGTGAATAATCTCACCAGCCCCCTCGCCAACAATTGAGCCTCCAAGGATTTTACCTTTTGTGGTAGCAACAATTTTTACGCCGCCGTGATTATTACGTTCAGCAATAGCGCGGTCATTTTCTTCAAAATCCCACGTGACGCAACGCACCTTGTGGCCTGCCTTAATAGCTTCAGCTTCGGTCATGCCAATGCTTGCAAGTTCAGGTTCTGAATAGGTCGCAGCAGGCATACGTACTGTATTTGCTTTCCCAAGCATGTCGCCCATGAAAGGCGGGGAGAAATAGAAATTACGAATTAATTGACCCGCATGATAGCCCGCCGCGTGGGTCAAGCCGCCCATGCCTTTGGCGACATCGCCTGCTGCATAAACGCGTTTATTAGATGTGCGCAGGCTATCTGTAACGTCAACGCCACGACGATCGAATTTGATACCTGCATTTTCAAGGCCAATTCCGTCTATGTTAGGTGCGCGGCCAGCCGCGACCAAGAGATGAGTACCTGTCAAAACAGTTCCATCTTCAAGATCAATAGCAACGCCTGTTTTAGTCTTGCGAATTTGTTTCGTTTTAACAGGTGCATGAAATGTAACACCTTCGGCTTCTAACGCCTCAACGAGTACCTTTGCATGTTCAGGCTCAGAGCGGCCGAGTGGCGACGAGATGTCAACGATTTCAACTTTGGTGCCAAGACGCGTAAACGCTTGTCCTAGCTCCATGCCGATAGGGCCCGCGCCAATTATCAACAGGTGTTTAGGCTGGCTCTCAACAGTAAATATATTCTCATTCGTGAGATAAGGCGTTTCACTAAGCCCGGGAATTGGCGGTGCTGAAGCTCTAGAGCCTGTACAAATTACAAAGCGCTTGGCTTTAACTTCTGTTGTTGCCGACTCGACCGTATTCGCATCTTTGAATTTTGCGAACTCACGGATAACCGTACACCCCAAACCCTCAAAACGTTCTTGGCTATCAACAGGAGCAATATGGTCAATAATACCCTGCACATGGGCTTGAACAGTTTTAAAATTCACAGTGGGTTTTGCAGGTTTAACGCCAAAGGCTTCGCCACTACTGAAAGCATGAGCATGTTTGCCCGCTGCGATTAAAGCTTTGGACGGCACACAACCTGTGTTCAAGCAATCTCCGCCCATATCTTCAGCTTCGAATAAAACGACTGAGCGGCCGAGCTGCGCCGCACCTGAGGCGACGGATAGTCCAGCTGAACCAGCGCCGATAACGCAAATGTCAACGTCATATGATGTCTTGGTCATGATAGTAGTTCTCTCTTTTAGTCGGACTTATGCCGATACAGCTGATTTTTTAAAGAATTTTTTGTAAATAATGGGAATTAAAGCCACGGCGATCAACATGCCAAATGCCGGGAGCATATTCACAAAGGTTGCTCCCATAAGCTCCCCCACATTAATGTTCTCAGGGTCAGCACCAGCATCTTTTAAAGTTTCGCGCAAACCATGTCCAATGAAAGAATAAGCGACTGTCCCAGGTATAATACCCAGCGCTGTTGTTATGACGTAATCTCTAAATTTCGCACCCAATAATGCAGGAGCAATATTAGACACAGCAAATGGGAAAACAGGAATTAATCGCAATGTAAAGAGATAAGAAAATGGGCTTTCATTATACTCTTTTTCCATCTTAGAAATGAAGGGTCCTGCAATACCCTTCAGCATGTCTTGCAAGGATGTCTTGGCCGCAAAAAATAGCCCGCAAGCGCCGATAGTTGCACCAACAACAACCGCCGGCGCACCAACATAAGCACCGAAAAGAAAACCACTTGCTACAGTGAGAATACTCGCCGGTAACATAAAGACTGTGAGAATGGCGTAAAGCGCGATAAAACCCAATAAAACGAGGAGGAAATTATCACGGACTAAATTTTGTAAATAATCCGCATTTTCTACAAGCAATTGCGGGTTTAGATATTTGAACCAGCCCATGAAATAAGCCAATGCAAATCCGCCAACTATAACCAATAAAGGCAACCATTTTTTTAGTTTAGCCATGATATTATTCTCCTAAGAGGAAGGATGACTTATTAGACAAGTCAACGCCCGAAATTTATAAAGCTATGGGGCCATACCCCCAAAGCGTGATTTAATAAAACGGTTTCTATTCGTTGAGAGACCAGTCATACCCATAATCGACAACCTGGGCGCCATTATCAATGGCCTGCGCAAGTTCAGGGCGGGCATGTTTACGGATGTGTTGTAGTAAACCTGAGTTGCCGCCAAAATCACCTTTAAACCATTTAAAAATTGAGGAAACTTTCAAGCCTTTTGATGTGATTTGAACACCGCGCGGGGAATTAATATAATCTGCGGCCGCTTGTTCTTTAACGCGATCAAGAGAGCTTGCTTCCCAAGCTGAATTTAGCAAATTTGGACAACCAACACTGGCACAGTTAACCATATAATGGACGTATG
Organism: Hellea sp.; assembly: GCA_023300105.1. GTDB lineage: Bacteria > Pseudomonadota > Alphaproteobacteria > Caulobacterales > Maricaulaceae > Hellea. The sequence goes on from JALZWM010000067.1 coordinate 31,952, forward strand.
GCGATGGGAATTGCTTACGTAGAATATCATGCTCTACAGCATTCAAACTTGAAGGCTCACCATTAAGTGTGAACAACTTCTTCTTCCAAGGTCCAGAACCAAGAGGTCCAAGCTTTTTAATCGACTTAACAGGGTAATTATCAACAATAACCTGAACCGTTACCGCATTATAAAGGTTTGCATAAAATGCAATGGCTTCATTTTGCGGCAAGTTATTAGGATTAACGCCCTCTAGGTCTTTAATATAATTATCTAGCGCGGCTTTATCCGCGCCATTAGCTTTAAGGCCGTTATAATTAAAATGAGTCAAACCTTGACCGTCAGGCGCGCTAACATATTTACTTAATATACCAGTAAAAGCCGCATGTGGTGAGGCCTTTACGCTTGCTTGAGCCGTACCCGAACCATAATTATTTTGAACTTCTTTAATAGCCACGGTATTTTCTACACGTTGAGGTGTCTCAATCTGCTGTATAATAGAGGGAGATACTTGCGTTAAAGGTTGTGCTATAGGTTGCGTTAAAGGCGCAACAGACAGGGACGCAGGGGTTATCTGTTGTTGAGGAGAGACATAAACAGCTACCGTTTGAACCACAGGGGACTGCTGAGCTTGTTGTGCTGCCATTTTTTTGTGTAAAGGGCAATCTGGGTTTCCAGCATAAGCTGGAGTAGTTATTAGAATCAGTCCAGCGGTCATTAATAGCATGGATTTTTTAAATGTAGACTTCTTCGTTAAAAGGCGTGGCATAGTAGCTCTCCGTTAATTTCAATTATTCTATAACTTAAGTGATTTATAAAATCTTCACACGCTATCTCACTTTTCTGTGCGTGTTGGTGAACAACAAAGTTAGATGACGTGAGGTCAAATGATAACGCGACCCTATCATCTAGATAGAATTCTCATAACGGGCGCTTGACTTAGGCTTTTCCCGCGCTTAATGGGTGCCTCTTGAAATGACTGCGGGTTAAATCCGCCCTATATATATAAAGAGCTTACGATGAAACGTACTTTTCAGCCTTCAAACCTTGTTCGCGCCCGTCGTCACGGATTCCGTGCCCGTATGGCAACTAAAAATGGCCGTGCTGTATTAGCACGCCGCCGCGCAAAAGGCCGTAAGGTTCTTTCTGCCTAAGACGCCGCCTTCGGCGTGTCTTAACGCGCGTGAGTGTTATGAAAAAATTAGGAAAACTCGGATTGCTGAGAAAGCGCTCCGAGTTTTTGTTTGTTCGGGAGGGGCGTTATCAAGCCCGAAGCGGTGTAGTCATCCAAGCCCGCGAAAACCCCGATCATAATGACATTCGCGTCGGGTTCACAGCGACTAAGAAAATTGGAAATGCTGTTATCCGTAACCGCGCAAAACGCCGCCTTCGAGCCGCTTGCCAAGACATTTTACCACAATTAGGGCAAGCAGGAACCGATTACGTCTTTATCGCACGTGACAAGACGGTGGCCCGGCCTTATGAGGCATTGCTTGACGATACTGAAAAAGCCTTAAAGCGACTTGAAAAACCTCGCCCAAGCCCCGAATTATAATGTACTAACAAAGCACACTAAGACTTAAGACCAAACAAACTAAGAACGGCTGATATATAATGGACGATCAGAAAAATTTTTTCACGGCGATGTTCCTCTCAGGCCTTGTCCTGCTCGGATATTGGTTCTTTTTTGGTAAACCCATGGCAGAAAAAGCCCGTGCCCAACAACTTCTTGACGCTGAGAAAGCAGCGGTCGTGCAAATTGAGGCCGCGCCCACACCTATTGAATCCCGTGAAGTTTTAGTCACCCGCGGCGACCGCATACAAATTGACAGTCCGGGATTTACAGGGTCATTCCTGACCACGGGGTCACGCTTTGATGATATCGCCCTTAAAGAATATGATGAGACGCTCGACCCTGCCGATGGCTTCGTGCACTTGCTAACGCCAGAAGGCGCCGAAAAATCTGCCTATATCATGGACAACTGGGCGCCCGTTGACGGCGGCAATGGCGCGAACTCACCCTGGCAACGCATTTCAGGCGAGACGCTAACGCCTGAAACACCAGTTGTTTTAGGTTATCAAGCTAACGAGCTTTCTTTTGAACGTATAATTTCAGTTGACGATAGGTTCCTCATTACCCTCTCTGATAAGGTGACAAACACATCATCAGGCGAGAAAACAATCTCCCGTAAAGGCGTCGCCCGTCAACATAGTCTTCCGGACGGCTTAACAAATTTCTTTATCTTGCAAGAAGGTCCGATTTCTATCGTCGATAATAAATATCACGACATGAAATATAAGGGACTGAGCAAAAAGGGAAGCTATCGCGGAACGGGAGAAAGCGGCTGGGTTGGCCTGACAGATAAATATTGGCTGCTCGGGTCAATTGCGCCGCAAGGCAAAATGATGACGGCCGATTACACGTACCGCACAATCAATGACCAAGAGGTCTATGAGGTCTCTTATGTCCTTAACCCAACCACGTTAACGGCAGGCGCATCCATTGAATCTGTCGGACATATTTATGTCGGCGCAAAAGAACGCAAACTTCTTAAGTCATATGAAACAAACCTTGGCCTTGCTCAAATGGAACGCGCGATTGATTGGGGTTTAATGGGTATCTTCGTAAAACCTATTAGTTGGACTCTTTCGAAGTTAGGCGAAATTTTAGGTAATTACGGCCTTGGTATTCTAGCCCTGACTTTGGGTATTAAAATCATTCTCTTCCCGCTCTTTAACAAACAATATGAGAGCCAAGCCAAGATGAAAAAAGTTCAGCCTAAACTAAAGAAAATTCAAGCGCTTTATAAAGATGACCGCGCGAAGCTTCAGCAAGAGATGATGGGGCTTTATAAAAAAGAAGGCGTAAACCCTGCTGCAGGGTGCCTCCCCATTATCCCGACAATTTTTGTCTTCTTTGCACTTTATAAATCAGTCTTCATAGACATTGATTTACGCCACCAACCTTTCTTTGGCTGGATCAAAGATCTATCAGCTAAAGATCCTCTATCAATTTTAAACGGATTTGGTCTTTTGCCTTGGGAGGCAGTGCCTCTACCCTTCTTGGCTTTCTTCGCTATTGGCCCGCTCGCGCTCATGTACGGCATCTCTATGGCTTTGATGTATACGCTAACACCTCAGAATGCGGGCGGCGGCGAACAAGCTGAAATGATGGCAAAAATGATGAAATTCATGCCGTGGATATTTATGTTTATCCTCGCGCCTTTTGCGACTGGTTTGTTGGTGTACTGGGTTTGGAACAACGTCCTATCTTTCGGTCAACAATATTACATCACGCGGAAATTCAAAGTCGACACACCTGTTGACGTGTTCTTTCGTAAAATAACTGGCAAAGAAAAGCCTGCCCCTTCAGAATAAGGGTTGAATAATGGCTGATCTTTCCAAATCTCAGGTGGAAGCTGGTAGACTGCTCTTTGCTCGCGATGTCACATTTATGCTCAGCGCAGTTAGTCTAGAGACTTTGCCGCCTGCACGCTTACCTGAAATTTGTTTTGCGGGCCGGTCCAATGTTGGTAAATCAAGCCTGATTAACGCACTGACAAACCGCAAAGGCTTAGCCCGAGCATCCAACACACCGGGCCGTACGCGAGAGCTCAATTATTTCAATGTTGATGAGCGCCTCTTTGTTGTAGACTTGCCCGGTTATGGTTACGCCAGAGCGTCAAAAACGGACATTGCGCGCTGGACAAAACTAACACGGCAATTTCTCTTTGGCCGCGCTTCATTGCGCCGCGTATTTCTCTTAATTGATAGCCGTCATGGTCTTAAAGAATCTGACTTAGAACTTATGGCGATGCTCGATGAGACGGCCGTGACCTATCAACTTATCCTCACCAAAGTCGATAAGCTTAAAAAAGGGGAACTTGATAAAGTTGTTGAACGCACTGAAAAATCCGTCGCAAAGCGCCCTGCAGCCTTCCCAAAGATTATAAATACGTCATCTGAGACTAAAAATGGGCTTGATTTGCTACGCGCTGAAATTGCGAGCTTGGCGCTTCCATAATTTTTCTTATAACAGCCTAAATAATATTAGGAATATTACATGCTTAAGCGGCGAAAAAATGAAACAGGCTGGACTAGTGCTCAGACATTATCTGAAGCTTTACCCTTCATTCAGCGCTATTCTGGCCGCCCTATCGTTATAAAGTTTGGCGGCAATGCCATGGGCGATGCAGAGCTTACTCAAAAATTTGCACATGACGTTGTACTCTTAAAACAGTTTGGCCTACGCCCCGTTATTGTACACGGCGGCGGTCCCCAAATTGGCTCAATGCTTAAAAAACTAAATATAAAATCTGAATTTGTTGACGGCCTTCGGGTCTCGGACATGGAAACAGTAGGCGTCGCAGAAATGGTACTCTCTGGCGCAATTAATAAATCTATTGTTCAAGCGATTAACTTAGAAGGCGGGCGCGCTGTTGGCCTCTCCGGTAAAGATGCCAACCTCATTACGGCCAAAGCCAAGGATGCAAAATTAGGGTTCACTGGAGAACCCGTAAGCATAGATGTTTCTGTTATTGATGTGCTTGCATCCGCAGACCCAGGATTTATCCCTGTTATTTCCCCGATTAGCGGCGGAGAAGACGGCGCCTCATATAATGTCAATGCAGATACAGCCGCAGGCGTTTTAGCTGCCGCTTTAAAGGCCTCTCGTTTGATGCTACTGACAGACATCGAAGGCGTCATGGATAAAGACAAAAATTTACTCACAAATTTATCGATTCAAGATGCTTTAGGGTTAATCGAAGACGGCACAGCGCAAGGCGGCATGATACCAAAACTAACAACTGCGACAGACGCAGTAAAAGCAGGTGTAGAAGCTGTAGTTATTTTAGATGGCCGACGCGCACATGGCTTACTTGTAGAACTCTTTACAGACCAAGGCGCGGGAACTCTTATCCGATGACGGTGAAAATTTTTGCCATATTAAGTTCATCCTGTTACCTCGCGCTTAGCTTTTCTTTGAATGCGGCAGCACAAGCACCTGATTTACGTTTAGATACGGACGCCGCCCTAGCCGAGTTGCAGAGTTGGGAAGTTTGTAACGAAACCTCATTTATCGTTCGATTAGCAAATGCCGTTATCCGCAATGGAAAGATAAACCCGAAAGGTTGGGACCGCGTAAAACCAGGACAATGTCTTCCACTTGACGCCCCCAATAATTCCCCGCGATACATTTTTGCTGAAAGCAGCCCTGCCCACCAAGGTGGCATTCGGGAGTGGACGGGCAAAACCCCTATTTGCGTGTCTGAGAATGATTTCACAGCTGATGCAACAAAAAGCTGCCAATTACAAAATTTAGAATCAAGGAATTACCTTTCCGTAAACCCCGCTGAACAGCGCACGACTTTGATTGAAGCAGATAACTTCGGTAGCAAATCAGATATTGCAGGTATTCAGCGCCTTTTGAGCGATATAGGATATAAAATCACTCGGATTGACGGTATAACAGGCCGAAGAACAAACAGGTATATTCGCGAATTTAAGAAAAAATCCAACTTACCCGCAAGCGCATCCAATAGCGACCTCATAGACGCTTTGGCTATTGCGGCTCAAAAAAAACAATCAAATATTGGATTTGAACTTTGTAATAATTCCAGCGCAAATATTTGGGCAGCTATGGCGACTCGAGACAATGGCGCTTGGCAATCTAGGGGGTGGTGGACCGTTACAAAAGACGCATGCATACGGCCCTCGACAACTTCGCTTAAGGGCGCAGAAGCTCATTTTTTTGCCCTACAAGAAAACATAATCGAAACTGAAACGGGTAAAACCTTTGGGCCCGATAAACGGTTGCGCTCTGTTGCAACAACGCCCACACAATTTTGTATAGGAGAAGCTAAATTTTCCGCGTTAGGCCGAGAATATTGCGCAGAAGCGGGTTACGCAATCGCAACTTTCAGGCCTTTACCAACAGAAACAGATGGCGCTAAAGTAAATCTAACAGATCAAGACTTCGCTGTCCCTAATGCAGTTGGACTAAGATAAAGCGTCTATGATGGCACAACAAACAGCTTCTCTAAGTCATATCCAAAATTGGATATTTGATCTCGACAATACGCTTTACCGTGCTGACGTTGCGTTTTTTTCTCAAATTGATAAAAAAATGACTAGCTTTATTAGCCGTTACCTTTCGCTTCAGCATACTGACGCTCGCAAAATACAAAAAGAATATTTAGCAGAGTACGGAACATCTCTCTCTGGTCTCATGGCCGTTCACGGCATGGACCCTACTGAATTCCTCGACTATGTTCATGACGTCGACTTAGAGATGCTTCAACCCGACCCTAAACTTCGCACACAAATTCAAACCTTACCTGGCCGTAAGTTCATATTCACTAATGGTTCCAAAGGCCATGCCCGAAATGTAGCGAGCCATTTGAACCTTTTTGATCTCTTTGATGGCAGTTTTGGCATTGAGGACGGGGATTATGTACCAAAACCGAAACCTAGCCCTTATATAAGGTTTTGTGATATTTTCGATATTGACCCTAAAACAGCTATATTTTTCGAAGATGGACTACGTAACCTCGAAGTCCCTAAACATATGGGAATGACGACAGTTCTCGTGACATCAGAAGCAGATTGGTCAAATGAACCAGAAATAACGCGTCCTGCAGGTAGTTCCACTCACGCAGATTATGTCGATTTTATAACCAATAATCTGACAGCATGGCTCGAAAAGTACAGCTAATACCGCTAGCGACACGTTAAACATACTTAACGAATTGCAAACAGCGCTTTAATCAAATTCTAAGGCTCATTGTGTAACAGGATGGTTCACTGAGATATGAAAACTCATATCAAGGGTGAGGTCAGGTCTGTAACAGGTTTGACGATTGGTTTGGAACGGTATAGTTAGCGGTATGAATAATACTCCTAAAGATGCAGCTCCAGGAAAAGTTTTAAGCCCCGCAGCTAAGCGGGCTTTGAACGAAGCTGCGGCGCGCCGAAAGGCAAAGGCCGGAGATACTGATCGTCCTCCTGAGAAAGCCGGACCCAATGGTGCGGAACCCACGCGTTTTGGCGACTGGGAACGCGGCGGAATAGCTTACGACTTTTAAGCTTTCTACCGATTTTCGCATCACTATTTTAATTCAGGCCGGTTCCGGTCATATTTAACGTTGGGAGACGCGAGAGATGCGTATCAAAGTTTCAATATTGGCCGCCCTGAGTGGTTTAAGTTTAGCAGTCATATCTACGCCAGCTATGGCAGGCGGATGTGGTTATGGCGCGCCAGTGAATTGTAATGCTGGAGTAAATGTTATTCCAACTGAAGCTCCCAGTTTTGGCCCTATGACTGTTGCAAATAACAACCCTTTGGGTCACTTGCGGACAATTAATTTTCAACGCTCACCGCATGTCTCTATTACACGCATCCACGGTATGGCTCCAACAGCTTCCTTGGCTGACGCCCCGTCAGGTTTCACCGGCGGATGCCATCCGTCATCAACACAATATTGCCGTGCCAATGCAGGGCAACCCGTTTCAGTCCAATTGAATACGCCTATAGCTCCAGCGCCTGTACAACAATTGCGAACATGGGTTGGAAAAGGATATGATCCGTCCAAGTTTGCACCGCGTCAATACGGTGATAATACATTCACACCTGGTATTGCGCATATTCCAACATCAATTGTCGACCGCAGTCCCATCAATGCACAAGCCGCGCTTAATTCCGGCCGCGCAGTCTCTCAACCTATTGTAAGTCCTTCGAACTATAATTTCGCAGCCGCTCCGAGCGCCTCTTATGCAACCAATAATTACGCTTCTAGCGCATACGGTTCTCAACCAAGTGCCCCTGTAGCCGTTGGTAACGGCATCTACGGGTCTAATGTAGGCGCGGATGGAACATATTGGGAAAAAACTTCAGGACCAACAATGTTAGGCAGCGCAGTCGCAACACAAGTTATTTGTAAGCGTCAATTACCGCGCCAAGTCGTAAATCCAATTATTAACGTTCCAGTCGCAGTACCGACACCTGTCGCTATAGCCGCTCCGGTTTGCCGTCCAGTTCCGTTTGGCGGACAACAAAATCTTCAAACCCGCTACGGCGCGGCTCAAGGATCAAGCTGGGTTAATTAAAACAGTAAATCTTCAGTGGGGGGAGAAGAGAGCGGTACATTTGGGGGTGAATGCACCGCTCTTCCCTCGTCCACACTATAAATCTTGCAAAAGATTCACCTCTTGGGTGAATCACTTTGCTTTGGCACGTGTCTTGCTGTGGAGTAAGGCAAATGTATCATTACGAAAGGTCGTTATGTCCCGTATTTTCACTACCGTTGCCGCTCTTGCCGCAACAACACTTATGTCTAGCGCCGCTTTTGCGGGCTGCAGTTCTGGTACTTACTGTAGCGGAGGATCATCTCTCGCGCCTTTGAGTAGCTGGTCAGGGTCTGCTTCAACAGGTTCCACTTTCGCGGCTCCAACATATTCAAGTCCGTCTTATTCTTCTGGTTATTCATCTGGAACAACTTACGGGTCAGGTTCGAGTTATGCCTCTGGTGGAAGTTCATATGGTAGTTCATATGGCGGCGTAATGTCTTCATCTGCAGCTGATGCAACATACGGAACGGGATCAATCTCTTCAGCATATGCTGGCCGTGATGTTGAAATGTACGCTTTTTCTGGTTCAACAAGCTCAGTGCCGGGCCTAGGATCTAATGAGAGCTTGCAGTCAACAGATTGCCCAGTGAATGTTTATAACCCAACAGGTGCCCGCGTCTTAGGATGCTATAATGTTGTAAAACAAGTTCCACAGACAAATTATGTCCGTGTTGTTCGCCCTATTATTTATGTGCGCACGCCAGTGCCAACACCGGTTGCTGTGCCATATTACGCTAATCAGCAGCAGACAGCTTGTGGTGCGCAAAACATACAATATTCACGGTATGTAAACCGTCCTCAACAAAACAGCTGTGGCAACAGATGGTAGTCTGTTAGTCCTACCAACATCTAAAAGTGGCCTCTCACGAAAGTGAGAGGTTTTTTTATGCCTGCATATTTTTAAGAATAGCCAGAGCTGCAACTCTTGGATCGCTAGCAGCTGTAATTGGGCGGCCGACAACAATGTGCGATGCGCCAAAGCCCAGAGCTTCGCCCGGTGTCGCGACACGTTTTTGATCGCCCTTATCTTCACCTGGCATACGTACGCCAGGTGTAATAACTAAAAAGTTATTCGGCACTTGCGCGCGAATACGTTCTGCCTCAAGCGGGCTAGAGACGACACCGTCAATTCCAGCTTCGATTGCTTGAGCCACGCGGCGCATTACTAATTCCTCAGCGGTCATATAATAACCAATATCGTCCAAGGCTTGCTGATCAAGAGAGGTCAAAACTGTGACGCCCAAAACTTTCAACCCGCTATCATCACGCCCGGCAGCTGCCGCCCGCATGACATCTGGCCGCGCATGAACCGTTAAAAGGTCTGCGCCAAGAGTCGCAATTGACCGCGTCGCTTTTTCAACTGTGGCGTCAATATCGTGGAGCTTAAAATCATAAAAGACGTTTTTGCCTTGCGCTTTAAGCCGTTGCCCAAATTCAGCACCGCCCACTGGAAGTAACTGCAAGCCAACTTTATAGCTGATAACGGCGTCCCCAATACGGTCCACCATATCTTGTGCAGCCTCAACAGATGTAAGGTCGAGCGCAACATATAATCTTGGATCTGCGGTCATTATATTATCCTTTTTGGCTTGTCTTGGCTGCACTGCTTTGGCGAACGCGGTGCGAATTACTCGCCATCAATTTCTGTGCGGTACGGCTTGGCAGCGCGCGGTTAAGCAAGGCCAGAAATTTATTCACCCCGCCAGGAATAAAAACGGCGCGATTACGTTCGCAGGCCTCAACGGCCTGCTCCGCGCAGTCCTTGGCCTCCATAAACATAAAGCTTGGTAATTTACTCACCGCGCCGCGAGTCCCGTTCACGTCATGAAATTCTGTAAAAACAAACCCCGGGCAGAGCGCGCTTACATG
>JALZWM010000068.1 GCA_023300105.1 Hellea sp.
AGAAGCCTGCCGTTTATATTAAAATTGACCGATGCGTTGCGAGGATCAGGAATATAAGCATGAGAACCAAAAGACATAATTACGTCTATCACTCCTCCGAGGATTATCAAGCAAGATGGGAGATGTTATCGCCGCTTAAAAACAACAAGCCTCCAAAATGCGAACCTTAATTGAGGCGAGTTTAAGCCTCTCACCTAATATCTCTATTCATACCACCCTCAACCATTTTTACAGATAGCCATTGCTCCCCACGCGAACATCGGGCAAAACGCGGCTATGAATTGGTTATCAAAACTCACGCCGCCGGGCGTTAAAGATATTTTCTCTAAGAAGGACACGCCAGATAACCTCTGGATGAAATGTCCGAAGTCTGGAGAGATGGTTTTTTCTGCTGATCTTGGCGGGCTTCTCCATGTGACGCCTGCAGGGCATCATTTGCGTATCGGCCCTGATATGCGCATGGATTATACCTTTGATGATGCGGACTATACCAAAGTCGACATTCCAGATGTCGCGAAAGACCCGCTTAAATTCAAAGATGATCAAAAATATACGGACCGCTTAAAAAAAGCGCGCGCCAAAACAGGTGATCGCGACGCCATGAATATTGGCGTTGGAAAAATTCACGGTATCGACGCTGTTGTCCTCGTGCAAAATTTCGCCTTTATGGGCGGCTCCCTCGGCATGGCCGCGGGTGAAGGTTTTATCCAAGCCGCGGAATGTGCAGTTGGAAAAAAAATGCCGCTCGTCGTTTTTACAGCCGCTGGCGGCGCGCGCATGCAAGAAGGCGCGCTGTCCCTTATGCAAATGCCGCGCACAACAATTGCCGTCCAAGAACTTCGCGAAGCGGGCCTGCCTTATATTGTTGTCCTGTGCGACCCCACAACAGGCGGCGTGACCGCAAGTTATGCGATGCTGGGAGATGTTCACCTCGCTGAACCTGACGCTCTAATTTGTTTCGCAGGGCCGCGCGTGATTGAGGAAACTATTCGCGAAAAACTTCCCAAGGGTTTTCAACGCGCTGAGTTCCTTCAAGAAAAAGGCATGATTGACCGCGTCGTCCCGCGCACCGAGATGCGCGCAACGCTCGCCAACCTCCTCTCAGTTTTGATGCAAACGAAATCAAATTACAAACCAGAACCTAAGTTCGAAGATGCCTAAAGCGTCATCGCGCGAAACAACTGGCGAAACAGTTGAGCAAGCCTTAGCAACACTCGCCGCGCTGCATCCCAAGAAAATCGACTTAGGTCTCGAGCGCATTTTGCATGTGCTGAGTAAGCTCGGTAATCCGCAACAGCTTCTCCCGCCAACGGTTCATATCGCGGGCACGAATGGCAAAGGCTCAACTGTGGCTTATCTCCGCGCTTTCGCCGAAGCCGCTGGTCTTAAAGCCCATGTTTATACCTCGCCTCATCTGGTCAATTTTAGAGAACGCATTGTTGTGGCTTCCGAAGAAATTTCTGATGAGGCTTTAATTGATGTTTTAGCGCGCGTACGCAAAGCCAATGACGGCGCGCCGCTTTCCTTCTTTGAGGCCACAACAGCGGCCATGTTTTTAGCTTTTTCTGAAACCCCCGCCGATATTGCGTTAATCGAAGTCGGGCTCGGCGGGCGCTATGACGCGACCAATGTAATCACGCCGGCCTGCTGCGGGATTACCCCAATCGATTATGATCACGCAGAATTTTTAGGCCGCGACATCGCAGGTGTCGCCCGCGAGAAAGCCGGCATAATGAAGGCCCATACCCCCGTGATTATCGGGCCGCAAATGGATGTTGTCCGCGCCGTCTTAGATGCCGAAGCCAATAAAATGCGCAGCAGCGCGAAATTTTGGAACGAAGACTTTCGCGCTTACGGTCAACATGGCCGCCTCGTTTTTGAAAATGATGGTGAACTCTTGGACCTGCCCATGCCCGCCCTTATCGGGGAACATCAGGTCATGAATGCCGGCACCGCCATCGCCATTGCCCGCCAGATGCAAATCTCTGAACGCGCGATTGAAAAAGGGCTCAGCACAGTCTCTTGGCCTGCGCGCATGCAAAACTTGAACACAGGCCCGCTTGCGGAGATGGTCGCAGACAGCGGCGGCGAATTATGGCTAGACGGAGGTCACAACCCTCATGCTGCCCGCGCGGTTGCGAACGTCATGGCAGACCTTGAATCCAAAACTCCGCGCCCCCTTATTTTGATCACGGGCATCTTAGCCAATAAAGATATTGGCGGATTTTTAGATGCTTATGAGGGGCTCGCCAGCGCGGTTATCGGCGTCGAAATTCCAAACCATACATCCCTCGCGCCAGAGACGTTAATTGAGCTCGCTGAAAAGCGCGGCCTTATCGGGCAAACGGCGAATAATATTACAGACGCCCTACAGCGCGCCATTAATACGGGCGAAGCCCTATCGCGTGAAATATCCGAGGACACAATAACACCGCCGCGTATTTTAATCTGCGGCTCACTCTATTTGGCAGGCGAAGTTCTTAAATTAAATTCATGAACTGAAACATAGTGACACGTCATCTGATTTGAAGACTGCCTGTAATTATCGCACCCTTCTGCAAGGAGGACGGTATGAAACGCCTAAAGTACATTTTCCTTATCATTATAAGCATTGACCTTGCAGGATGTGCAACAGTTGCGCGCGGCTCTAATGTTGACATGGTTATTGACACCCAACCCGCAGGGGCTGTTGTCACAACGGATTTAGAAACAAAACAAAGCCGCAAACTTCGCAAAGAAAACCCTGACAGTCCTGCAAGTTATTACGGTTGCCCTGCAACCCCGTGTGAATTTGAGATGTCACGTAAAGCTGAATTCATTATGACGATAGCTACTCCAGGGTACGAAGCTGTAGAAATTGGCGTAGATCACAGCCGGCACAAAGAAAGTATGAATGCCAATCTCGCTGGCTCAGCTGGCGTTGGCGTGGCCACCGCCGCTGGCGTTGGGGCTCTCGGTGCAAGTCTGGCCAGCGCAGGTTACATTACAACAAGCGCCGCTGTCGCAGGAACAGCCATAGCCGCCGCAACAGTCGCGGGGGGTGTCGGTCTTTTAAGTATTGGTGTTGACAGCGCAACTGGCGCTTTGATGAACTTGAACCCAAATCCCGTATTTCTTGTCCTGCCCCCAAAAGGTAAGGATTTTGAAAAAGATCCAAAGGTGGCTTTGATTAGGCGGAAACGAACAGAAACGCCCGAGGAAAAACGCGCGCGCAAGTTAGAAGAAAAGCGACTTAAAAAACTCGAAAAATCTAAAAAAGAAAAATCCTAAAAATGCGGTTGGGGTTAGTTTGCGGCGTTCTTTTTACTGTCATGTTCCAAACGTCTTGCGCCACTGTTGTAAGAGGAACGAAAGAATCCTTTATCGTTAAAACCGAGCCAGCAGGCGCAGTCGTTACAACGACCGCAGAAACACCAAAGAGCAAGAAAGCGCGGCAATTAGATAATACGCTTTCAAAGGAAACTTATGGATGTGAAGCGACACCGTGCGAAATCACCGTCCCTCGAAGGTCGACATTCATCGCTAAAATTACAAAACCAGGTTATATACCCGTTCATATCACAGTCCGCTCTCGCTCTTTAACTAAAACGAGAAAGCAAGCCGCCGCAGGAACAGTCATTGGCGGGTCAGCAGGGGCTATGGGTTCCTTTGTAACGGCTAGCGGGTCCACGCTTCCCTTTACAACGGCAGGGGCTGTTTTTAGCACAGCAGCTATAACAATTTTCTTTGCGATTCCATTAACGACAATTGATGCCATGGACGGAGCCCTTCTTGATATTTATCCCAATCCCATTGACTTAAACCTATTACCCGCAGGCACTATTGCCCCAGAAACCGGCGAAGAGATAATAGCGGTTCATATCGATCCGGATAACGCCTTATTGGCTCCACAAGAATAAATTAAAGACATAAAAAAGGCGGCTCGAAGGCCGCCTCATTCCAAATCCAAATGCCAAAGCCTAAGCGACGCCGCCATCTGTATGTTCGCTTACCCATTCGGCAAGCTTTGTCTTTGTCATTGCGCCGACTTTCGTTGCTACGACTTGGCCGCCTTTGAAAATCATGAGCGTTGGAATACCGCGTACGTGAAACTTGCCTGGCGTTTCAGGGTCATCATCAATATTAACTTTAGCAATTTTAATCTTGTCGCCCATTTCTTCTGAAATTTCTTCAAGCGCGGGGCCAATCTGCTTACAAGGGCCACACCATTCTGCCCAAAAGTCAACAAGAACGGGGGTTTCGGAATCGATGACATCGGCTTTGAAACTTGAATCAGATACTTTGACTGTTGCCATGATGGCCTCCTGCTAATTTAATAATTCTAAAGTCTAGGTAGGAAGCGCAGCAATCTTCGTCAAGGCCGCATCCAAACGATTATCGTCTAACACCATTAAACTTGGCCCGTCCGTCCATAAAAGCGCGGACACGATTTTGTGAGCGGGGTATATTTCACGCGCCAGTTCACGGTAAGCCGCCATTTGCCCCCAATAAATATCCGCCACACCGTCCTGCGTTTTGGGCGGCGGCCGATTAGATTTATAATCGACAATATAAACGCAGGTCTCTGTGACGCTGATACGGTCAATTTGGGCATTAAGGTAAATATCGGCAGGTAGTGTTTTCGCCGAACCCGCTAATGAAATTTCAGCGCGGCTACCAGGCGCAAAAATATCTGCAAAGTCTGGGTTGTCCAAGACGGCAAAAACTTCATCTGAAATTTGGGCGCGTTGTGTCTCTGTCATTGAATAACCCGCCAATATCTTACCCGCGAGGGCGTTGCGTTTTTCGGGTAAGGCTTCGGGCAAAATTTCCAAAAGCTTATGGATAAGGTTACCGCGCGCGAAACGCGTTTCAGTCTCTTGGTTCAAAGGCGAGCGTACAGGCATGTCCTGTGTTGGCGGCGGGGCTAATAAATGGGACGGCGTCACGCGGCGTTTAGCACGGCCTTCAGGTTTTGCAGGCAAAGAAATCCAAGACGGCATGTCCTCCGTCTTCTTAGACTTCATATCTATGGTCTTTGAGACTGCGGCGGGTGCAAGCCCATAAGAACGGCCATCGCCACAAGGCGTTCCGATGTCTTGCGTCTGCAATCCATCAAAAGCGGCTTGGGCATATTTATACCAAGACCCTTCCGCAACTGTTCCCGTTTTTTGTCCTGTTTTATACCCGCAAATTATGAGGCGAGACTCGGCGCGGGTCATCGCCACATAAAAAAGCCGCAAGTTTTCTTGGAGACGTTTGGCCTTCATCGCGTCTTTACAGAGCGTCAGTTTCTCTGGTGTCTTTACCGCGCTTGGCGAAAGCGCAAAGCCGCCCTCAACTTTAATCATCGTCTCGGGTGTTGAGGGTTTTTGAGTCGTATCAGGCAGGAAAACGATTGGGGCTTCTAGCCCTTTAGAGCCGTGCACGGTCATCACGCGGACTTCGCCCGTGCCGCCGTCCATATCGCGTTTAAGTTCCTGTTCGTCCTGCGCAAAACTCTGTACGAATTTTTGCAGCGACGGGGAGCTTTGGCGTTGATGGGCCAGCGCGCGGGCGAGGAAAGCTTCCATCGCGTCTTTGGCTTCAAGGCCAAGCCGTTCAAAAACACGGCGCTTTAGAGCGACGCCTTGACTATCAGGCATATCCAAAACCCGCGTGAAAAACTCATAGGGCGCATAGCGGGAGGCATAATTTATGATGTCGGTGAATTGCGCGGCGAGCTCTGGCTTTTTCGCCTGCAAAGCCTGCCACAGATT
Organism: Hellea sp.; assembly: GCA_023300105.1. Lineage (GTDB taxonomy): Bacteria > Pseudomonadota > Alphaproteobacteria > Caulobacterales > Maricaulaceae > Hellea. Next base: position 5,739 of record JALZWM010000068.1, read on the forward strand.
TTGTTTATCGCGGCGCGCGGCGACTTCAAAAAGCGCGTCATCATCAAAGCCAAATAAAGGACTTTTTAGAACCTCAGCCAAAGACAGGCTATCAGACGGAAGCAATGTAAACCTTGCCAAAGAGAGTAAGTCTTTCACCGCAATCGCGTCTTTGAGTTTCAACCGGTCAGCCCCCGCTACGGCAACACCGTGCGTTTTCAGGTTCCGAATAACAGCTTCAAAAAACCCTGTCCGCTGCCGCACGAGGATAAGAATATCCCCGGCCTGCATAGGGCGTGTAGCTTCTTTTTCGCGGTCATAGATAGGCTCGCCGTCTTTAATCCAATCTCTAATCTGAATAGCAATTTTATTAGCAAGTTGTTCGCGCGCATCGGCTTTGCTGAGACTATCCACTGGGCTTGTGTCCCATGGGTCATTATCGGCTTCGGCTTCGGGCCTATCGACGGCGGGCCAAATATCGACGCGGCCATGGTCTTGGCGGTGCGCCGTATGCCGAATGAGGTCAGAAGCAGGGGCGTAGGCGCTAGCGTCAAACATCTGCTGTATGACTTGGTTTTCAACAAAAATCTGATCGACGAATTGTAGAATTTCAGGCGCCGAGCGAAAGGACATCCGCATGCGAATGCTTTTGCTCTCATCGTCCCCGCTATGTCTTCTAATTTCATTTAAGAAACGCTCGGGTTCCGCGCCTTGGAAAGAATAGATGGATTGCTTCTCATCCCCCACCGCAAATAAAGTACGCGGGTATTTTGAGTTACGGTCAGGGTTATCCTGCGAGAAAGGCTCAGACAGACTATTGATGATTTCCCATTGTTCGGGCGATGTATCTTGCGCCTCGTCCAAGAGGACATGCTCAATACCGCCGTCGAGCTTATAGCTTATCCAATCGGAATATTCACTTCGCGCCAAGAGATTTCGTACCAAGATAATTTGGTCACTAAAGTCGAGGCCGCGCCTAATATGTTTGGCCGCTTTAAAGCGCGCGGTAAATTCACGCGCTACCGTTAAAAAGGCCTCTGTTAAAATGAGGCATTCAGTTGATTTAATTTTATCAACCAAACGCAAAACCCGTTCACGCTCGCTATCATATCCATCTTTAGGATCATTTGAGAAAAAGAGTGACGCGAACTCTCCTGCTTTAGTTGTGATAATAGTTTTCAGCGGGCCTTCTTGTTTGGACTTCAGAAAAATTTTGAAATAATGCTCAAAAGCCTCAACGGGGTCATTTATATGAAACGTTGCCAATAAATTCTCGGCCCTCCTCACGTCAGATATATTCGGACTGCCCAGCATTTCATTGGCGGCTTGTGTAATTTGACTTTGTGGCGCGCTCTCCCATCCAACACGTTTAATCTCATCGACAGATTGGAAAGGTTGCTCGATATCCAAATATTCCGCAAGCGGACTAATACCTCCAGCGGCCTCCCATTGGTTTATCTTTTCCTCATTCAGCGCCATCCATTTAAACAGCGTATCCAGTGTTTGTTCGGCTTTGGCAGATGTCAAAAGACGTATAGCTTGGTTCAGCCGCCCGTCAGGGTTTTCAGCCGCTAGTTTATAAATTTCCGTTCGCACACCATCGCGTATGGGTACCATCTCGGACTCGTCGATCGGCTCGAAGCCCGGCAGAATACCTGCCTCAACAGGAAAGCGCGCCAAGATACGTTCACAAAAGGCATGAATGGTTTGCACCTTAAGACCTTCAGGTGTTTCCAGAGCTTTGGCGAATAATTGCCGCGCCGTTTTTAAAGGCACGCCGTGATCCTTTGGCCCCATCAATTCAGTCAGGGCCTTATTTAATTTGTCATCTTCCCAAATCGACCACTCACCTAATGTTTTAAAAAGGCGGCTCTGCATTTCAGAAGCTGCGGCTTTGGTATAGGTTAGGCACAGGATTTTCTCAGGCGGCACACCTTGGAGCAAAATACGCGAGACGCGGTTAACCAAGACCCGTGTTTTACCCGACCCCGCATTGGCAGATGCCAAACGTGACGCCGAGGGGTTCGCGGCTTGGTTTTGTGCTTTGACAGCGGCTTTAAATTCAGGACTATGAGTCATTGGTTATCGGTGCCTCCGCGCCAAGGCGCATCCATTCCTCGCGGCGCGCCAGATGATCATAATTGCCGTAATCATGGGTAAATTGCGCGCGGGGTTGCGAGGCATAACCTGTGTCAGCCTTGGCGTAGCTCGTAATTAAGTTAGATATAATCTCAAACCCAAAATCCGCATATTCAGATCCTGACCTATACACCTTACCTTTTATAGTCCCGACTCTAGGGTGTAATATTTCATTTTCGCCTGCACCTTTGAGGTGAATATAATTCAGCTCTTCCGTCTCGCCTTTACCTTGCTTATCAAAAGCACCTTCTCGCAGCATAAGTGCAGAAAGCGGAAGTTGAGGGTCAAAGCCGACATCCAGCACAGCAGATGTTGGCGGCAGGCCTGTTTTATAATCCGTAACCGCAAAGCCAAGCGGGCCTTTTTCAATTAAATCAGCCGTGCCTGTTAAGGCGAAATCAAGGCCTTTTAATTCTAGTCTGCCTGTGGCTTCAACGCCGCGAACCGCCCAGCCGCGCGCGCGGCGCTCTTCCATCCATGGAATGACTTTCGCGGCAATTTTCTCAAGACGCGCTGTTTCTTTAGAAACATCGTAATCAGGATAATTCAACGCCTTCATAGCCTTCTTAAAACTAGACACTAACAACACCGCTGCATTTTTGGGCAACGCTTTTGAATAGTCATTTGTGAAGTCTTCCAAACCTTTATGAAGCGCGTTCCCATAATCACGTACATCCAAACTGCGATCTAAATCATCCAAAGGTAAGAGTCCGAGAATATACTGCGCGTAAATCGAATACGGGTCACGTATCCACGTTTTAATTTTTGTAATTGAAAGCTTAGGCGTTTCCATGGGCCAACGTTCATCAGGGTGCGGTTTTGGCGAAGGCCGCCTAATTTGATTTCTCTCGACCTCCTTAGGGGAAACAAAATCCATTGCCCGCGCCCACTCTAAATATTTATTAGCGGAGGAAAGACTTTCTTCTGCAACATCTCCAAGTGCGCCTTTCATCAAAGTCTCTAATCTCCAAAGCCACCGTGAGGCCACCTTTGGGCCGTCATCAGAACGTTTTGAGCGCGTGAGGATAACCTCAGGGTTTGCCGCGAGTTCCGCAAAGTCATGCGCGGATAAGCCAAAGCGTCGTTCGGGTAAGGACAGACCAAGGCTCTGCCGCATACCGCGCGAGAGGAAGGGTTCAACCGAAGGGGCCGCCGGCCATATGCCCTCATTTAACCCGCCAAGAATAATACGGTCAGCCGTGAGCATACGCGCTTCGAGCGGGCCTAGAATAGACAGCCTTGGGTGCGTGCCGTAACGCGGACGCACAACCTTGCCCCGCATCAAGTTTCCAAAAAGCCGCGTAAAACTTTCACAGCTCATCACAGGTAAATGCGCGCCATGTTTAATTAAATCCTCAATCAAGCTCGCGGCCTTCTCGCCTGCATCATTGACCCAAAGACGCGACGCGCCGTCGACATCTTCTTGAGCCGCAAGATGTTCTGCCGTTTGCGCTAGAGCCTTAGCCCAAACGTCTGCTGTGACGTCTGTTAAGTCTGAGAGCGGCGCAAAGTCTTGGGTTAGTTTTTCAAAATGCGTAAACGCTTCCAAGACAGGCTTTTCCCATGCGCCGCGTAACTTGTGTTCAAATGCCAACCAGTCTTTCTTGACATCCACGCCCCCCATGAGCGGGTGTTTGCATAGAACCGCGAGTTCAACTTGGTTAGAAGGGGTTTCATGACGCGCTAAGACCGCAGCAAGGAAAGCCCCGAGGGATGTTTCTTCTAACGGTTCCCCTTGTGAATAATCAACTTCAACATCCCAGCGCCTCAGCCGCGCTTTCACGCGCCGCGCAAGTGCAGGGTCAGGCGTCACAAGCGCAGCTGTTTGTCCCTCAGA
>JALZWM010000069.1 GCA_023300105.1 Hellea sp.
GTTAAGGAAATTAAAGACTGCCAAATTTTCTTAACAGAGTCAAAAGGTTTATGACTAATTTTTAGTTAACGCTCTTTAAATGGCGGTAGAAGCAGACATTATTGTTCAAAATATCTTTCACCCGCGTTGGAATAGGCTTAAATCTCTTTTTTAGGGACTGATTTGGGAACTGTCTGAAGAATATGTGGCCCATCATTACCTAAACGCACCGCGGTAAGCGGCCCGCCGTCATACGTCCCCGTATCAACAGCTATCCTGTTCGGAAGTACCTCAACCGTTTCAACGATTGTATGTCCATGAACAATAATAAGCGGATGTTGTTTTTTATACGCCATGAATTCATTGCGAATCCAGCGTAAATCTCGAGAGCTTTGCTTTTCGATAGCGACTCTGGGCTTAATCCCAGCATGTACGCAAAGATAAGGACCAAATTGATGCATATCCTGAAAGCTTTCAATAAATTCAATATGGCGCGGCGGCACTTTTTCCTGAATACGAAACAGCAAACTATCTGCATTGGTATGAATTTCGCCCAGATTTTTAACACCATAACTACGAACGCAGGACCGACCACCAAATTCGAACCACGACATTAACGCGCTGACAGAGCCGGCCAAGACCTTTAAAAAAACCTCTTCATGGTTTCCCATAATGAAAACAGGCTCCGCATAGCTTGGTTTAAAATTGGATAATAACTCTATCACCTCATTAGATTTAGGCCCCCTATCCATAAGATCACCTAAGAATATGATTTGTTTTGGGCCTGCCCCTAACATCTTTGCATCAGCTTCTATTAAGTCCAGTAATTCACATAATTCGTCGTAACATCCATGAATATCGCCAATCACATAGGCATGTCCCTCCATGATTGGGTCGGAGTCAGAGCCTTGATTACGCTCTTGATTTTTGTTTTTAAAAATACCGAACATTAAATTCCCGATGTCACATAGCTAACAAATTCAGGTTCCCTTAAACATTAATTACCCGAAAGCCTAGGTTAAGCTGCACATAGCTTGACAAATATGCTGGAGGATTAAATTTTTAGTCCTAATCGATAACAACATTGTAACTTATCGTAACCTTTATTGGTGTGTAGGGCGACGCTCATTGATGTAATTATCATCATTATGAAAGACCTAACATGCAATTTATAGATCTGAAATCTCAGCAAGATCGTTTAAAACCAGGGCTAGATGCCGCGATCGAGAAAGTATTGTCGCATGGGCAATATGTTATGGGGCCAGAAGTCGTAGACTTAGAACAAGCATTAGCTAATTTCGCAAATGTCAAATTCGCCCTTGGCTGCGCCAACGGAACAGACGCCTTAATGCTGGCCTTAATGGCCTTTGGTATTGGCCCTGGGGATGCCGTATTTTGTCCCTCATTTACTTACTCAGCCACCGCTGAAAGCATAGCCGTTCTCGGCGCGACGCCGATCTTTGTGGACATTGATCCAACTACTTATAATATGTGCCCAGAGAGCTTAGAACGGACACTTCAAAAAACAACATCTGACGGCACATTAACCCCTCGCGCCGTCATCATTGTAGATTTATTTGGACAAACCGCGAATTATCCTCTGCTGGCGCCGATTGCTCAAAAATATAACCTCAAGATAATATCTGATGCCGCTCAAAGTTTTGGGGCAACATTAAATGGGATGCACCCAAGCCACTGGGCAGACATCATGACGACCAGTTTTTTCCCGGCCAAACCTTTGGGGTGTTACGGGGATGGCGGCGCGGTCTTTACAAATGACCCCGACATAAAAGATATTTTGGATTCCCTACGGGTACACGGGAGAGGAATAGACAAATATGATAATATTTATATCGGGTTGAATTCGCGCCTAGATACGCTTCAAGCAGCTATTCTGTTAGAGAAAATGAAGATATTCGCGGATGAGATAGACCAGCGCAACCACATCGCCAATCGCTATGTAAAAGGCTTAATCTCGCAGCACGTTAAAACACCTTCAATAATTCCGGGGGCAATATCGACTTGGGCACAATTCACGATAGAAGTTGAAAATCCTGACACTCTTAGTCAGTTTTTAAAAAATTACGGTATCCCAACAGCCCGTTACTATCCAAGGCCAACACATCTTCAAACGGCTTATTTACAATACCCCCGTGACCCAAATGGACTCCAAATTACGGAAACCGTGATGAAGACTGTTATTAGCCTACCTATGCACCCTTATCTTGATGAAAGCACACAAAACTCAATTATAGAAAAGATAAAGCAAAGCAGCGATATATAGCTGAGTTTTAAATTTGTTATTCTCAACAGAAAACGTTAAAGCGCCATCCATAACATTAGATAGAGGCTTTTAGGCCTCTATAGATACGGGGATCTAATGGTAACAAAAGTTGTTAATCTTGTTGATGGTTTAGATCGCCGCAGCAAATGGGTTATAATGACACTCGTTGATGTCATCATGATAATTTTAGCCTTAACCTCCGCTTTTGCCCTCAGATATGGGGAAATATTTCCGCTTGAACAAATGCAACGCGCCTGGCCGCTTTTCCCCGTGTTGGCTGGCGCGGGTATGATATACGCATGGATGCTTAAAATTCCGAAAATTAAGCTCCAATCATTTGATCTACAAGCAATACAACAGATTGCTTTATGCAGTTTATTATTAGTCTTGACCGCAATGAGCATGAGCTTTCTCTTGCATGTTCCTGCGCCGCGCTCTGTTCCTATGATTTTCGGGATTATATTTTTTACAGGTGCGCTTTTTTCCAGAGTGAACGGCTTATTACTTTTGCGCCAACTCTACCTGATTGGAAATGATAGAACCCCTGTTTTGATATACGGTGCAGGTGAAGCAGGCATACAGTTGGTTTCTGCGTTAAGACAATCAAAACAAGTCAAACCTATCGCCTTTATAGACGATAATAAGTTACAGCAGAAATTGATTATTTTTGGGCTTTCTGTTTTTGGGCCAGAAAATCTAGAAAGACTCGTCAAACAAAAAAATATCGAAAGAATTTTAATTGCTATCCCTTCTTTATCTGACGCAGATAGTAAAAAAATGTCGAAGCAATTAAAACATTTAACATGCGCGATTCAATTCATACCGTCACATATGGACATCATTCATGGGAGTAATATTTTAGATAGCTTCGTTGAAGTTAATCCTGAAGATCTACTTGGGAGAGACAAATTTGATGTTGAGCTTCCAAACATAAATGCGCCTTATAAATCAAAATCTATTCTTATCTCAGGCGGAGGCGGCTCAATAGGCTCAGAACTTTGTCGTCAGATTATAAAACATGAACCGAGAAAGTTAATTATATTTGAGCAATCTGAGCTTGCTTTATATTTGGCGGAGCGAGAATTAAGGCCCGTTGTTGCGAAACTCAACATCACGCTTGTTCCTATCTTAGGCTCCGTTACGGATTCCACAACCTTGGCCCATATTTTCAAAGAACATGAGGTAGAAGTCGTGTTCCACGCAGCCGCCTATAAACATGTTCCCTTAGTCGAAGCCAATGAGCTTGCTGGAATCAAAAACAATGTCATCGGGACATATACGATAGCCCAAGCGGCGTTGAAGGCAAAAATAGAAACATTTGTTTTAATTTCAACCGACAAAGCCGTCAGGCCAACGAACATAATGGGGGCCACCAAAAGGCTTGCCGAACTCATCGTTCAAGATTGCGATAAACGTAGCAAAAAAACAAAATTCTCAATGGTAAGATTTGGGAATGTTTTAGGGTCTTCTGGGTCTGTCATCCCCCTCTTTAAGGGTCAGATTGCTAAAGGCGGTCCCGTCACACTTACGCATGAAGATGTAACGCGTTACTTTATGGCTATATCAGAGGCTGCATATCTCGTTGTCGTTGCCGGAAGCTTTGCTCAAGGCGGAGAAGTCTTCGTACTTGATATGGGCAAGCCTGTAAAAATTAAGGACCTTGCGCGGCGATTAATCGAAAAAAGCGGGTTTAGTGTAAAAGATGATGAGAACCCGCTAGGCGATATAGAAATATTAACGACGGGACTGCGTCCGGGTGAAAAACTTTATGAAGAACTTTTGATCGACGCGGAAACTTTACCGACACCACATCCCAAAATATTGAGAGCAAAAGAGAAAAGTATAAACAGCCCCGCAACAAGAAATCTCTTGGGTGAGGTCACATCTGCAATCGCCTCAAACGATAGCGCTGAGGTCAGACAGATAGTAAAAAAATGGGTGGAAGGTTACTCTCCATCTACTCACGATACTTAGTATATTTAAGCAATATCAAGAGCTAAAAGCTTTCACTCTATCGGCACGAATAATGCTAAATAATTAGCACAGAAGTGTTAACTACCGGGTTACTGCAAATATAACAGCACTTAACAAAGGAATAGTCTTCACGAAATTTTCGAAAAGTAACTTTCCTTGGTTATCTTCAATAAAAATGACATCCCCTGGATATAATTTAGGATCATTACCGCCGTGTAATTGTATAGCCTCCAAATCTAAGACCATAATCCGACGTTCTCCATCAAAATCTCTCGATAAAATCGTGCGGGATTTAGCAGCGTATTGTCCCGCTCCGCCAGCTATAGCAATCGCCTCAGACAATCGGATACTTTCAAAAACATCGAAGGACCCTGGAGATTCAACGGCGCCATCAACAACAATTTTTCCTATGGCTTCAGATTCTTTCTCAACTGAAACACTCGGACTTCTTAAGCAACAAGCCGCATATTCTTCGCGCAAATGATTTTGTAATTCTGCAACAGTTTTTCCGCTAACTGTAACAAGTCCTATATAGGCAAAATATATTTGCCCATTACTGTCAAGACTGAACGCGCCCGAAAACTCTTCAAACCCATGCACCGTAACTTTGGCAATATCTCCAACTTTAAAAACATTAGAGAGAGCTTTAGATGAAACATATTTCGCTTCATCATTAGGTGAAAGGTCAGATTCTAAAAAAGTTTTGACGGATGGCCAGTTTGCATCACTGCCTAAACCATTTGGGTTGGCAGATGCACACCCAACCAATAAAGCACTCATGAGACTTAAAGATACGTATTTATATCCTATTTTTGGAAGAGTAGTCTTCACTGTAAATTCCTTTATTTAATGGCTAATAAAACCATTTTCAGACCCTGCATAAGCTAATATCAGGTTAGACCAATTGAGTAGGCATGAATATTGCGTAGCTGCTACGTTTATACAAGTGAGAAACACAATCAACAAGTTCGACTTACAATTATTTGCAGTTATTATCTCTATCCTTGAAGGATAAAGCAAGATATATGCTGCTGCAAATAATCTACTGAGAATTTAAGACTAAAGGGCACCACATTTATCATGGCTTCACAATCGGACATAGACATTTTGAATGTAGACAGCTGGCAATCTCGCAAAATGTTCGATCAAATACCAGAACAGACTAATCAGTTAGATTTTGCCAGAGCTCTAAATATTTTAAAAAAATGGTCATGGTTCATCCTATTGTCCATCGTCATTACTCTTGGACTCGCTGCATTAATTGTCTTTAGACTTGCGCCTGTGTACAGTGCTTCCAGCACCTTGGAAATTAAGCAGCAAGAAAGAAAAATATTTTCAGAATCTGATATAGCTGGCATCGTTGTTGACGATGAATTTTTCAGCACAATGGTAGAACTCATCAAGAGTAGGACGCTAGCTGAAAGCGTCGTGAATAACTTAAATCTAGCATCAGACCCAGAGTTCGTATCACAAGATCAAGACCGGTCTCAGCGCATGAAAAGTGCTATTACCAAATTTGTAGATACCCTGCGTGTAAAGCCAATTGGTGCCAGTAGATTAATCTCAGTAACCTTTGAGCACACCGACCCCAGAACAACGTCTGATGTTGTTAACTCAATATCTGACACGTTCATAAGCAATAACCTTGATCGCAAATTCAACGCAACCGCATATGCAAGAGAGTTTATTGAGGAACAGCTATCAACGACCAAGAAAACATTAGAAAATTCTGAAAGAGCCTTAGCGCGTTATGCGACAGACAACCGCTTAGTGACAGTTCGAGATAATAATGGTGAGGACACTCCAGGCTTACTCACTGCAGATGCCTTGGTCATACTGGACGCGGAATTAATTGGAGCTCGCACTAAAAGGTTAGAGAGTGAGAGACGGTATAACTTATCTCAGGAAAACTCAGCCCTTGGAAACCCAAATAATTCTGCCGCGCTTGCAGAGTTAAAAAGGCAACATTATGAGCTCAATTCAACACTCATTGAGCAAAGCGCAAGATACCTACCTACATTCCCGCCTGTCGTGGATTTGCAAAACCAAGTCGATCTGCTTTCAGAACAAATAAAAGAAGAAGAAAGCAATCTGGGAAGCTTTGATATTTCAAACCTAAAAACAGAATATGAAATCGCTCTGGCAAAAGAAGCTGATTTACAAAGTCGTGTGAATTCACTCAAAAATTCAGTCACGAATATTCGTGCTAAAAGTGTTGAATATAACATTCTAAAAAGAGAGGTTCAAACGAACAGTGCTCAATACGATGCATTGTTGCAAAGATTAAAAGACGTCAGTATTTCAGACGACCTCGATTCAGACCTTGTTGTTATAGTTGATAGAGCGCAACCTCCCGTAAAGCCTATTCGCCCTAAAAAGCTTTTACTCCTATTGTTAGCGGGCGGATTAGGCGGCGTTTTAGGGTTATCCATAGTTGCTCTGATTGAATTGCTAGATGATAAAATCAAAAGCCCAGAACAAGTTAAAAATCACGTCACCAAGGTCATCATGGGCGTTACACCTATTGTCAAAAATATCAAAAACAGAGAGGAAATGCTTTTAGAGTTAACGAACTCTCACTCTTCAATTGCCGAAGCTTATGCCTCTTTCAGAACAAATATACAATTATCAGGCCCTAACGGTGGTCCGCGGATCATACATTTAACCAGTTCAGAAAGTGGAGAAGGTAAGTCCATATCATCGTTAGGCCTAGCTTTACGTTTCGCGGGCATTGGAGGAAGAACTCTACTCATTGATGCCGATTTAAGACTCCCAACATTCAACAGAAATGCAAAAGATAGTATTGGTCTGTCTGGCCTATTGACGACCAACGAACACCCAAAGGATCACATAATAGAGACGCGTTTTGATAATCTCGATCTTCTCATTAGCGGCTCTAACGTACCCAACCCCTCTGAAATTTTATCCACTTATAAAATGGATGAAATTTTGGAATACGCCCGTGGGTCGTATGAACATATCATCATTGATTCCCCTCCCGTAATGGGGCTTGCTGATGCTTTAATATTAGGGGCTAAGGCTGATGCTACTATATTAATGATAAAAAGCGGAGCCATTAGAGTGCCCGTAGCAAAACAAAGCATAGAAAAATTATTAAATAATAATGCCAAAGTGCTAGGCGCCGCAATAACAAGCTATCAGCCCCCAACAAGAGGGTATTACAGTTACTATAATTATGCTTATGGAGAAAAGTCTAGCAGCTATGGCAAAGGTAAGAGCAGTAACGCAAAGGCAGATCAAGGCACAACTGCTAAGAAGCCTCTTAACTTGTTATAATGAGTGTTTTGTACAAAGGCATAATTGCGTCATCAGCAATAGTAGCGGTGTTTTTGACATCAACGTCCTGCTTTAATAAAATTAAATCAGATAAAGGTTTAACGGCTCGCGCGGAATCTTTTAAGTACTCCAATGATCTCGTCTCCCAGAATTATTACTTATTACAAAAGCCAGCGGTCGCAATAGAGGCTCAAGAAAAAATTCGTCATAATGCAGAACAAATACTGAGCTTAGCGCCCATAAACGACGCGCCCTTTATACAGCTCGCATTTCTAGACATACACAAACAGGAATATCAAAATACACGGTCTCTGCTTGATGAAGCACAGCGACGTAACCCAAGAAACAAGCGAGCCCTAAAAGCCCTCTCTCTCATAAACCTTTACGAAGGGGACGCCGCTAGCTCAGTTGAACATCTTAATACTTTTATTACCCGCAGCAAAGGTGATCAGCTAGCAGAACCACTCAAACTACTATCTCAAATTTTTAAAACTCCCGACGGTTTTGATGCAATTTCAGCCTTTCTCGCAACAGGCCCAACTTGGGGGAAATCTTTTTTACAAAATGAGATAAAAATATCAAATGAAGACGTTATCAAATCTTTAGCGCTCCCATTAAACACCTTTGCGAACTCTAAAATAAATGAAACCAAGTCCACCGATTTACAATTAAAATACATTAATCGTCTTTTCAGTCTTGGGTTTCAAGTTGAGGCCTATAACCATTGGCGAGCCCTTCCTATTCATGATGGAATCCCTAATAGAAACAGCGTCTTTGATGATAGCTTTTCAGGCCAGTCACTGGATTCAGTTTTTAGTTGGAATACTCGTAACGCCAAAAAATATTTTACTGAAATTGACCGAACTGATGGCCTATATGCCTCGTTCAATGACATTAAAACGCGTAAATTAACATCCCAAGTTTTGTTTTTATCAAGTAATACGGATTACACGGTTTCTGTTGATTTTCGGCGAAATTACAAAGACCGCAATGGTTATTTCGCATGGGAAATATCATGCCTTCCGGGGCAAGCTTTGGTGCAAATAAATATAGACGATTCAAATACTGATAAAAGTAAGCTATCAGCAGACTTTCAAATTCCGGCTACGGGATGTGACATTCAAGAAGTGAAATTATTAGGTCACTCTGGAAAATACAGAGGCCGTATCGCATTGACCACTCAAAGTTTCAAAGTAACGGCTAAAAAATAATGTCTTACATTAGATCTATAATCCCTCCTTTCGAATTTTTAAAGACCGCCTTTTTGGACTTACAATTAGGTATTTTTCTTTGCCTATGCCTCATCTTAGGCGGCACCAGCCAAGACATAATACAGCCCAAATATGTTCTATATATATTTTCTATCCTTATAATTGCCGTGAATATGGTCAGGTTCCCGCCTCAATCCAATTGGAAGGTTTTTTTAATTCCAATATCAGGGCTGGGTATTATTATTTTGACTTGCCTTCTCCAATTAGTGCCTTTGCCACCAGATATTTGGTCAAATATTCAAGGCAGAGACAGTGTTGCGCAAGCTTTTGATACGCTAGGTATAGCAAGGCCATGGCTACCTATTTCGTTGACACCAGAAATTACACGGTTTTCTCTTCTAGATTTCTTACCTCCAATTGCGATCATAACTATTTTTGCAAATGGCATTACACAAGAGTCCCTGATTAAATCAGTAAAGTTCATTTTGGCCATCTCTATAATAAGTATATTTTTGGGTTTACTACAATTTTCAACGTCTCAAGACATTTTCTATTTATACGAAGTCACAAATGATAAATCACTTGTTGGTTTTTTCTCAAACAGAAACCATCTCGTCACGCTTTTATTAGTCGCGTTTCCCTTTGCAGTTAGTCTCCTCTATCAACGCTCAGGTACCCAAAAGAGGAGCTTGCTACTCGCGCTACCTCTCGCGATAATATTTGGAATTATATTAGTTGGCTCATTATTTGGATACGTCTTAGCACTACCTGTTATCCTGCTCTCACTCTTCATTTATGCGACGCAAAAACGAATAAACTTTGTTCCGTTATATATTTTTATTATCCTCGGATTTGCAATAACCGCAATCGATACTCTTTTGCTCAATGGTTATATTTTGGGCCTCATCAAGACGGTAGCAACCTTAGCTTTTGACCAACGTGTAGAATTTACCTTCCTGACATATGAAGTCGCCAGGGATTACTTTCCTATGGGATCTGGTCTAGGGTCTTTTGAAAATGTGTATAAGCAATATAGCCATGTTGGAACGAGATTTGTCAATCACGCTCATAATGACTTCATTGAAATTCTCTTAGAATTTGGCGTGTTTGGAGTAATATATTTAATCGCCTTTATTCTATACCTTGTCAGAATGACACTTAATGTAGCGGATTCAAACCTTGATGTGTCTATTTTTGCATGGCCTGCTGTCATAGGCATTGGGGTTATCACCTTGCACTCTTTTGTCGATTATCCTCTGCGCACAATCGCAATATCGTCATTATTTACATTCTGCTTATGCTTACTACATCATAGCCTTGATAAGTCAGCAGACCCCTCTACCGCGCCATTATCCACATAGGATATGACCCAGTTCTAGCTATGGAAAATATTCAACAAACTCACCTCTTCGTCATAGGGCCGCAAAGATCTGGCACAACATGGCTGTATGAATATTTTTCAACCGAACAACAGAATGTGTTCATAGACCGCGTGGAAAAAGAAAATTACTTCTTTGCAAAAGCAACAAAACGCAATTCAGTTCAAAGCAAAGATAAGTTTTTAGAAAAGCTATCAGGGCACGGACAAGCAGACCTTCTTGTAGATGTTTGCTCCACTTATTTTGGACACCCCAAAGCTATTCTTCGTATTCTAGAATGTTTTCCTAATGCTAAATTTGCTTATATTTACCGTCCAGAAAATAGCCGAAAAAAATCCTTTACTGAACACAGAAAATTCAACCAATTATCTGCCTGGATATTAGGCTATGGTATCAGCTGGAAGCTATATCATTTACAATCCAGATTTGATGAATTTGAGGGATGGTTAAAAGAAAACATCCCAAATGATAGACTCTGTAGATTAGAATTTTCTGATTTGGTGAGTTCGAAAGGCCAGCGCTGGATTGAAACAATTGAAGCCTTCACTCATTTTAAACTGGATGAGGTTTCGCTGGGCGTCGTTAATAAAAGCCGGAAAGACGCCGCTGTTTTCAAGCGTGTTTTATTCATGGGTGTCCGCATGATTCAGTATACAAGAGTTCATATTTATATTAAGCGCTTTTTGTTAATGAAAAAGAACCCTGAGTTAATTTTAGCAAACCACAAGTTTAAAAAATGAACATTGTTTTTTCATATGATTGCGAAGGGCATTGGGGGTGTGTGGATTGGGAAAATCCGCCCTTACATTCATTTAAGTCGGAAGAATTACATAATTGCTACAAAACTTTATTAGACCTCCATCTCAAGCATAATATACCCGCTACCTTTGCTTTTGTAGGACTATACGGCTTACCTCCAGAGCAACGCGAAGACTTCGTGAAAGATAATTTACAAGATCTCCACCAAAGACTTCCTAATCTCTTTTCTAGTGGTGGGCTCTGGGATGGACATGAAAATTTAAACTTAATTGCTGAGGCCGCAAAGAAGACTGATTTAATTGAGGTGGGCTCACATAGTTTGACCCACGCCCCTATTATCACGTTAAATGAAGCTCAACAAAAACGCGAATTCGCCCTTAGCAAAGAATTATTAGATAATATCACAGGGCTAAATACAAAAAGTTATATTTATGCGCGCAACCTGTTTAGGGATGGGCCAGCATGCCTTGATACCTATAGCGAGTTCAGAGATACGCCCGCGGTAAAAACGAGCCAACGCCTTATTGATATAATCCGTACAGTTAGCGGAACAGATTTATTAAAAAGCAACTGTATGAGTGATTTCATATTTTGGAAAGGGGGACACCGGCGCCATTTTTCAGATCGAGGTTGGAAAAAATTATGGCTAAAGCGCATGAAAGCAGCCCGAAATAATAAAACAAGTTCGCGCACGATTCACGTATGGTCACACCCACATAATCTTCTTACCGATACACACGTGACGGATAGGATGGTATGGCTCATGAAGTTATTTGATGAAAACAGACAATATCTCACTTTCACGACAATGACTAACATGACGGCTAAGTCAAAGCTCAAAAACGTTTAAATGAACTTGGCGTCATCAAATATGAAAATTGGCTTCATAAGCACATCTAACTATGCTTTGAATTTTTTTTTAAAAGAATACATTGATGCATTAGCTAAGACAAATGATGTGACGCTCATCTCTAATTTAGATCATGGAATTCCCGAGACACGTAAAAATGTAAACTTTCAAGAAGTTCCATTTCGCCGCAGACCACACCCTTTATCAGACAGTATCAATCTCATCCGCCTCAGCCGTATTATTCATAAAAATAAATTTGATGTTATTTATACGATAAGTCCAAAGGGTGGTTTCATTGGAATGTTGGCAGCAACTTTTATGAGAGTTGATAAACGTATTCATTTTTTTACAGGGCAAGTCTGGGTAACGCGTAAAGGCTTTTGGAAATTTCTTTTAAAATCCATGGATCATATCATCGGGTCCATGTCGACATTTTCACTCATAGATAGCCCGTCCCAACGGCAATTTCTTCTACAGAACTCCATAATCACAGAGTCTAAATCAACAGTTCTAGGGTCGGGATCTATATCCGGTGTAGATACAAAAAGGTTTACCCCATCTGTTAAAGCGCGGCATGAAATTCGTAAGAAACTTGGAATTCCTGAAGATATGGTAATTTTAGTTTTCTTGGGACGTTTAAATAAGGATAAAGGCGTAATGGATTTAGCGCTCGCATTCAAAGAATTATCCAAAAGACAGCCCAATACTGGTTTATTATTTGTTGGGTCTGATGAGGGCATGCTCGAGCCTATGCAAAAAGAAATACAAAAGGCAGGATTAGAAAATAAAGTTTGGTTCCAAGGGCTCACGCCTATTCCTGAAAAATTTCTGGCCGCTGGAGATATATTTTGTATGCCAAGTTATCGTGAAGGGTTCGGGCTTGTCATTATAGAGGCCGCCAGTACAGGCTTACCAGCAGTTGGTTCCGATATATATGGGGTGTGCGACGCGATACAGGATGGTGAAACTGGAATTCTACATGAAGCGGGCAATATTAACGCTATTGCTCAATCCCTAGAGACTTTAGTTCAAAATCCAAGTTTAAGAAAAAAAATGAGCGCCGAAGCATTAAAGCGCGCGCGTTCAGAATTTAGTCGTAAAACGTTACTTGAAAAGTTCGAAAACTTTCATGCAAAACAGGTAAGGTTTTAAACTAAATGCTAGAGATATTCTTCAGCGCGTTTCTATACACATCCATTGGACTGGCCGTCCTTGTCATGAGTATACAAAAATTAAATATCCAAGTTCTCTTACAAGCGATTGCGGCGTGCTTTATCTTAACGACTCTAGCCGTCATAAACTTTGAACTCGATATTGTCGCTCAAAAGTTTGCCTCCGAATTTGCCTTTAATCGCTTCTCAGGCAATGAATCAGTGCGCGACTCTTCTGGGTTTGTTCTTCAGGCTATATATTGCTGGCCGGCCTTTGCTTTAACAAATGTGTGGTGGGCGGCCATAGGCACCAACATCGCAGCCGTAGTCCTCTTATACGCTTATATCGCGCATTATAACACGCGTTTATCCTTATTTGTATTCGCGCCTGTTATTGTAAATTTCTCATTATTCAGTCTGCGCGATCCATTGATTGGTATTCTTATGTTTACGGCAGCCGTTGCAGTTTCAGAACAAAATTTTAGCAAAAGAGCCGTTAAGCAAGGCGTTATGACAGTGCCATTATTTTTTATTCGGCCTGAAAACATCCTCATTATCTTAGGGAGTTTTACTTATAGTTTTTTATATAAATATTTGAAAACATTTTGGGCGCTCATTATCATCCCCATTACTTTAATTATTTCGTATGCTTTACTGAAAATGGTTCCGGGATTTCTTAATATTTCCTTTTCTGGATCTATTCTCGATTTGCCATTAGCTTTGGAGGAGTTTTATACGCGACGGGCAAACCGACATCTGGGAAGTAGCGGAGGCAATAGTAATATTTTAGATGGCCAATTATCATCTATGCCTTTTATATTACGCTACCCCATCCAAGTCATTTCTTTGTTCCTTCTGCCTTTACCTGTTGATTTAAAGAGCGGGGCCTTATTGTTGGCCGCCATTGATAGTATCTTTTTTATTGCCCTTGCTGTCATTTTTCATCGAAGCGGAACACTTAATTCTAAAATACTTTTTTGGGCTTATATCTTGATGGTTGCATTGTTTATTAGTAATTATGGAAATGCATTTAGATTAAGGTTACCTGCCTATATGATCATGATGGGCGGATTACTAAAAAAGTGAACTTATTTCATGTATTACTCCACAAAGGCTTAGGACTCTCAGCAGGATTTCTTAACGTTATCATCGCCGCCGCGGTATTACCTGCGGCTGTTAGTTTTCACTATCTTACCATTTTATCGGCTTCTCAGGTATTTATGGCCTTTGCAGGGTTTGGAATATCTCACAGACTGGTTTTACTTCCTTCAACAGAGGCTCGAAAACAACGTAGTTGGCCCTGGTTTTTATTAACATTAATTACGGGCTGTCTATTTTTCTACTATTTAAGCAGGGGTATCCCGTCAATCGACTGGAGGCCAACAACCTATTTTGTTAGCGCTCTTTTTCTTTTGATTATATTAGCAGAGTGGCTACGGGCAGCTATCGCTCAGCAAATTGGGTTTATAATCTATAACGTCACTTTAATTGTCGCAGCATTTTGTATTTTTATATTAAAAACCATACCAATATGGTTAGGCATTCTGCCTGTTATTGGGTCTATATCACTTTTATGGGTAGCCCGTGATTTCTACTCTCTACACGGTAAAAATATATCGCCCAAAATGGCTGATATTTATAGAGCTATACGCGTAGCTTCAGTGAACCAATATTATAATATCATAGTAATGCTATGTGCTGTGATTGGCCTGGGCCCAGAAGGTTTAGTTGTTGTTTTAATTTTCCGATTTGCAATTTTTTATAATTGGCAGAACTTTTTTTGGTTGCGATTTGGACACAAGGAGCTGTCCCAAAGTATAAAAAATAAGCATAAAAAAGATAATTTGAAATTTGTAAAAGTCAATTTTGTAGCGCTAGCAGGCACTTTATGTGTTGCTAGTTTAGCTCACATTTTTGATTTATATCATTTTGTTCCCAACAGTGTATTTAACCGTCATTTTACAATTCTTCTAGTTTATTTTGCCGCACTTCGTACAGCTGTAAACCTTATATTTCCATATGAGGTTTTTTTACTTTATTCAGCAGATTCAAAAACGAATGCTATTTTTCTAATCTTTAGTTTTATATCTATAATGATAATTTCGTTCATTATGTGGGTATCTAAAGATCCATTTGTAATTATTACATTTGTGGAAATAAACTGGGTTGTCTGGAGGTATGTATCTAAAAGAATTTTGAAAACTACATCAGTATAATGCAGTTTTCAATCTCATGAAAATCTAGATTGTCTATAGATTTACAACAACTTAACCTTCAGTGTTAGCCAGCCAATTATCGAAAACAGAATTAGATTGCGGCTTCTTTCTTACAACGGCTATATTCGAGTAGCCCCACCAAGGCGCAAATTTTACTAAAAATTTACCGATACCACGTGAGAGCGATGAGCGAGTAGAGAACGGCAACTGTATGAAATCAGTACGATACTCTAATACTTCGTATCCCATGATGTTTTCTAGAAAATTCCGCCAGTGCGAGCAGTCCCACGCATGGACATGTCCGCGGTTTACATAATGCCTTTTAAAAAGGTTAGTTATGAAAATTGCCGGCCTAACAGGATTAGGAACGGCGAGAATAATGACACCGTTTGGCTTCATCATTGAAAAAACATCGTCAAGTGCTTTCGCAGGGAAAATCAAATGCTCTAACACATGCGACATCACAGCTACATCATATTTTTTATCAACGATGTCTTTGACATTGAAAGTCAATTCATTAATTTTAAATTGCTTATCAATTTTCACCCTTTTTGATGTCGCATCCAAACAGGCGTCGTAAGCATCAGCAATATCAAATACTAGGTGTTCGTTCCCTTGATTTACTTCATCAACTACATGTCCTAACCCACAACCAAGGTCTATCAGGCTATCGCCCGCATTTGCATATTTCAAAACAAGGTCAGATACGGCTTGATGATAAGGCATTGTAGCACTTAATTCGAGATCAATATGCGCGTTACCTTTTGCTTTCCAAGTTTCTGCTCTCATGGGAACTCCATTACTTTATAATCAAAAATCTAGGTTAGATTCAGAGGCGGTTAATATTACGATTAACTTATTATAAATGCCAATCTTCTGAAGAAATTTAACTAATTAATGTGAACATTACAACCTCAAAAGCACGTCTGAATAACAAGCTTACACCACCTTATGGTTGCGCAGATTTAGTAACCTAAAACAAGGCTTATTGTGAATCCCAAAATGAAGTTCCATGTTGCTTTTGTTACTACAGAATAAATTCATTTTTGATAAATTGACCTTATATCTTTAACAGCGATGACTTATTATGTGGTTGTCAAAAGACCCATTTACTATAATCACATGTTTTAAAATCAACTGGATTTCTTACGGTTTTTTATCGAGAGGATTATTGCAAAAATGGATAAAAAAGATAATTTAAAATCTCAAAAAGTTAAATATTTTTTTGTCGGGGTTGGAAAATGCGGAACGTCTTGGTTGTATGAATTCTTAAAGCGTCATGAAATTACATCAGTACCATCACTCAAAGAGCCCTACTTGATTGATCAACCCGCTTCAAAACAACAAGATATTATTGATAAGCTATATTCAAACCCTGTAAAAATGTGCGATTTTTCAAACTTATATTATTGGGATATTGATAATCCTCAAAAAATTTACGACTATAATAATGCTTCAAAGATCATTATAACCGTAAGACAACCTTCTCTGCGTATTATTTCTCATTTTGGATTCTCAAAACAAAATGGTCTTATTCGCGAAGAAACCATAGGTGAGTACTTACTGAATGGAGATTTTTTACACATTGTCGCCCGTTCAGATTATGCAAAAATGATTGAAAGATACGTCTCAAAATTTGGTCGAGACAACGTTCTAATACTCCCCTTAGAACAACTAAAAAATACACCTCAAATATATGTTGATCGCTTACTCGCTTTTTTAGAAGAGCCTCAATTCGCCTTAAGCGATGATGATATCAAGCCGACCTTGAAAAGTGCTCGAGCTAGAAGTTTAATCGTTGCTAAATCAGGCAAACAACTCGCCGTTATTTTACGCTCATTCGGCATGCTATCGTTATTGGGGCGACTAAAGTCATCTAAGATAATTCGTTCTATACTCTTTAAAACCGTTGAAAGTTCAAATGAAGATGTGTCATTCGCGAATAGAACAAAAGAAATTAATGAACTGGACCAAGCATACAGTAAATTATTATCTCAAATTTTATGAATGAAAACCGCAATATGATTTACGTCATGGGATTATGATGAACTCTATAATCACGATACCAAAAAAGATTAAGCGTGTCGCTGTTACTGGCGCTACGGGATTTCTCGGTAGAGAGGTGGTTGACTTATTACTGGGTCACGGTCTCGAAGTCGTTTGTACAGGTAGACGTTTAGGCGGAGAAGCTTACTTACCCAATTATCACATCATAGATTTTTCCAAAAAAGACTTTTCTGGAAAATTTTTGAAAAACTGTGATGCCGTCATTAATTGCGCAGGTAGTGTTCACAATAACTCCAACTCCAAACTTAAAACGAATACCCCTTTTGGCGTTAACACTGATGCTGCGGTTCGTTTGGCTAAACTCGCGACTGAACATAAAGTCAAAAAACTCATCCAAATCAGTACCGTATCAATTTATGGAGAGTGCTTTCCTGCTAAGTCTGAAATCGACGAACCCGCGCCTAATAATTTATATGGAGAAAGTAATCTTGAAGCTGAAACACGGCTTTTAAAATTTTGTGAAACATCCTCACTAGATTTAGCAGTATTAAGACTTACAACTTTATACGGAGATAGAGATCCCGGAAATATAGGTAAGTTAATAAAATTTCTTATAAAGCCTTATGCCTTTACCTTGGGAGATGGGCATAACAAAAAAAGTTTAATTCACGTAACAGATGCCGCACGTGCGGTTGTTGCCTCGTTATCACCTCCAGTTATAAAAACAGATAACATGGTTTTTAATATATCCGACGCACCCGTTGAAGTTGGACAGATATATAAAATAATTCGTCAAACAATAGGGCGTAATACGCCGCCTAAAGTTCCCTTTGTTTTCATCAATTTTTGTAAAAAAATTCTGTCTTCAATTGGCCCCCGTGTAGGGATTATTCAGAAGACTCTAAAGGTAACAGAAAAAATAACACAAGACGACTTAATTGATGGTCATAAGTTTTGGGAAGCCTATAATTTTAAATCCCATAAAAGTCTTGAAGCTGGGCTTTCCGAAGAAGTCAAATACATATTAGAAAGTAACTCCGAAGACGGAAAATTAAAAAGAACTTTCGATGTTTTCGCTGCAATCATCGCACTGGCTTTATTTTTAATACCAATAACATGTCTTTATATCCTCATTAAAGTCACGTCTAAAGGCCCCGCTGTTTATTGGTCCGACCGCATAGGTAAAAACAACAAAATATTCAAGATGGCGAAGTTTAGATCTATGAGAATCGAAACGCCAGAATTAGCCACTCATTTACTCAACGACCCTGAACAATGGGTGACGCCAATAGGAAAGGTTATGCGCAAAACCAGCTTAGACGAATTACCGCAACTGTGGCATATATTGGAAGGCAAAATGTCCTTTGTGGGTCCGCGCCCCGCACTTTATAATCAAAATGATCTGATTGCTATCAGGACAAGCCTTCACGTAGACCGCCTTACACCCGGTGTGACTGGATTGGCTCAAATAAGTGGACGTGATGAGCTTAGTATCTTTGAGAAAGTTATATTCGACAGAGACTATTATAATAAAAAGAGCTTACCCTTTGATATACAAATCATTTTAAAAACCTTCTTGAAGGTCTTTACGGGTAATGGCGTTATACAAGCGAATAAATTACACGACCACCGTAAGTTAAATAACCTCTATGAAATTCATCCCTCAAATAACATAAATATTTATGCATCGTCATCTTCTTTACTTGCAGCTACATTAGCGAGAGAAAAATTAAATGCCGCAGGTCATGAAGTGGGTATTATTTCAATACGTAACTTTGACAGTGTAACTCATCACAACTTTAAAAGTTCCGATTTTATCTTGTGTCCAGAAGACCAGAAAAATTTAATAGCCAATCAAATAAATAAAAATTTGATTTACTTACCTATCCTTAAAGATAGCTCATCACTAGGCGCTTCAAATCAAAAGCATGCAGATTATATCATCGAGTATTTAAAAGAATTTTTAGATGCGTAAATTTATTTCTAAGTTAGAAGGCTGAAATTCTTCCATTTGTAAGTTTTTCAAGAAAGTCATGGCTTTCAGGGAAAGCAGAGAATGCATTTTCGAGATGCCTAGAATCTTCCGTAGATAATATTGTCGAAACATTCACAATCTGATTAATTTGTCCTTTTCCACTTTCTAGCACCATGGGATGTAGTGTCTGGAATATTTTTGAAAGTGTTGAATTTTTTGTTTTTTTCTGAACAAATTTGGGCGTTGCATTTTCAAATTTCTCTTGAAAAATGTCTCGTCCGCTCACCGCTTGCAACCAACTGGTGACAAGATATATGTGATAATCATCTCCTGAAATATCAGCGCTGTTTTTAGGGCCTATCGGAAACTGAATATCTATCATCTCTAACCCACGGCGACTGGCATCAATCCAAATCTGAGGCGCTTTGCGCCCAAGGAAAATAAAGCATAAACAAACTTCAGAGAGCAAGTCTTCATCATCATCTAAATAGGCCAACATACCAATGTGATTTAGTGATTCAAAAATTTTCTCGCTATGAGGTATTTTTTGATTTCCAAAATTAGTTCCGAAGAAAATTAAATGGGTAAGATCATAGAATAATGGTCTATTGAACTTTATAAACCTTTCTGGGCGTTCCATAAACCCTATCATTCGGTTAAATAACTGTTTTTTTGGGTCAGTCTCATAATTTGGCGCTCGGCCCCGACGTTCCAATAAATTTATAATTTCCATCCGGCGTGTGTCAGACACGTCATAGGCATAGAGGTCATTTTTGAGAACAAACTCTATCAATTTTTCACCTTGATTTCCAGGCATCCCTAAATCTTCAAGGTCCAAAGTTATCCCGAGGAAAAACCTAAAGAAAGGCGGGTAAAGCTCGCATAATTTATCAATTTTTTCGTATAACTCGTGATACAGCGCAAGCGAGGCGTCATTTATCGTCATCCCGCTGCTTAAGGCGATAGAGAGAAGCTCCCCATTTTCTTTCAAAAAAGAAAGGCTCAATCCTTCACTGCGTTTGGCCGCAAAGGCCCGAACACATTCAAAAGGAACAGTTTTAATGGGGAGCGTCATTTTAGTGTGTTACCCAGCGAGCTATGGTCATTTCGACAGCGCCTTTACCCGTGTAAAGATCACTTTGAGATAGCGCCTGCATGCTAGCCCGGGCACCCACCATAAAATCACCTTGGTAAAACTCCCCCGCGTTATCCAAAGAGGTTTCGGTCTGCAGAGTAATTTCCAATGCCGGGGCGTTAACAAGGGTTGCATTGTTTTGAGTTAGGGCAGTAGCCCCTGTAGATAGGCCTAGAGCAAGAGCTAGGGCCGTGCTGATCATTAAAGTTTTCATGTATTTTTCCTTTCATGTGGAGTCACACAAAAGCATTAACACAACCTTAAGTAAAGAATTATATTTAAATAATCGTAAAGGTTGCTTTATGATGCAGCCAATAATGCCTCCGACAACAGTGGTTCAAATCCCATACTTTCTATAAATGCACGTCTTTCTGTTAACTGAAGCAAATTGAATTTCATCAAGTTTTCTGCTGTTCGAGCCTCCCAAACAGTTTTTTCATATTTCACTGCGCAAGCATGAACGAGGAGGTTTGAAACTTTTGAATATTCTGAATAGACTTTAACGCAATTTGCCCACGCCTCGGGACTTTTTTCCTCCAAAACAGCATAAGCCGCGTCAACGAGATAAACAGAATTATCCTTATCCGAAATTAACCGCCTAACCTTATGATTTAAGGTAATGGCAAGATCCCAATCACCAATTATAAATCCAGAATATCTTGAAACCTCTAACATCACTACAGGATTAGATGTGTAGGACTCTGCTGCTCGGAGTAATGTTTTTCTTAAGCGCTGCTCATTATAATCATCACGAATAGCATCATACATAATTTTTGCCGTCGTAGATTCTGTACTTTGCAGCCACAGGTCTCCGATATCATCTAGAATGGCTTTTGCCCGCAGAAGTGGTTCGTCACCATTTGCACCTCGATTGCCTTGTGCTTGCTCCAAATAACTTGCTGCAAGCGCCCCTAGGTTATCTAAGGAGGTTGTTCCGTTTTTATAAGCACCGTCTAAACACTCTAGAGCCTCATAATAATCATCGTCGGAGTCCAAAACAAAAGACACATGCATTTTTATAATGCAGCTATAATCTTCAAAAAGAACCTCATCCTTCCAAGTCTGACTGACAGCATTTCGGTGAACCACACCAGCGGGTTTCAATAAATCATTCGTGATTTTTACGATCGTGAAATAAAGGTCTTCGCGCCCAAGCGAAGGGTCAGATACGTCACTCATGGAAACGCCAAAAAAATTATCTACGCCAATAACTTTAGCATTCTGTTGAGATATTACAGAGAGGCTGCCCTGAAAATCAGCCTCACTCTGCAAAAGGGCATATTGCAATTTATAGCCTGGCACACCCGAAGATGCACAAGACTTCACATCTTGAACAAGATTAAATTGGGTAAATTGAGAGGCCGCTCCGCTAATAACCTGATGGACATATTCATCCAGTTCAGACTTATTATCAGCAGATTGAGCCACTTCTAAATTGGGTATCATCTTTGAACACTCAGCCCCTTTTGGTTCAGACTTAAAGACGCCATTAAAAGTGGTCGCTGATAAAATAACAGCCGCCGTAAGAACCGCAAAACCAGCAGTATAAAAAGGGTTTCTATTTGGCTTATCGATATGCCCTTTATCCGTAGGCGGTAAGACATTGGCTAGCGGTAAGCTTTTAACGTCTAACTTATAACTCGATTTAGGAAGGGTAACTTTTAAGTCGTCGGACTGTTGGTTAAATATATCAAGATTAGCCCTTAGGCGAAACATTTCGACGCGTACAATACTATCATGTTTTGCACTAAAACTATCATCTCTACCGAAGACCTCAATCGCAATATCTTTTGTTTTAATATTAACGTCTGATGAGCCAAATTTATGCTCCAAAAGAAACTTAAAAAGAGCGATTTGGTTTTTAGATGAGCCGAGAACACCGCTCAAAACGATAGCATTTAATATATCAAATTTTGTAATTTTATATTGGTTATTTTCAGACATTTTTTATCCCACGAACTCCATAGGGATTCATGAGTATTTGCTTACCACACATAAAATACGTTTCACAAATTTATTCGATACATCCCACCTTATTAAATATAATTATCCTATCTAAAATTACCTAAAAGAGGATAGCTAGCTTCTTTTCGGTAAAGATTACCCCCTTTTGTTTTTTGGTGGCTTGAAAATAGAAAAAACTCATCAACTAAAAAAGGTTTACAATTAAAGCCTGCACGTTTTTTTTCAAAAGCAATAACGCGTTCAATCGGCGCATCTTTTTTTAAATATGCGAGCGTTACATGCGGTTTATATTTACGGGTTTCAACCGCAATTCCTGCTCGCCGCGCCGCAAATTTTGTATGCTGGTGCAAATCAACCAAGGCACCAGATTCGTTCACACTGAGCCAAATCGCATGAGGTTCAGATTTCCCAAAATGACCGGCCGCACCTAATGATAATTTAAAACTAGAGAACGCCCTTTTCGCTAATTCCTCATCCAAGACCTCGGCATGTGCATCGTCTACCTCGCCGTAATAAGCGAGCGTAATATGCAGCTTATCAGGATCAGACCAACGCGCGCCAGAGACTCCTTTTTGTAAGTCTTGGATTTGCTCCGCCAAATGAGGCGGTATCTTTATGGCTGAAAAAAGTTTCACGACGGTCTTTATTGCTTATATCTTATGGGCCAACTCGGCAGCGATAAGCTTTGTGTATTTTATATGCTTGTTATTTCAATCCGGACAGCTAGCTATTATTAATAGATTTTCTTTTCCAGCGTGTGCAGAACGAATGCCCAGACAGAGCCGTAAAAAATCGGACCTGCCAACAGCATGATGTATTTTTGGTTGCCGACCATGCCATAAACGTTTTCTGGGATATGCAGCACTAATGTTCCCAGCGAGGCCAGCATTAGCCCGAGGATTGCGCCAGATAAAAACATGGTTCTTCGCGTGCGGTTAATGCCTATGGCATAGATAATCGCATTAAAGGCTCCAAAAATAAGCGGCATAAAAATACCGACCATCGAAAAATCAAGGTCAGCTCCGCTACGCCTTGATGCGACAGCCAACCCAAATAATGGCAAAATTACGACAGGGAGTGATGATGCGACTATAAATGATGTGAGGGTATTTTGTTTCATGGAATATTCCTTTGAAATTTTAAAATCCTATCCATGCATCAAGTACACATATTTCATGATAAATAAACCAATAGTTATCAACGTCCTGTGGGACAGCGGTAAGTTTTATGTATGCGGTGCGCCTCTTTTTCCATCTCTTTTGTCCATGTAATATCATGGGCATCAATATTCTCAGCGAGCTGCTCCATCGTTGTCGCGCCAATGATGCTGGATGTTACAAACTCCCGGCTCTCAGCAAATTTAAGCGCAAATTGCGTGGGTGTTAGATTCAGGTCCCTAGCCGTTTTATTACAATCCATCCACGCATCCTTAGCGTCCCAATACCCGCCCATAAAATTCTCAAACAAAGCCCCGCGTGAGCCTTCAGGGGATTGTCCATTATCATACTTCCCCGTCAAAAACCCCATAGCAAGCGGCGAATAAGCAAGCAGGCCAACTTGTTCGCGCATTGCAATTTCTGCGAGGTCATAATCAAAGCGGCGCGCAATAAGGCTATAAACGCACTGGTTAGAGACAATGCGCGGCCAGCCATTTTTAGTGGCTAACTCCAGATATTTCATTGTCCCCCACCCAAATTCATTCGATACGCCAATATGGCGAATATTCCCTTTTTCAACATGGCGGTTGAGCGCCCCAAGAATATCTTCGAGGGGAACCATGTCATTGGCGTTATAATCTCTGTAACTATGAAAGCCAAAAGGCGGGATTGCGCGGTCGGGCCAATGAAGTTGGTAGAGATCGATATAATCGGTCTTGAGGCGCTTAAGAGATTTTTCTACCGCTTCATCAATTTGCGTGGGTGTGTGGCGGGTCATTTCATCATTATCACGACACCATGACATACCCGAGCGCCCTGTTAACTTCGTCGCAAGGACATATTTATCGCGGTTCTTACGTTCCGCCAGCCAATTACCAATATAGCTTTCGGTGCGGCCCTGTGTTTCGGCCCTACCGGGAATGGGGTACATTTCGGCGGTATCTATGAAATTAATGCCGCGGCCAATCGCATAATCGAGCTGCTCATGCGCTTCGGCTTCTGTATTTTGTTGTCCCCATGTCATCGTTCCGAGGCAAATCGAAGAAACTTTAATGTCTGTACGTCCAAGGTTTCTAAATTCCATGTCTTAAGTCCTTTTTAAATGCTTTTACGCTTAATGCGGGTAACCCTTGGTATTTGCCTCAAGATGGCTTATATAGAGTGCAATGGTCCTGATAAAGGATATTAGATTTTTATGGAGCGTTTTATGAACGAACACTATAACCGCACAATTGGCGTTAGTCAGGAAACCGATCTCGGTCTAAAAACCTTTATGCTTGGCACATATCGGTATATGGCAATGGCAATGACCGTAACGGCATCAGTAGCCTATTTATTTGGTCAATATTTAGTCGCAAATCCCGAAATGATGAGATTCATCTATAATCCGATGATGTCTCTTGTTGTGATTGGCGTCATTATGGTCGGCTTTGGCATTGTCGGTAAAAAATTACCAAGCATGAGCCTTGGCGGCGTGTTGGCATTCCTTTTCGGATTTGCCGCTTTTATGGGCATCATGATGTCAGCCATAGGCATATTCTATAGCCCCGTCATTATTGCTAAAATATTCTTCATGACTGTCGGAATGTTCGGCGGGTTATCTCTCTTCGGCTATACAACAGGCTTTAACCTTGGCTCTATCGTCAAATATGCGGTCATTGCTTTCATGGCTTATGTCGGCATTAACGTTTTAGGTATGTTCATCCCAGCCCTAGCGCCAACAGGTGTTATGGACATGGTCATTACCGGTGTCGCCCTTATCGCGATCTCAGTAATTATCGCTTGGGAAACACAAATGCTAAAGCGCATTTATTACGGATCAGCAGGCAACCCTGAGATGATGAAAAAACTATCTGCTTTCGGAGCAGCTTCATTATTGCTTTCATTCATCAACTTATTCCAAATTCTCTTAAGCCTTTTCGGCAGAGAATAGGACTTAAGAACATTTATGAAAAACCCGCCTTCAAGGCGGGTTTTTTTATGTCTTGAATGTGCCACTTGCTTGAAGACTAACGGCTCACCTTAAAGCGTTGCTTATCAAAAACACGTAGAACATTTTTCAGATCATGGCCGCGTTTCAAAATCAAGCCGCCCGGCGCAATAACGGCAAACTGCCCTTGCTTATTACGAAGCGCTGGCACCTTCTCAATTTTGTAAAGGGCGTGCTCCGACGCTTTTCTATAAATAGAGAAAACAGACTTATCTTTCAGAAAGTCCATCGCATAATCTTTCCAGTCGCCATTAGACACCATTTGTCCGTAAACATTTAAAATAAGCGACAGCTCTTGGCGATTAAAAGCAACCTGTGAAGGTTGCCCTTTGTCTGTATTAAGATGGACAATATTTGTTGTCATAACAGCAGCTTAACCAGATTAAAGTCCTACGCAAGAATAATACTGTGGTTAGGGTCCGTTAAGATACCTCTCCAAAGTTTAAGGTTCCGCCACATTAATGCCTTAATTCGGTCCCTTTTGAGACACGAAAACCATACAGTTTGAAATTGTTGACTGATGAGCGCGAGACGCGGCTTATTACGGCCCCCCAGCCTAACGGGTTTTGATCTCATCAGTTAATCGTTCCCACGTATCCCCGTGGTTATTTTAATAACCACAATATGGTCCGCACTCTTCAGCCCAGTGCGGGCCATTTTCGTTTGGGTCATGCAGTTTTCTTGAAAAGTACCGTATGGTTCACGAGTTAATTAAGGCGCGTAAGTCGCAACTGTTTTAATTTTGGCAGTTTTAGAGTCTTGGAACAAGGCGGCATAAGCTTGTCCTGCTTGGGCTTTTATACTCGTTTTAACAACCCCGCCGTTCCACTCAGCAGACGTTACATCTGTGACCACATTAGCCAGTTTCAAATTACGTCCGCCGTTCTCACCACGTTTAACTTCAACACTTTGTAGGCCCGGCATATATGTAACAATAACAAGCTTAGCTTCGGCATTAACATCAGAGCGCACCACGAGTCGCCCTTCTGAAACTGAAATATTGGCTTCAGGTTTAGATTCAGACAAAAGCATTGTTTCAACATCTTTGCGCGTATAGCGCGGGCTATGGGCCGATCCATTCAGAACTAGTTGAGGTGTATAAATGTTTGAAGCCCCTAACGCTTTACCATAATCGCGCTGGCGCGCAGTAAACTCAGGGTCACCAAATGTATCTTTCCAGCCCAAATAATCCCAATAGGTGACGCCATACGTTAAAACCAGCTTATCCTCATCTTCAGCAAGCTTGGCTGCAAATTTATTCGCAGGCGGGCAAGATGAACATCCTTGAGATGTAAAGAGCTCAATAACAGATGACGGCTGATGAGATTCAGAGGATTTCTCAAAATCTTCTGAATTCGCTGGCGCCGCATAATTTAAAGACATAGCGCCTATCACGAGCGCGAAGGAGATAAGAGTAAGTTTTTTCATGCTTTCCCTTAAACAAGGATAATTGAACATGCCATAAACAGATTCATCACAGTGCTGTGAAATACCATACTCATGATCATCTTAAAGTGACGGAATTGCAGCCTTTGATTTCTTTTCATCAGGATCCAAATCAGGTTGTCCATCGGCTGAGAGTAGAACAGCAAGCCAGCGCGTTGTCGGAAACTGTGCCAGAACAATCATAATGATGACAGTTAAAGGCGCAGAGAGAAAGGCCCCGACACCGCCCCAAAGCGCATACCATAAAGTCAAAGATAGAACGACAACCAGCGCGGAGAGGTTCATTGAATCCCCCATCATCTTTGGCTGGATTGTATTGCCGATAATAAATTGGGCTCCAAACAACCCACCCGCGAGTATGGCTATAGGCGTCAAAGTTTCATATTGCACAAGCCCAAAAGCCACAGGCAATACGATAGCGGCCAAACCGCCAACAATAGGAATATAGTTTAAGATGAAAATGACTAAAGCCCAGAATAGCGCATTCTCTAAATTCAAAGCCGCCATAATTAAATAAGAAATCACGGTCTGCATCACGCTAATAATCGTTTGAACGCCAATATATTTCTCAATGGAATGACGAATACGAACAAAAACCTTTGACGCTTGAGACCGTTTATTTTTATTTGGAAAAAGGTCATCCATTTTTTTAGGGAAGCTCGATTGCGCCGCAAAAAGAAAAGCAACGTAAATGGCGATTGTTGCAAGGTTAGACAAAACACCCTGAACAGAACCCGCGAAACCCGCCAAGCCAGAGGCCAATTTATCTTCTAGCTCTAGGGATGCAATAAAACTATCTATGCTCAAATCTCGGCCAAATAAACCGCCCACCCAATGAAAAATTTCATCCAGGCGCTTTCCGTAACGCGGGGCCTGATCAACCACACTTCCAGCAGTATCAACAATAATAAGGACAATCCCAAAAATTGATGCCACCACAGTCAAAATCGCAATTATTAAGGCGAGCCAATAAGGAATTTTAGAGGAACAATTATCAAGCCAACGCGCAAAAGCATCAATTATCAACCAAATAAAAACAGCCATAGCAAAAGGCGTTATCAAATCGCGCATAAAGTAGAGACTGGTAGTCCCCGCAATAAAGGTCAGAATTAAAAGGCAAGAGCGTACAGTATTATCCATAGTGATTTATGAACACATGCCCTGCATCCGTCAATATTGCATTCCTCATCAAATGCCCATAACAAGACGTAAACCTCGGCCTCAATGGGCCAAAGAATAACACCTAAGGACAGTAATGAACGATTCAATTTTTGTGGGCACGGATACGGATGGAAACCGTCAAGAACTTCTGTTTAAACTCGCGAACCGCCACGGCCTTATCGCTGGCGCGACGGGTACAGGTAAAACTGTTACGCTTCAGATTCTGACCGAAGGGTTTTCCAAAGCAGGCATCCCTGTTTTTTGCGCGGATGTGAAAGGCGATCTTTCTGGCTTGTCCCAAGCGGGGTCTGAGACGCATAAGCTCCATGATAAATTAATTGCTCGCGCCACTAAAATTGGCCTCATCGGAAATGATTATGCGAGCATGATCGGGGATGCGGATGGCTATAGCTATGAAGCCATGCCAACATTATTTTGGGATCTCTACGGCAAGCAAGGCCATCCTGTGCGGACCACAATATCGGAAATGGGGCCAACGCTTCTCGCCCGCCTTATGGAGCTTAACGAAACCCAAGAAGGCATACTCACCATCGCCTTCGAAGTTGCTGATGACGAAGAAATGCTGCTTTTGGATATGAAAGATCTACGGGCGCTCCTGAATTATATCTCTGACAATAAAGACTCTATTGGGCGCAAATACGGAAATGTAGCCAGTCAATCTGTGGGCGCGATTACGCGAAATTTACTTAAGCTAGAACGGGCAGGCGCAGAACAGTTTTTCGGCGAACCTGCGCTTGTCCTTGAGAACATGATGCGCGTTGATGAAGATGGGTACGGGCTTGTGTCTATTCTGGCGGCGGATGAACTGGTCAATTCACCTATGCTCTATTCAACATTCTTACTTTGGATGCTGTCTGAGCTGTTCGAGGAACTTCCCGAAGTAGGTAATCCCGATAAACCTATCATGGTCTTCTTTTTTGACGAAGCGCATCTTTTGTTTGATGACGCCCCAAAAGCGCTTGTGCGTAAAATTGAACAAGTCGCGCGTCTTATTCGCTCCAAAGGTGTTGGAATTTACTTCGTTACTCAAAACCCGATGGATATACCCGACTCTGTTTTGGGGCAGCTTGGCAACCGAATCCAACATGCGCTGAGAGCCTATACACCCAAGGAACAAAAAGCTGTTCGCGCCGCTGCGAGCTCGTTTCGCGAAAATCCTGCCTTTGATACTGAAGAGGTTATTACCGATCTTGGTGTCGGCGAAGCGCTTGTCTCTTTGCTAGACTCTAAAGGCGTACCCGGCGTTGTTGGCCGCACGCTTGTCCGCCCGCCTGCATCGCGCTTAGGCCCTGTAGAACCCGCAGAACGCAAAGCCATCATCGAGAGCAGTCCTTTTGCAGGAGTCTATGAAGCTTTTATTGACCGCGAAAGCGCCTATGAAATCCTCGAAGTACGGACAGAGCTCGCAGAGAAAGAAGAGATTGAGGCCCTAGAAGCTGAGGTGAAGGCAAAAGCCAAAACCAAACCCCAATCTACATCTAAAAAGAAACCTGCACGCAAATCACCCGCACGTAAGTCATCAGGTCGCCGCAAGAAATCCGTGAGCGATCACGCCATGCATGAAGCGAAACTCTTTGCTCGTTCCGTTGCCCGTCAACATGGCCGTAAGATCTTACGCGGATTGCTCGGCTCCATGACCCGCCGTTAGGAGTATTAAAGCTATGTTGACCCGTTTCGCACCCTCGCCTACGGGTTACCTGCATCTGGGCCACGCCCATGCCGCCACACAAGCTTTTGGTTTTGGGCGCTCAGAAAATATAACGTGTCTTTTACGCATAGAAGACATCGACAAAACACGTTGCCGTCCGGAATATAAAACAGCCATATATCAAGACCTCGACTGGCTTGGCTTTGATTGGCCTATTCCTGTCCGCATCCAAAGCCAACACCGCGGCGCTTATGTGGATGTCATAGATAACCTGAAAGAACGCGGGCTTTTATACCGCTGTTTCAAAACCCGTGCGGAGTTACAAGACGCCCCGCCTGCGCCAATTTCTGATACTGAAATTCAAGACCGCCTTGGCCAAAAGGAACTCTTTGCATGGCGTCTTTCAATCGATAAATGCCGCCCGCGCCTCAAAAACGCGTTAGCCTATGTCGACACAGATCAAGACAAAACCGTCAATATTGACACCCTCGAAGATATCGTCGTCGGCCGCAAAGACATCGGCACAAGCTACCATATCGCCGTGACACATGATGATATGATTCAGAACATCACACATGTTGTACGCGGGGCAGACTTCATCGACCAAACGCCTTATCATGTCCTGATACAGCACTTGATGGGATGGCCTGTACCTATTTATCATCACCACCCTTTATTGCTCCGTGATGACGGAGAGAAACTCTCTAAGCGCCATTCGGACACAACCATTCGCTCGCTTCGTGAAAATAGCCTGACAGCTAGCCAAGTTTTGGATATGTCTGCACTATGACCCCTAAAGCATCCGGCGTAAATTTTGTATTCGACATCTGGTATTTCGCGGGGCTTTCCACGGATATAACTAAAGGCGAAATGGTTCGCATTGAAATCGCGGGCGAGCCTATTAACCTTGGACGGGACAAAAACGGAGTCGTTTTTGCCATGCGCGATATCTGCCCGCACCGCGCTGCGCCGCTGTCTAAAGGCTGTATCAAGTCTGGCACTGTTGAGTGCCCGTATCACGGTTGGCGCTTTGATATTACAGACGGTGCGTGCCAAGAGATACCTGCCCTAACAGCTGATCAGTCAGTGGAAACTGAAAAAATAAAAGTCCGTATTTTTCCAGCACGCGAAATAGGTTCGCTCATTTGGGTTTATATCGCGGCAGATAAACGCTTCATCGGAAGCCCCGACATAGAGCCGCCATCATTTCCCTTCGCCCATCGCCGCGCGCTTATGGATGATAGCCTCATCCTGAACTGTCATGTTGACCATGCCGTCATAGGCTTGATGGATCCTGCACATGGCCCCTTTGTGCACCGTCAATGGTGGTGGCGCTCGGAGCGCTCTATCCATGATAAAGCCAAAGCATTTGAACCTCGCGAGCGCGGCTTTGCCATGGCCGCCCATTCGCCGTCGTCTAATAGTTTCGCCTATAAGCTGCTGGGCGGAAAACCCATCACCGAGATTACTTTTCAATTACCAGGCATTCGCACGGAAGAAATTAAAGTCGGCAAAAAGACATTACTCTCTTTCACTGCCGTCACGCCTCTTGATGAAACCCGTACACAAATTCGGCAAATCTTTTTCACTGATATTGGCCTGATTAAACTACTCTCCCCTATCCTTGGCATCGGGGCGCGCAAGTTCCTGCGCCAAGACGCGGATATGGTTGACCTTCAACAAATGGGCCTAAAATATGAGCCAACGCTTTTGTTGATTGATGACGCTGATACCCAAGCCAAATGGTATCACGCGATTAAAAAGGAATGGGCCAAAAGCCGCCAAGAAAAACGCGCCTTTAGAAACCCTGTTAAAGCTAAGACGCTTCGATGGAGGAGCTGACAATAGACAGGCTCATTTCACTTGAAACAGGCTCATTTCTTAAAACACCTTAGAGCTCTTGGTCGTTTCGGACGGCGACCATACACTCACACGGCAAGCTAAGGGCAAACACCCACCACAGTTTCATCTTGAAACCCACGCGCCTTTGCCCCACATATCTTATGCTATGAGTTTACCCTTATGACCATTCCAGCGCCGCATATGACGCTCACGGATTTGGATAGCCGCGCGCGCGATATTTTTCGTGATATCGTTGAGAGCTATCTGGAGACGGGCGTGCCTGTAGGCTCACGGACTTTGGCGTTGTCTGAAGGCCGCTCTTTATCGCCCGCCACTATTCGCAATACTATGGCAGACTTAACGCGTTATGGTCTTTTGGATAGCCCGCACATTAGCGCGGGACGTATTCCGACACAGGCGGGGCTTCGGCTTTTTGTTGACGGGCTTTTGGAAATTGGAGATTTACCCTCCAAAGAACAGCGCTCCCTCGAGGCACGGCTAGCCGCCTCAGGCGCCGCGCCAGAGCAAATGTTGGAACAGGCATCTGGAATGCTCGCGGGACTTGCAGGCGGCGCAGGGTTAGTTCTAACGCCCGTCCTGCCCTCAAAGACCGCAGGGCCACTTAAACACGTTGAATTTGTGAACTTGGATGAGTTTCAAGCCCTTGTTGTCTTGGTCTATGAAGACGGTCACGTTGAGAACCGTATCATGCCGCGCCCTGAAGGTTTACTCCCCTCGTCCTTAGAACGAGCGGGAAATTTTCTATCTGCAAGGCTCAAAGGCCGCCGCCTTGATGAGGCACGGGTCGACATATTAGCCGAGATTACAGCAGGCCAAGCCCAGATTGATAAAGCTGCGGAAAGCCTGATAAAGCAGGGTCTAGCCTCTTGGTCAGGCGGCGGGCCCCAATCCCCTGCGAAAAATACACAAACACGGTCATTAATTGTGCGCGGGCGGGCACAACTACTTGACAATTTGGAAGCGCAGACCGATTTGGAGCGCATTCGTATGTTGTTTGAAGATTTGGAACGTAAGGAAGAGCTAATAAGCCTTTTGGACCGCGCCGAAACAGCAGACGGGGTAAAGATTTTTATTGGCACAGAGAACCCTTTGTTCTCTTTGTCGGGATCAAGTGTCGTTATCGCGCCATACCGTGATGCGACGCAAAATATTATCGGGGCGGTCGGCGTGATTGGCCCTACTCGGATTAACTATGCACGGGTTATTCCGATGGTGGATTATACCGCGCAACTGATAGGTCGCTGGTTAGGCGACAAAAGATAAAGCGATAAGAGATTTCTATGGCCGACGATAAAAAAGATAGTCCGAAAAAAGATATCGAAATTCCAAAGATGGAATTAGACGCGGATGGGTTGCCATCTGACGCTGAGCTTGAAGCTCTGCAAAAAGCCATTGATATGGAAATGGATGGTATCAACCAACGCGACGACGAAGCTGAAGCCGAAACAACACCCGAAAAACGCGTTGAAGAATTAGAGTTAGAGCTCGCCAATATTAAAGACCAGGCCCTACGCGCCATGGCTGATGCTGAGAATGTCAAAAAACGCGCAGAGCGCGAAGTCGCCGCCGCGAAGACGTATGGCATTGAACGCTTTGCTGTTGATGTTTTGGCTGTGCATGACAATCTTTCACGCGCGCTCATGACGTTGGACGGAAAAGCCAAAGAAGATTTGGGTGATAACGCCAAGAACCTTATGGCGGGGATAGAGCTGACTGAGAAAGATTTAATCCTCACGCTGTCACGTCACGGCGTTCGTGCTGTGCCGGGCACAGGGTCTAAATTTGATCCAAATGTGCATCAAGCTGTAGCTCAAATCCCGTCTGATGAGGAAAAAGGGAATATCGCCACTGTTATGCAAACTGGCTTTACACTCGGTGAGCGTACGTTACGCGCCGCAATGGTCGCAGTCAGTACGGGCCCCGCCAAATCCTAGGCCTATTGACAATCCGAACGGCATGGCCGTTCGGCACTTCGCTATTTTCGGTCCACTGGACCGAAAATTAGAAACGCTTCATGCCTGAACTCCCTGAAGTCGAAACCGTCAAGCGAGGGCTAGCCCCCGTCATGGAAGGTTTCGTCTTTGACCGCGTTCAGCTCAACCGTCCTAATCTGCGTTTCCCTTTCGGGGATGATTTTATCGCCCGCATTCAGGGCCAGACGCTAAACT
Source organism: Hellea sp. (assembly GCA_023300105.1). GTDB lineage: Bacteria > Pseudomonadota > Alphaproteobacteria > Caulobacterales > Maricaulaceae > Hellea. The sequence continues at coordinate 33,637 of JALZWM010000069.1, forward strand.
CCCTCACCCGCCGCGCTAAATTCCTACAAGCAGAACTCTCTTCGGGTGAACGGCTGTTTATGCATTTGGGAATGTCAGGGCGGTTCACGATTGACCAAAATCAACAAGGCGAATTTGTTCACGCCCATAATACAAATCCCAAACATGACCATGTAATTTTTGAAATGAGTAGCGGCGCAAGGGTGACTTTTAACGACCCTCGCCGTTTTGGGTTTATGGAATTGGTCGCGGCGAACGCGCCTTACCGCCTTGATGATCTTGGCCCTGAACCGATGGGTAACGGCTTTAATGCACCTGATTTGCGCCAGCGCCTCAAAGGTAAGAAAAGCAAGATTAAAGCCGCGCTGCTCGATCAAAAAGTCGTGGCGGGCCTTGGGAACATATATGTGTGCGAAGCGCTCTACCGCGCGGGTATCTCTCCCAAGCGCGCGGCGGGGCGTTTGAGTGTGGCGGAGACGGAAAGCCTGACAGGGCATATCAAAGACACCATCGCCGCCGCGATAGACGCAGGCGGCTCGTCGCTAAAAGATTTCGCCAATACGGACGGCGACCTCGGTTATTTCCAGCACAGCTTTGCCGTCTATGGCCGCGAAGGGGAGCCTTGCAACACGTGTGATGCCCCAATTAAACGTATTGTCCAAAGTGGCCGGAGCAGTTTCTACTGCGGCGCCTGTCAGAAATAATAACCTTACGCTTTAGGTTTGCGCTTTAATTTCACGCCGCCAGGTTTACCTGCCTTACGACGCTTAGGCGGTCCGTCGCCGCCAGAGCCTCTTGGCCCTTTAGCGCCGCCAGATTTACCTGAAGATGACTTGCCAGAAGGCTTGCCTGATTTCGCCGCAGCGCGTGCGAGTTTCTTTTTATGAGGTTTCTTCGGCTTATCCGCATATGACGGATCATCTGCCCAAACCGTGGCCTCTTCATAATTTTCAACTTTACCTTCGGCAGCTTCAGCGGCGCGGGCTTTGGCCTTCTTATTCATCTTCGGAGGACGGTCATCATATGACTTGACCTTTTCGCGCGGTGCATAAGGTTTGGAACTGCGGCCACGAGATTCAGAGCGGTCGCCTCCACGTCCTTTGCCGCCGCGATCTCTGGCACCCCTATCACCTCTGTCACCTCTGTCACGGCCCCGACCTCCGCCGCCGCCTTGAACATGACCGCCGTTAAAGTCTGGCTGTCCGTCGATTTGACGTGCGGTAATCGCTTTTTCGATTTTACCTTCAGGACCAATGGCGGCAAGGAAACGGTCTAGACCCGCAGGGTCGACTTCGACGAATGTAGCTGTCTCAGTAATTTTGATAGAGCCGATTTCGCCTTTTTTCAAATCGCCTGATTTACAAAGCATTGGCAAAATCCAGCGCGGTTCAGCCTTTTGTTTACGGCCCAAATTGAGCGTAAACCAAACGCCGCCAGCAAAATCATTGCGCGGCGTGCGTTCACGTTGACCACCCCGCTCATTTCCACCGCCGCCGCCAGAGACAAGCTCTTCGGGGGCTGAGCGTCCTGCGCGGTATTGACGAATAAACGCCGCCGCAATTTGGCCCGCTTCAAATTTTTCAAGCATACGCTCAGCCATAACGCGCTCATCATCCGTGACAGGATCTTCGAGCACTAAGCCTTCAAGCATACGCTCATTATCTTTGCCGATAACATCTTCAGCAGAGGGCGGGTTAACCCAATTGGCTGTAATTTTCGCGCCTTGTAATAAACGCTCAGCACGCCGCGCCGCTTGATGCGGAACAATAAGAACGCTGACGCCTTTACGGCCCGCGCGCCCTGTTCGGCCAGAGCGATGCAAAAGAGCCTCTGTGTTTTTCGGCACAGACGCATGTACAACAAGTTCAAGGTCAGGCAAATCAAGCCCGCGCGCCGCAACATCTGTCGCGATACATACTTTAGCACGGCCATCACGAAGCGCCTGCAACGCCGCGCTGCGTTGGCTTTGGTTAAGCTCACCTGATAGCGCGACAACAGAGAAGCCTCGATTATTAAAGCGCTGTACCATCCGGTTAACTTCGTCGCGGCGATCACAAAAGACAATCGCGTTCTTGGCATCATAATAACGCAAGACATTAATGATTGCATTTTCGCGGTCATCTTTGGAGACCCGCAAAGCGCGGTATTCAATATCCATATGCTGTTTAGCTTCGGCGGCGGTATTGACCCGCACAGCATTACGCTGATATTTTTTAGCAAGCGAAGCAATGGTTTTTGGAACTGTGGCTGAGAACATCAAAGACCGGCGGTCTTCTGGCGCTGCGCCCAATATATTTTCAATCTCTTCGCGGAAACCCATTTTGAGCATTTCATCGGCTTCATCAAGGACAACAGCTTTAAGTTCGCTCATATCGAGAGAGCCGCGTTTGATATGGTCACAAAGCCGTCCCGGTGTTCCGACAACAATATGTACGCCTTTTCCTAAGACGCGGCGCTCATCGCGCATGTCCATACCGCCCACACAAGAGGCCACCTTGCCGCCAGCCTTGCCGTACAGCCAATCAAGCTCGCGTTTGACCTGCATCGCAAGTTCGCGTGTCGGCGCAATCACAACAGCCAAAGGCAAATCTGCCCGCGGCATGCGTTCTGCGTCTTCTAATAGGGTTGAGGCGAGGGCCAAACCAAAGGCGACTGTCTTACCAGACCCTGTTTGGGCTGAAACCAACATATCTACGCCGTCAAGCTCTGGGGCCAAGACAGCATCTTGAACCGGCGTTAGGGTTTCATAACCTTTGGCCGCCAAAGCGTCTGCGAGCGCGGGGTGCGCTTTCGAAATATCACTCATTCTTTATCTTTATATATGTAAGGCGTGGCGCGCCTGCCTGCACAAGAGGGCTGGCTGTCAATTGCGGGTGTCCTTAGGCCTTCAAAACGCGGCTGTATAGCGACAATACGCACAGAAGACTTTTGAGAAGTTTACTTTCGCGTGTTGCGGGTAGCGCTTTGGCCGTGTAAATGCCGCCAATAATAAGAATGGAGAGCATAATGGGCTATGAGATGATAGAATTGACGAAGGATGGCAGCGTCGCGACGATAATGCTCGACCGTCCTAAGGCCTTAAACGCCCTCTGCGGTCCTATGATGGCTGAAGTTGCAAAAGCCTTAGAGGCTTTAGCAAAAGACGACGCTATTGGCTGCGTGATCTTAACAGGGTCAGAAAAAGCTTTCGCGGCAGGCGCTGACATCAAAGAAATGTCAGATTTGGAATATCTCGAAATTTACAAAGATGATCTTTTTTACAATCATGAAGCTATTGCCCGCTTTCGCAAACCGATTATCGCTGCCGTGGCCGGCTATGCGCTCGGCGGCGGTTGTGAAATTGCTATGATGTGTGACTTTATCATTGCCGCAGATAACGCAAAATTTGGTCAGCCTGAAATTAACCTTGGCGTTATGCCCGGTATTGGCGGCACACAGCGCCTTATTCGCGCCGTAGGTAAATCTAAAGCTATGGATATGTGCCTAACAGGCCGCATGATGGACGCTAATGAAGCATTAGCGGCAAATCTGGTTGCGCGCGTGGTCCCGCTAGACGAACTTATGGAAACGGCTAAAGACGCATCCAGTAAAATTGCCGCTCAAAGTCAGCCCATTGCCATGATGACCAAAGAGACGATTAATAGCGCATTTGAGATGACGCTGTCTCAAGGTGTGCAATTTGAACGTCGTTTATTCCAGAGCATGTTTACTACTGCAGACCAAAAAGAAGGCATGGCGGCCTTCTCGGAAAAGCGAAAACCGCATTTTAAAAATAAATAGTCTAAAAAAGGGTTGTTGACGCGCTAAGTCTTGGTGGCTATAGGCGGCCCTTGAAATTCAAGTCTGCTATGTGAGCAGCAAAAACTGAGGAAAATATGGCAAACACTTCATCTGCCAAGAAGAACGTTCGTAAAATGGCTCGTAAAACGGCCGTCAACAAATCGCGTCGCACGGTCGTGCGCTCAAACCTTCGTAAAGTCGAAGATGCGATTACAGCCGGCGATAAGGCTGCTGCAACTGAAGCACTTAAAGCGGCCGAACCTGCTATGATGCGGGCCGTGACAAAAGGTGTATATCACAAGAATACAGCATCGCGTAAAATCTCTCGCTTAAACAAGCGCGTTAAAGCGATTGCATAACTAAAATTTGCCTTAAAGGCTTAAATTTTTGACTATCAAACCGGAGTGAAAGCTTCGGTTTTTTTATGTCTAAAATTAGATTTTCCAAAATACTGTCTTCAGACAAGTAAAAAAGTGCAGTAACAGTGGGTTTTCCACAGGTATGAAAAAAGATGTTAATAGAATCTAAATTTATTTTAGGGGCTAGTTCTTTGCGATTCCTCACTTTTTTTCTGTCAACTGAAAAGGGTGTCTATTTTACGATTCTTCTCTGTTGACGTGAGCGAAAAGAGTCGGTTTATAGAGGGTGTAAGATAAAGTTGTGAGGGGCTATAAACACACAGCTTTATACAGGGGAAACCTGCCTATTTGATATTCTCAATTAGGTAGTATCCATAAATTATTGTTTTGTTTCAAGGGCTTACCTTTAAGTCCTCTGGAATCGTTTGGAGTGACGTCTGGTGACTACGGCTGAAAATATTATCTCTGAAACCAGCCAAGCGGCGCCCGACCTGTATACAGGCGAGCCTCCCTTACAAAGCGCGCACAATACATGGGCAAAGGTTAGAAATGATCTTGCTTATGCATTAGGTGCAAATATCCATCGCTCATGGACAGGCCGGCTCAGAGTCTCTTCTGCAACAGACCGCATCGTTACACTCAGCGCGCCCACGCGGTTCATCGCCTCCAAAATTGAAACACAATATGCAGAGACTGTTCGCCGCCTTTGGAAAAAACACGACATGGTCGCACCGCCGCGTGATGTTATGTTTTCAGCTGCAGCTGGCACGCCGGTAACTCCGCCTAAGCTAGCGGTAAAAAAAGTAAACAAACAAGCTCTCTCAAGTTCCAGCCAGTCTTCTCCTAATTTAACTGAAACTGTAGCCGAAAATAACAACCATAAAGGTTTAAAGAGCGGAGAAAGCCCGCGTGACCGTTTTACCTTTGATAATTTCGTTGTCGGCGCCTCTAATGAACTTGCTTTTGCCGTCGCCCGTCAAATCGCGAGCTGCCGCGCGGCGCAGTATAATCCCATTGTTCTTCACGGCAGTAATGGCATGGGTAAAACCCATCTTCTCTACGCAATTGAACAGGCTGTTAAGCAAACAGATCCAACTCACCGCGTAAAACTAATAAGTTCAGAAGAATTCGTCAGTGCGTTTGTCAGCTCTGTGCGCGGCAATGGCCGCGGCGCGATTGATGCTTTTAAATCATCCCTGCGTGATGTTGATCTTCTTATCATTGATGACGCGCATTTTATTGCGGACAAGCCAGGTTCACAAGAAGAGCTACTTCACACGCTTGTTTCTCTCGTCGATCAAGGCAAACAGATATTAGTAGCTGCCGATCGACACCCTGACAAAATTGAAAAAGCGTCAGAACGTCTCAAATCTTACCTCTGTTCCGGCCTTGTGTGTAAAATTGGCGCCGCAGATTACGAATTACGCCTTAGAATTCTAGACCGTCTTATCGCACGCCGGCGCGCGAGTGGTAATGCGACCCTCGCTATTCCGCAAAATGCACGGGACCATTTGGCCGCGCGTATGAACGCAACACCGCGTGACCTCGAAGGGGCTTTCAACCAAATCGTGGCGCAAAGTGAATTCCTTGGAACACCGATATCCCTAGAAACCGTTCAAGAGACACTCTCTGACTCGCGCTATACAGCGGGACAACGTCTTACCGTTGACCGTATCCAGCGCGCAGTTTGTGAAGAATTCCGTGTCACGCTGACTGATATGACCTCCAAACGCCGCGCAAGAGCGATTGCAAGGCCGCGCCAAGTCGCGATGTATCTATCCAAAAAAATGACAAAACGCTCACTACCTGACATCGGGCGGCGCTTTGGCGGACGAGATCACACAACGGTTATGCATGCAGTTAAGCGTATTGATGCGCTTCGTCTTGATGACGGCGGATTTAATGCTCAAATCGAAGCGGTTGAAGACGCACTTAAGCGTTAATTAAGCCTCAACTTACGTTTATTTCTATATACAATGCCCATATATAATGAGGCAAAGACATGACCAACGTATTTACGCTTTATGGCGTCAAGATATCTATGTTTACAGGCAAGGTGCGCAGTTATCTTATTAAGCAAGGCATTGCTTTTGAAGAAACTGCCCCAATCAATGCGCATTTTCAAACCGTAGTCAAACCTCAACTCGGGAGGCATATTATTCCCGTTATAGAGACAAGTGACGGGACACTTGTTCAAGATACAACGGACATAATTGATTATTTAGAAGATCAAGGACTAGCCGCCCAAAGTGCTTACCCTTCAGATTCTCTTACAAAACTCTTAGCCCTAATTTTTGAACTCTTCGGGGATGAAGGACTATTGCGGCCTGCTATGCATTACCGTTGGAACTTCCCTGACCGGACAGATAAGTTTATTTTGCATGGGTTTGGCGGCTGGCAAGGTCCAGACGCAAGTGAAGCCGAGACCGCGCAGACTAAAAAGACTATGGGAGTGTTTAACGGTTTTCTTCCTGCCTTAGGTGTCTCTGACGAGACTATTCCAGAAATCGAAAAAAGCTTTAAAAATTTACTCTCTATACTAGATGCCCATTTTGTCAGAACGCCTTATCTATTTGGGAAGGCGCCAACGATTGGGGATTACGGCATGATGTGCTCACTTTATGCTCATCTCGGACGAGACCCTGTGCCTGCAAGCCTGATGAAAAATATCGCGCCAAGCCTGTTCCGCTGGACAGAGCGTATGAATGCGCCACACTCAGATTACTCTGATATGCCGTATTATAAAGCTTCAGAAGACTTACCCGATACGTTAGCGCCAATATTTAAATATATAGCAGACTATTTTCTCCCTGAATTACAGATGAATATAGACGTCATGAATAGCTTAATCCCAACAGGATCTGGTAAGCCAGCCACGATAAATCCCAAAATGGCCGTTCTTGGTTTCGGAACCTTCCTCCATGGGGATACAGACATAAGCTGCGCCGTTAGGCCTATCCGGTTTTACATGCTGCAACGCGTCACAGACTATTTCGCAAGTCTAAACAGCGCTGATCAAAAACTTGCCCAAGACTATTTGCAAAAGACTGGCCTCACCCCTCTCCTAACCTTAACAGCTAAACATAGGGTTGCCCGACAAAACCATATTGAAGTTTGGGCTTAAGGCCGCTTTGAAAATCACAACATGGTAAAAAAACATGTTTAACCGCAGGAAAAGCCGAGATGCCCCGTTAGTAGCTATGAACGACATTAAAAGGAGATCAATTATGTCTAACTTAAAAAAAGCTGGCGTTGTTTTCGCCGTTAGCGCTTTCGCTTTATCTGGCCTTGCTCTAGCTGGCCCCAAAGCCGACACAAATGGTGATGGGCAAATCACACAAACAGAATTCCAAGCAGCAGCAGATGCCAAGTTTTCACAAGCCGACACCGACTTTGATGGAAACCTTAGCAAAGATGAAATGCAGGCTTTAAAAAAATTAAAACGTGCTGAGCGCGAAGCCATGAAATTTGCGCATCAGGACTTAAATGGTGATGGGTCTCTTACACAGGCAGAAATCGAAGCTGCAAGAAGCGCAAAAGACGCGCAGATGCAAGCTCGCCGCTTAGAACGCCTTGATACAAATCAAAACGGAACGGTCGAAGACTCTGAGCGCGAAGCCATGAAAGCGGAACGTAAAGCTAAGCATGAAGCTAGAAAGGCTGAGAGACAAGCCAATGGTGGGTCTGCTGAAGCAGGTGAGCGTAAAGGCAAGTCTGGAAAACGCGGGGCCCGCGGACCCCAAAAAGACACCAATGGCGATGGCCTTATTTCACGCGCAGAATATAATGCGGCGTCAAATGCACTCTTTATTCGTATGGACGCGAATGGAGACGGTGTATTGACCAAGGGCGAAGGCAAAAAACGCCGGGGCCGCAAGGGTAAGCGCAAGCACTAACTTGCTTAGAAAAGTTGTCGATAACACGGCCAAGGAACATTTAGATCCCGATGCCGACTTAATCTCCAGCCTCAAGGCTGGAGATAATAATGCGCTGGGCCAGTTAATGGAACGGCACCTGACAACGATTTATAATTTAGCCTATTATATGGTGGGTGACCAAATGAGCGCTGAAGATATCAGCCAGAGCGTTTTTTTAAAGACATGGCAGGGCATATCTAAATGGGAACCCGGGCAGGCAAAACTTATTACATGGATGCGTCGCGTGGCAACAAATGCCTGTTTGGACCACCTTAGAAAAAAGAAACCAATATATACAGATACTGTCCCAGAGGTCGTAGACCTAGCAGATACGCCTTTCGAAGCCCTCTCTCGGCAGAACCAAAGCGATCGCATGAAGACAGCGTTACAAAAATTATCTGATAGGCAGCGCATGGCTGTGACTTTGTCTTACTATCAAGAGTTAAACCAACGTGAGGGTGCGGCGGCTATGGATATCAGCGAAGGCGCATATGAAAGCTTACTGGTGCGCGGCCGTAAAGCCTTAAAAGTAATATTAGAAAATGACAGGGTGGAAACTTAAAATGGACGATAAAACTCTAAATAAGATGCTAGATAGTCATGTCGCACCTGCGCCAAATTCTAATTTGGCATCTCGTATTCTCGCAGCGAGCGCAGATAATACAGTCCTTGAATTTAAACCCCGTACAGCAAGGCCCTTCATGAAACGCTTTGCGCCAATGGCGGCCTCACTTTTGGCGGTCTCTTTAGTCGGATACACATTTTTCGAACCCATTCAAAATAACGAAACCGAAATCAAGGTTTGGCAAGAAGCCGCGCTCGATCTCGGTTTTGATGACATTTATAGCTGGGTCGAAAGCGAAGACGCATCCGCTCAATAATAAATTGAAATAGTTTAGCTCACTTTACGAAGGGCTTTTTCGGCCTTAGCCGCCATTTGACGTGCTCTAACGCGTTCAAAACTATCAAGCGCATCTAGAGCAATACGTAAATCAACAGATAGGTCTGATGTCTGCGCTGTTATATCTTCAAGTGAGTCACGTAAATTTTCTTTACGTGCAATAACTGATTTAGCATATGAGCCGTAAGCAACGTATCCCTCACGTTGCTCGTTTCCTTGAACGTCTTCTTCAGGAACACTGTCATTTAATTTACGAATTTGACGTTCCAAGTCCTCACGCGTTGCTTCTAATACGGCAATCCGCTTTTGAAGGTCAGCAATCGCGAAACGTGTTTTTTGAACACTTTTATCCATTGAATGTGTCATTTACCTCACCTAACCCTAATATTCGTGAGCTTTTAGCTCTTATTAGAGATATATTTAGCAGAATAAGTTTACGCGTCGGTGAAGATACACGGTTAAAATCTGATAACCTTTTGTCTAAAGTCCCACATTTAGTGGGTTTTTAGGCGTTAACTGACCTTTTCCTCTATTTCATAACGATTTGGTTCCTGGCGTTAACATTTGATTTACGGGATTCACATATCAGTTGAATTCTATTAACTATATCTCGTTGGCTACGAGATTTGATTCGCCTGGGAGGGAATATTATGCGGGTTCTTCTAATTGAAGATGATGCTGCAACAGCACAGGGCATCGAATTGATGCTCAAATCTGAAGGTTTTAACGTCTATACGACGGATTTAGGCGAAGAAGGTGTCGATTTAGGCAAACTTTATGATTATGATATCATATTGTTAGACTTAAATCTTCCAGATATGCCTGGTTTTGAAGTCCTTAAGACATTGCGCATGTCGAAAATCAATACACCCATCTTTATTCTATCAGGAACAAGCGACATAGACACGAAAGTCCGTGGCCTTGGAACTGGCGCTGATGACTTTATGACAAAGCCATTCCATAAAGATGAACTTGTTGCTCGTATTCACGCCGTTGTGCGCCGGTCGAAAGGTCACAGCCAGTCTGTTATCACAACAGGCGACATTAAAGTGAACCTAGATGCGAAAACAGTCGAAGTTGGCGATCACCGCGTTCACCTAACTGGCAAAGAATATCAAATGCTTGAACTTCTATCTCTCCGTAAGGGCACGACCCTCACAAAAGAGATGTTCCTTAACCACCTCTATGGCGGCATGGACGAGCCTGAGCTTAAAATTATTGATGTATTCATCTGTAAGCTTCGTAAGAAGCTGGCATCTGCCACACAGGGCGATCACTATATCGAAACTGTTTGGGGACGGGGTTATGTACTTCGCGACCCAGCCAAAGAAAAAATGAGCGCTTAAACCGCTCTCAATAGAAGGGCGGCCTTCCCCGCCATAAGCAACCCGCTTAGCCAGCGGGTTTTTTTATGCCTAATCTTAACTTATGTCTAAGATCGCCCAACACTCGTGTAGCTAAACCCTAAATCTTCCATTTGCGCAGGTTGATAGATGTTACGTAAATCAATTAAAACGGGCGCCGCCATGCAGGCTTTGACTCGGTCCATGTTCAAAGCTCTAAACTCATCCCATTCTGTGATGATGACCACCGCATCCGCGTCTTCAATAGCGTCATAAGGACCTTTGGCAAAAGTGACGCCATCAAGCATACCCTTTGCCTCCTCCATTGCCGCAGGGTCATACGCCGTTATAGCGGCACCTTTTTCCTGAAGCTTAGGAATAATGCTTAAGCTTGGCGCGTCACGCATGTCATCGGTATTGGGCTTAAAAGCCAGTCCCAATATTGCAATTTTTTTACCGGATAAATTCCCGTCCCTATTTTCACTAACCGCCTGAAGGACTTTATCAGTCATCGTTTGTTTACGGGTTTCATTGGCATTAACAACGGCGTTCACAATACTCAGCGGCACATTCGCCTCATTGGCTGTTCGCGTTAGCGCTAGTGTATCTTTCGGAAAACAGGAACCGCCATAGCCTGGGCCTGCGTTTAAAAATTTTCCGCCAATGCGTTTATCAAGCCCAATGCCTTTCGCAACTTCTTGGACATTCGCCCCAACAGCCTCACACAGATCCGACATCTCATTGATAAAAGTTATCTTCGTCGCCAAGAAAGAATTAGCAGCGTATTTTATAAGCTCAGATGTACGCCGGCTTGTAAAAACAATCGGCGTTTCGTTCAAATAAAGTGGACGGTACACAGCCTTCATGACCGCTTCTGCTTTCGGGTTATTTGTTCCCACAACAACGCGGTCAGGGTGTTTAAAGTCGTTAATCGCAGCCCCTTCTCTTAGGAATTCAGGATTAGAAACGACAGCGAAGTCTTCTGACTTGCAATGTTTCGCTATGATGTTTTCAACTTCATCCCCTGTCCCAACAGGCACGGTTGATTTCGTAACAATAACAGTAAATCCGTCTATATGCTGCGCAATCTCTTCGCTCGCCGCATAAACATAAGATAAATCAGCATAGCCATCACCACGGCGCGAGGGTGTGCCCACAGCGATAAACACAGCTTCCGCGCCGCGCATGGCACTAGCCAATTCAGTGGTAAAGGACAATCGGCCTGCAGATATATTTTTAGCAACAAGGTCCGCAAGACCCGGTTCATAAATGGGAATACCTCCCGCATTTAAAGTTTCGATTTTCTTCGGATCTTTATCGACGCAAATAACTTCATGACCAAAATCAGCGAAGCAAGTCCCGGATACTAATCCAACGTATCCTGTTCCGACCATCACAATGCGCATATGTCTCTCTTATAATAAACCAAAATGAGCTTATGGCACTTTGATACCCAATGTTCCATTGACTTAATATAGGAAGTGAAGTCAATTTAAATAGATGAAATATGATGTACCCGACTTCCCTATGGTTTTAGCTGTAGCGGCCCCTGCTTTCGTTGTTTTGATGGCAATTGAATGGGGACTGGTTTCGCGCAAAAAACTCTCAGGGACTTATGAGACCAAAGATGCTGTCACCTCATTGATGATGGGGACGGGACAATTACTTTCAGATGTTCTTATGGGCGCTATCAGTCTCGCCCTCTTGATGGAGTTTTGGGCGTTTCGTGTTTTTGATTGGGGTTTTGGAATCGGTGCGATGCTTGCCTGTCTAGTGCTACAAGATTTTGTCTATTGGTATAAGCATATGGCCGCACATAAAATACGGTGGTTTTGGTCGGCCCATAATGTGCACCATAGCTCGGAAGAATATAATCTCTCCACCGCTTTTCGCCAACCTTGGAACAATCACATTACGGGATTTGTACTCCTCTCTTCACCTTTAGTTCTCCTTGGATTTCATCCTTTGCTTGTTGGTTTTATTGGGGCAGTAAATTTGGTTTATCAATTTTGGATTCATACGCAGGCAGTTAAAAAACTTCCGCCTTGGTTTGAATTTATCTTCAACACACCAAGTCATCACCGTGTTCACCACGGTACAAACCCAAGATACTTAGACAGTAATTACGGCGGTATTCTTATTATCTGGGACCGCATGTTTGGAACATTCGTGGAAGAGCGCGACGATGATCCTGTCATTTACGGAATTATCACGCCGATTGGAACGCATAACCCCGCTATTGTGGCCTTTAAAGAACTTGGCAATATTTTAAAGGATGTGGCCCGTCCTGGGTTAAAATTAAACCACCGCTTAGGATATCTCTTTGCTCACCCTGGATGGAGCCATGACGGCTCGCGCAAAGGCTCAAAAGACATAAAGCAAGACTTTGTCATGCAAAACCCAGAACAGGCTGGCATGCAAGGGCTGCCTAAACTGGCTGAAAAAGCGTTATCCAAGCCCGCTAAATAAAATCCGCTGTTTCACATTTAGGCCTTTGGGGTTTGTCGCCTTAATGGTTTCACCCGTTCGGCGTAGCGTAAATTCAGCCGCTGTAAAAGCTTCGTAATCCGTCTCTATAACCGTATTAATTCCGACCATTTTAACATGACCCTTAGTGCGCCCCAACGTCAGGTCTATATAACCATTATGCAAGGCATTATAATATAAAGCATCGGCATTAGATTGGGTCAAAAGCAAACTATAATCGGCAGTTGCATCCCCCATATAAGCTGTCAAAGTTTTAGATGAAATTGACGATGTGACCAATTCCAATCCAACTTTATCGCCAGCCTCAGACGTTAAATCATTAACCCAAAACTCATGGGCATCACCGGTCAGAACAAGAAGGTCATTCAAACCTTCCTTAATCAAGCGCTGATAAAATTTTTCACGCGCGACGGGGTAGCCATCCCAACTGTCTGGGTAAATAGGCATATTATATTTTGATAGTGCCAAACTCTTTCGAATATCTGGATTATCTTTCTCGACAGATTCAAGCGTTGCTTCATCTATATAAGGCGACATATCCGTGGTTAAAAGCCGTCCCATAATCACTTGGTTTGCTAAGACGCGCCAAGGTATTTCTTTTGTTTTTGAGGCTTTAAGCGTATCGATAATAAAATTGCTCTGAATTGCGCCGAGCATTTCACGAGACGGATCATTCAGAATATTGGTTTTAAAATCATCCGCATGACCTATGGCAGTGATGTCGTCATAATGATCTTCAATAACAATAGGCTCAGCGCGTGCTGTGAGCCGTGTCTCAACCGTGACGAGGGTGAGTAAATCACCCCAATCATAAGATCGAAAAATATCACTGCGCACCTTACCTGCCCGCGGTTCGCGAATAGGCATCCATTCATAATAGGCTCGCAAGGCCGCTTGCTTACGCGCGTCCCATAACCCTTCTTCGGCTTCGTGGTTTTCAGCGCCGCCTTTCCAGCTATCATTACTGGTTTCATGGTCATCCCAAATCGCAATCATGGGCATTTTAGCGGTAACACCTTGCAAGCCATTATCCGTTCTATATTGCGCGTGGCGCAGACGGTAATCTTCGAGGCTTACAATTTCATGACGCGGCTCATGCAGTCGTCCCGTATCTTTGGCAGCTTCATTTAAATATCTATCCGAGGCATATTCATAATAATAATCACCCAAATGAATGACCGCATCAAAATAATCTTGTTTCGCAATATGGTCATAGGCATTAAAAAACCCATGCTGCCAATTCGCGCAAGAAACAAAGGCAAAGCGGGCTTGATCCAAAGCCCCATCAGAAAGCGTTTTCGTTTGTCCAATAGGCGATACGGTCTCTCCGACTCGGAACCTGTAAAAGTAAACCGCGCCGGGCTCTAAATTAGTTGCGTCGACTTTAACCGTCCAATCACGCGAAGCATCGGTTGAAAATGTGCCTGAAGCCGCCAATGAACCGAACGCATTATCTTTATCCATTTCCCAAACCACATCAATGGGACCGTTCGTTGCGTTATCAGGGGTCAACCGAGTCCACAAAATCACGGCACTAGATAAAGGGTCGCCCGACGCAATGCCGTGCGAGAACAAACCAACTACGCGCTGCGTATTCGCAGAAAAACTTTCAGGTGTTTTAGGGCTGCAAGCAACCGCCGTGGACGCTGTTAGTGCTCCTAAAATTCCTCGCCGCGTCAAATGTGTTTTCATCTGCCAACTATTTTTCTATTGTAATGAGGGTCATCCATAACACTGAGTGGTCTAAATTACACTCATATTCTGATAGGTGATAAAGAAATATATGTCATACTCTTGGTATGACGTTAGATAATTTAACTAAGCGAGAGCTTTAGTAGTTAATTGCGGCCGCATCGAAGGTGCCTGTTGTTCTATAACGCCTATAAAGACGCCATCCATAATGCGCTGTACGCGGGCCCACTTTCAAATCCTTCATTGCCGCAAATATAGCATATTCCTCGGGTGTCCGTAGAACACGAAAACCATTTTCTTCCGCGAGCGATTTAACAATACAAAAATCATGGTCAGAGGCTGGTGGGTCATCTCTGTCTGGCAGAGCCGTGATAAGGTCAATGAGTGCGTAGACAGCTTTAAACGGGGCAGAAGATTTCCGAGTTGCAGGTAATGCTCTAAGAGGCATCGTAGACTCGTTTGAAATCTTTAATGGCACCTATTTCTCCCAGTCATAGATTTACTCTTATTATATTAAGCCTACTGCGGCTGAATAGAGACTGAATGCTTTTCATATAATTATTAATTTTTAATGTCATTGCCAGTTACCGAAAGCTCGCTGAAACCAGCATAAGACTTTGTCTTAAGTGAAAACAAAGCCGGAGCGGAAACGCTTCGGCTTATTCATTTGTGAAACAGCAAACCTAAAAGATTAGCACAGTAACGCACTTGACTCTTCGCCCTCCGAACACGACATAAATTCTATGAGCGATAACCTCCCGGCAAACGTACCTTCCTTGGCAATCGCCTTTGAACCTGAGCGTCATAGTTTACAGCTTGCTTTAACCGATGAGTTATCCGCAGCCCAAATTGTCGGCGAAGCCCGCCGTGCCCTTGACAGAACAGGCGCCGCTTTTTCCGCGAGCACACAAGACCCAAAACTTCAAAAAACAGGATTATGGTTGATTGAAATGGTCAAAGCGGGCGCTGGTATTTTAGACCGCGCCAGTCACGCAGATATCGTCTGGTCCGAAACCGCCCCGCGCCCCGCGCGAAAATGGGCGGGGCGAAGTCTCTTTTACGGCGCCGCAGGCGTCTTTGCCGTAGCCGGTTTTGTGCAAGGTTCTGGCCTGACTATTTTAGGCGCTGCTGTACTTGCAGGCTTGCGGTTTTTTGACCCCAAAGACTGGGGACATCTTTTGCACAAAATCCCCTTTATAAAACGCCCGCCCGCGCTTGAAGATAAATCAGGCAGACGCCTAGAGGCTGCCGCACATATACGCACAGACGCCAATGGATTTATTACGCAGCTTGTCGACGCCTTAAAAACAGCGGACCATATTTTAATCCGCCTCGCCGAACCCGGACGCCAAACACATTGGCGGGAAAACTCACGCTTAATGAGTCTTGTGCAAAACCTGCTTGAAGCTGAAGGCGCAAATGATGGTGATTTTGCGCTTACCCTCATAAAGCAGGAACTCACATCTGTCCTTTCAGGCGAAGGTGTTGAGCTTATCTCTTACACACCTAAAACCAAAAATCTTTTTGATATCCTACCGGCCATTGGCGAGACGAAAACAAAAATGGCCGCACCCGCTTTAAAGGCTGGGGATCAAATTTTGCGGCGCGGAACGGTGTGGCAAGCAGAATGAGTAATGTAACCGCAAATGAATTTGTCGGCTTCGACCTTGGTCACGGCGAAAGCGCGCTTGGGCGCGCCTTTGGCGCAACAACGCGCGAACCTGAGATATTAGAATATCGCGGTGAACGCAGCTTTGTTACCGCTGTTGCCAAAACAAAAGATGGCATAAAAATAGGTGCCGACGCCGTGAACTTATCATTCATGGCAGGCGCGCCGCAGGTTTGGGTTAAATTCAAAGACCGAAAAATGAGCGGCCCTGACGTCGAAATTCCGACACGGCTTTTCACACAAACACTTATAGATGGCCTCGCCAAAGACGGCATTATTCGCGGCGCAAAAGACAGCCGCTTTATTATTGGATGTCCCTCGGGATGGGAGGACAACACCAAAGCAAGCTACCAAGCCCTCTTTGAAAGCGCGGGCCTTAAAACAGTTCGCATCGTGCCTGAGAGCCGCGCGGCCTTAATGACAGCCTTAGAGCAAGGTTATCTCTCGATTGATGACGCTAAAGCCTCTGTCCTTATTGTCGATATTGGTTCATCTACGACTGATTTCACCTATAGCCGTGACCTAGACGCTGAAGATGTTGGGCATAATGTTTTAGGCTCTGGCCTCTTAGATACACATATTTTCAATCTCAATCTTACACGGCAAAAATCACGTAAGGATATTGAAAAACTTCTTAAAAAATATCCGCATTATAGACCCATTATGGAATATTGGTGCCGCCAAGCCAAAGAGGCTTATTTTACGGGTGAGGACAAACCCGTTGAAATGATCAAACGCCTACCCGTTAACGGCGGAATTTTATTCGAAATTCGGATTGATAAAAAAGATGCAGAAAAAATCCTAAATGCCCCGTTATCCGCTCTAGGGGGACAAAGTTGGAAAATGGCTTTTGACGCCGCCTTAAGAGATACGGTTGATATGCTCGGGGGCCGCGCGCCTGATACGATATTGTTAACTGGCGGAGCCTCACGTCTGCCTTTGGTTTTACCTGCAACAGAAAAAATCTTTCCGGGTGCCAAAGTTGTCCGCGGATCAGAACCAGAATATTCAATTGCTCGCGGCCTCGCATGGCTTGGCCGCTTTGAATTTCTACATGCAAGTTTTCAAAAATCTGTCGCCACATTATTAGCTAAAGACGGCGCAGTTTATGCCAAAGCTCAAAAAGCCTCACAGACACTTGGCAATAAACTAGCCCCTGCATTGGTCGACGCAATGACGGATGGCTGCACCATACCTGTGTTCCAAGACTGGCGGTCTGGAAAAATAAAAAGCCTTGATGACGTTGAGCTGGCTTTATCAGAGCGCGTTAAAGACTGGCTACAAGGTGACATAGCCACAGCCGTGCTTAAACCCGTCATCGATGAATGGTTTGCCGAGCTACAGCGTGATATCGAAAAAGAAACTGACCCACTGTGCCGTGATCACGGCCTTCCTGCTATGGTGCTTTCACTGGATGATAATCAACATGTTAGCCGCCACTTAGAAGACCTTGCTATTGCTGCGCCAAAAGTCGACACGTTAGAATCTGATGCCGCCTTTATGGGCACAACACTCACGGCGGTGATTATTTCTGCACTTTTAGCCAAAGCCAATTTATTCGCCCCGCTCTTTCTAAACCCCATTGGCCTTGTGGTCGGGGGCGCCACAGCGGGAGGGATATTCATATTTGGCCGTAAATCGCTACAAGGGCGTTTCAAGACAGCCAATGTCCCTGTTCTCGCGCGTCAAATTATGACAGATGGCCGTATACGTAAGGCCGCAGAAAAACAACGTCCAGACCTCATAACTGCGGTATCCGAAGCTTGGAGCCAAGCCGCCTCTGACCGTTTTACGGGTGAACTAACGCAGACACTCGAAGCCGCTTTAACAGAGCGCGCAGATGACCGCGCGATGCTTTTTTTAATTTAAGTCTCTCAATTGGGCTTCTAGCGCTTCGGCTTTAGGTCGATATCAAAATCTTCGTCACCGTCAATTTCGATAACAATGCGCGTTTTTGTTTTCCCGTTCTTTTGGATGATCTTTTTATCAATTGTCAAATTACGGCCAAAGCCTTCAATATCGAAGCTCTCATCTCTATCCTTATCAACCTTGATGCGCCCAAGGCGCTTACCCTCAAAATTTAAAGATACGCCGTCATCCGAACTTTCAACATCAAAATCATCGGCGAAATCCAACATCATATTCGCAAAACCAGAAATTACGCCCGAGTCTGATAAGAGATCCTCTAGCGCAACAGCTGCATCACGTATATCTTCTAAGGTTTCAACATTACGGTCTTCTTTTAAGAACCTATTCTTTGACTTAGCTGTCTCCAGTTTTTTATCCATCGCCTTAGCATGATCATCAAAACGTTTTTCTAACCGTTCGCCAAACTCATCAGTATCCATAAATTCATCAGTATCTATTGCATCATCAGTCTTTCTCGTTTCTGATGTCTTTTCAGTTTTTTTTCCAAAATTCGGCCAGATGCGTTCGGCTTTTGATGTGTCTGTACCCTCATCAGTCTTTTCAGGGTGCGCCGTAGCGCCAAGGCTTAGAGATAAAAAAACTAAGGGAAAAATTATGCGCTTCATTAGGCTCTCCTTTAAAAAGCGTCTTAATTATAAAACTTCTCAGACCTTACGTAAACTTATCTTCACAGTAGAGCTCATCTCGACTATGCACAGTCTATGTTGAAGGATCGGTATTTTTATCCACTAATCATAGCGTTGATGGCCACTATGATTTGGTATGCTCTATCTAAGGGAAATCGTGAAATACTGACGCCCCAAAGTATTCTTGAAAACGGGTATATTATTGATAAAAAAAATCTCTCGAAGCTGATTGCCTCACCTGGAACGTCCTATGACTTCGTTGCTCAGTCACAGCAGAGCCAGGCCTATGTAGTTTTAAAATCCGACATAGCCTTCGATGACCCAACATCAACAATTGGTATATTTGCGCCGCTTGGACCTCAATTAGAAACTGTTTTTGCACAACGCAATCTACGCATTACAGTTAGCGCACGCCAAGGTCAGGATACCCCCTTGAGCGATTTTTATATTGCCTATTTTACCGCAGATGTCGGAGATTCGGGATGGAAGAAAAAAACACTCACACCCGAATGGAAAAACTACGTGATGAAATTCACGCCCAAGGCACCGGTCAACACCCTAGAGGCTGACTATTTTGGTATATTGCCAGGTGACAAAGGGGGACAGAAAACCATGGACATTCAATCTATAAAAATTGACATTATTCCATAGCGAACCAATAGTCCTTATTGAGCAAACTTCTTTATCATAGCATTAGCCTCAATCCCAATTTCAGGATGATCTTTGGCAAATGCAAGAACGGCTTCAAAATAACCCAGCTTAGAGCCGCAATCATAGTCTTGGCCTTCATATTCAAACGCATGAAAGGCTTGACTTTTCATCAGTGTCGCCATCGCATCGGTCAGTTGGATTTCACCGCCAGCACCAGCAGCTTGCGTCTTAAGAATATCCATAATTTCTGGCTGCAATATATAACGCCCCGTGATTTTAAGATTACTTGGCGCTTTATCGACTGGCGGCTTTTCAACCATGCCAGACATTTCGATAAGACGGCCATCGCGGGATTTAGGCGCGATAACGCCGTAATTACTCACCCGGTCCTCAGGCACAGCATCCACAGCAATAATATTACCGCCAACACTGTTATAAGCCTCTACCATTTGCCCAAGACATGACTTTTCTGCTTTCACCAAAACATCAGGCAGTAGAATTGCAAACGGGTCATCCCCGATAACGTCACGGGCGCACCAAATGGCGTGTCCTAATCCTTTAGCTGATTGCTGACGCACAAAGCTCATTGTCCCGGCTTCGGGTGTATCCGCGTCTAGGGCGTCATAAATAGCAGTTTTACCCTTTTGCTGCAGGCTGTACTCAAGTTCATAAGCGCGGTCGAAGTAATCTTCTATCGCACCTTTATTACGGCCCGTGACAAAGACAAAATGTTCGATACCCGCTTCGCGGGCTTCATCAACAACATATTGAAGAGCAGGCCTGTCAACAACAGGCAGCATTTCTTTAGGAATAGTCTTAGTTGCGGGCAGAACCCGCGTTCCAAAACCAGCGACAGGTAAAACGGCTTTTCTAAGTTTTTTCATAAGAGCTGTTTAACAGAAATAGATTATTCAACCGTTACCGATTTCGCTAAATTACGCGGTTGATCGACATCAGTGCCCAAATGGACGGCTGTATGATAAGCTAATAACTGCACAGCGACCGTAGTAATAATCGGCGCAACAAAACTATCCGATGTAGGCAAGACAATCATATTATCTGCCATCGACTCCGCATGAGACGCACCTTCTTTATCTGTAATCAAGATAATATGAGCGCCGCGCGAGGCCACCTCTTGAAGGTTGGAAATCGTCTTCTCAAAAAGTCTGTCATAGGGTGCCAGAACAATAACAGGTGTTCCGTCCTCAATCAGCGCAATTGGCCCATGTTTAAGTTCCCCAGCCGCGTAACCTTCGGCGTGAATATAAGAAATTTCTTTAAGTTTAAGCGCCCCTTCAAAAGCAATCGGCACTTGGCTACCCCGCCCGAGGTAGAACGCGCTTTTTGATTTAGAGAACTCAAAAGCCATGGCTTCGATGTCTTTATCAAGACGTAAGGCCTGTTTAACATGACGCGGGGTTTTAATCAGCGCCGTTGCCATGCGTTTCTGGTCATCTTCGGAAATCATGCCACGCGCTGTGCCTGCGGCCAATGCCAGAGATGCAAGCGCTGTGAGCTGTGATGTGAACGCTTTTGTAGATGCCACGCCAATTTCAGGACCCGCATTAATCGGCAATGCAATATCAGCTTCGCGCGCCATAGTTGATGTCATAACATTGACAAGCGCGGCAGTTTTAACGCCCGCTTCTTTGCAGTAACGAAGTGCGGCCAACGTGTCTGCCGTTTCCCCAGACTGTGAAACCGCAATGAAAAGCGACTTCGGCGAAATCACAGGTTTGCGGTAACGAAACTCAGACGCAATATCTACATCGACAGCAAGGCCAGCCACTTGTTCAAACCAATATTTTGCAACCATGCCCGCATAGCAAGCCGTTCCGCAGGCAATAATGATAACACGGTCAAATTCAGAGAAATCAAGCTCGGCAGGCACATTTGCGCTAAGACGGTATTCGTCAATATAATTACTAAGTGTGCGGCCTATCGTTTCTGGCTGTTCATACATCTCTTTGAGCATGAAATGACGATAATTGCCTTTCTCTGCCATAGCAGGACCGCCCGTCAAAATCGTAATATCGCGCTCTACTTTATTGTCATCAACATCATAAATTTCATAACTTGTCGGCGTCAAGATCGCCCAGTCCCCTTCTTCTAGGTAAATTAGCTTTGTTGTTAACTGCGCCAACGCCATAGCATCAGACCCAAGATACATTTCATCTTCGCCGATACCCAGCGCTAACGGAGAGCCTGCACGCGCGCAATATATATGGTCAGGGTGGTCATCTATTATTACGCCAAAAGCATAAGCGCCTTTAAGCTTCTTAAGGCTTTGCGAGAACGCCTCTTTAGGCGCAAGACCTTGACTGAGAGCCTCATCGACTAAATGGGACACAACTTCGGTGTCAGTCTCAGTGCGGAAATCGCGGTGACTTAACTCTTTACGAATATCGAGGAAATTTTCAATAATACCGTTATGAACGACCCCGACACGGCCTGAAAAATGAGGATGCGCATTAGTCTCGTTCGGCACGCCATGCGTTGCCCAGCGCGTGTGTGCAATGCCAATTTGACCATCAACATGATCAGTTGCAAGCTTCGCCACGAGTCCTTTGATTTTACCTTCAGCGCGTTGACGGATTAATTTACCGCCATCCAGAACAGCAACACCAGAACTATCATAGCCCCGATATTCGAGCCTTTTAAGCCCGTCAACTAGACGTTCTGTGACAGTACTCGTCCCAACAATTCCAATAATTCCGCACATAGACTTCTGTCCTCATAATTTATTTTATGGATTTAACGTCTTGCTAGAGCGAGGAAACATCAAACACCATAGTATTTTGACAGCAATAAGTGCAAATTTCGTTACAATTTTGACGGTTTTTCAGTCTCATCAGGCTCTATTATGTTAATGATAAGCCTACCTGCGCTTAAATCCAGTTTCGGAACTGCAATTTTTGTAAAAGGGTGAAAAAAGCTCGCTGTATCTTTAGCCTTAATTTCGAGCATATCTCCTGCCCCAAAATTATGCACCGCCGTCACCTTGCCCATACGTTTCCCGTCCGTTGACTTCACATCAAGCCCAATCAAATCCATGAGGTAAAACTCATCATCCTCAGGTTCTGGAAGTAAGGACCGAGAAATATAAAGTTTGGTTGATTTAAGAGCTTCAGCCTCCTCTCTGGTGTTAACTTCCTCTGCAATGACAGCGATAGCTTTTGTGATGAGGCGGTGACTTTTGAGTGTGAGGACAATTTTTCCGCTCTCATTATATAATGGGCCATACTTCACGCAATTTTCGGGGATATCTGTGAAAGACTTTAGTTTCACCTCGCCTTTGATACCAAAAGCCCCAGCTATCGCAGCCACACATATTAAATCAGATGAACCTGTCATGCGGGGCCATTACGGCCTTCCCTGAAAGCTGTCAGTAAAAAAATTCAGCAATAAATAAAGGAAAACGCTTAACCGTGACGAACGTCACAGAATTAGTAACGAGAATATAGGTACATTACACAGTGGGGCGCAGGAGAAGAGTTGGGATCCCTTTTTGATTCTTCTCCCTGCCTGTTCAGCTGTTGATTACGCAGTTCTGTTTCTGTTCATCTTGAGTTTGCTATAGAGACATAATGTTACCGCTCGAAAGGCCTGACTATGTTTCGTACACTTGTTCTCTCAATTGCCATGGTGGCGTTATCTTCTACGGCATTTGCGCACCCAGAACCCGAAGCACAAAGCTCTGAAGCGCAGTCTCCGAAAACACAACACATCACTAAGCCTGCACTCCCCTCTCAAGCAGAAATAAATGCGGCTTTGGAAAAAATGCCCGATATGAACGCTATTATGGGTGATATGATGAGCTTGGTGAAGGATGAGAGTTTTCGAGAGAAAATGGAAACGAGCGCCAAAGGTTTTACGGATAAAATAGATACAGATGCTTTCAAAAAAGGGCCAGACGGCATGCCTGATTTCAATAAGGCTTTTGCGTCAATGCTCGGCAGCTTTTCAGATGAAGAGGCTATGGGCGGAATGCTCGATACGATGATGGACCTTGCGCAGACAATGGAAAAACATATTCCTGAAGACGCAACGAAAGCAGCCCCAAAACCATAAGACCCGCCCAAAGTTAAAGAGCTACCCCTTGACCAAATGCGGCCACGCTCTTACTTAGGCCAAATGCCTATAAGACCCATTCTCACGGTACCCAATCCGATCCTCAAAGAAGTTTCAAAACCCGTCGAGACCGTGACGGATGAAACCCGCGCTCTGATGGATGATATGCTCGCGACGATGTACGCTGCGCCCGGCATTGGCCTTGCCGCCATTCAAGTTGGCGTGCCTTTAAATGTGATTGTTATGGACTTGGCCCGCGAAGGCGAAGCGCCCGCGCCACGGTATTTTATAAATCCAGAAATTCTCGAAGACGTTGAAGAGCTAAAGCCTTATAATGAGGGCTGCCTGTCTATCCCAGAAGTTTATGAAGACATTGAGCGCCCAGAACGTGTGAAGCTAACCTATCTTGATTATAATGGCGAGCGCGTGACCGAATGGTGCGAAGGGCTTTATGCTGTGTGTATCCAACACGAAATGGATCACCTCAAAGGCGTTGTCTTTATTGATTATCTCTCGCGCCTCAAACGCGAGCGCGCCGTCAAGAAAGTGGTGAAAGCTGAGAAATTGAAAGACGCGAGTTAATGTCTCTCAATATCGTTTTCATGGGAACGCCAGACTTTGCAGTGCCCTCCCTCGCGGAACTTATTTCTAATGGATATAATGTGGTGCGGGTTTACACCCAGCCTCCGCGCCCTGCTGGCCGTGGTAAAAAGCTGACAAAATCTCCTGTCCATCAATTCGCAGACATCATGGGTATTCCTGTCGAGACGCCAGAAAACTTTCGCGGGTCGAAAACCATTGACGCGCTCGAAGCTTTGGACGCTGATGTGGCCTGTGTTGTGGCTTATGGTCAGATATTGCCAAAGCGCGCGCTTGCCGCGCCTAAACACGGATGTTTCAATCTGCACGCCTCGCTCCTCCCAAGATGGCGCGGCGCGGCGCCCGTACAGCGGGCCATCATGGCAGGGGACGCCCAAACTGGCGTTCAAATTCAGCAAATGGATACAGGTCTAGATACAGGCGATATCCTGCTGTCGGAAACAGTCGATATTAAACCCATAGATACAGCGGGCGCGTTGTTTGATAGTCTCTCCCGCATTGGCGCAGGGCTTTGGCCGCGTGTCCTCGGCGGGCTCGAGCGCGGCGCGTTGAAACCAACGCCTCAAGACGGGACGCCAACATACGCGCATAAAATTGATAAAACTGAAGCCCGTATTGATTGGAACCAATCCGCGCAAAAACTTGATTGCCATATACGCGGCCTCGCGCCCTTCCCCGGCGCATGGTGTGAACTCGATGGTAAGCGGGTCAAAGTTCATCTCTGCGAATACGCTGAAATCGAAGACACGCATGGTCAGCCCCTTGGTACAGCGCTTGATGATAATCTGCTCATCGCCTGCGCGCTCGACGCCATTCGGCTTTTAGAAGTTCAACCCGCAGGTAAACCCAAAATGAGCGCGGAAGATTTTTTGCGAGGCACAGCTGTCCCGACAGGCACGCAGCTTAGCTAATGCCGCGCTATAAGCTCACCATAGAATATGACGGCGGACCTTATATGGGCTGGCAATGGCAAGACCATGGCCCGTCCGTACAAGGCGTGATGGAAGCCGCCGCGGCAAAACTCAATAAAGGCCAAGACGTTTTGGTTTACGGCTCGGGCCGCACCGATAGCGGCGTTCATGCCCTCGGCCAAGTCGCCCATATGGATTTGCCTCATGAGATTCGTCCCGACAAATTACGCGACGCGATGAATTATCACATGTCCAAAGACCCTGTGACGGTCCTCAGCGCAGAGATTATGAAAGATGAGTGGCACGCCCGCTTTGACGCCACAGAGCGCAGTTATCTATACCGTATAATTGACCGCCGCATGAAACTCTCTCTTGATAAAGGGCGGCTTTGGCGCATCCCCGTCAAAATGGATGCAGACGCCATGCACGCCGCCGCGCAGGTTCTTGTCGGCACGCATGATTTCTCGGCCTTCCGCGATATTAAATGCCAGGCAAAATCACCTGTAAAAACCATCGATGAAATTACAATTTTGCGCGCAGGGGCAGAAATTCATTGTCATTTCCGCGCGCGCTCATTTTTGCATAAGCAAGTCCGCTCGCTTATTGGTACGCTCGCCGAAGTTGGCATGGGAAAATGGAACACAGCGGATATGCGCGAAGTCCTAGAATCAAAAGACCGCCAAGAATGCGGGCCCGTGGCCCCGCCAGACGGACTTTATTTGGTGAGTGTGAAGTATTAAGCTAAAGTCCTCTTATGTTCTTCGAACACACCCGATAATGTAAACGTGATATTTAATGGATAGCTAAAACGGCCCATTCTGCTTATTATATGTCTATGATAAAAATTTTAGCTCTTCCTTTATTCACGGCAACTCTGTCTTTCGCGGCCTGTTCGCAAGCCCAAGATAGCGCTCCAAATAAGGTTGAGCTCACAAGCTCTGCGCCTGTGACTAACGCGCAGACATCGGCCTCTAATTGGACTGTCATTGACGCCGAGAGCCATGTGAAATTTACGGCCGCGCAAGAAGGCAATGAATTTACGGGGCAGTTTAATAAGTTCACGGCAGTGATTAATTTTGACCCTAGCAATATTGAAGACGCCTCTGTCACGGCGCGAATTGATATATCCTCTGTGGACGCAGGCGATAAAGACCGCAACGGGGCGCTGCCCGGTAAAGAGTGGTTCTTTATCAAAAAGTTCCCTGAGGCTGTTTTTCAATCATCCAGTTTTTCCAAGACCGGTGAGAATACCTACGCAGCGGCGGGGACTTTATCTATGAAAGGCGTGAGCCAACCCCTCACCCTGCCCTTCACATTGGACATTGAAAGCAGCACTGCGGATATGAGCGGCATGGTCACGCTGGATAGAACCCTATGGGAGCTTGGTAGCGGCGCATGGTCAACGGATGAATGGGTGAGCACATCCGTTACCGTTGATATAAAGATTAAGGCCGCAGCTAAATAGTTAAACCAATTATTCTGCTGCATCCTTCATAACTTCCAGCTCTAACCATTCTTCTTCGCAGGCTTCTAGCTTTCCTAGAATCACCTGAAAGTCTGCCAAGGCTTTGTTGAAGCCGTCTGGATCGCGTTGGAAGAAATCACCATCCGCCATTTTTTGCTCGAGAGCGGTTTTCTTGAGCTCTAAACCTTCCATCTCTTTGGGGAGTTGCTCCAGACGGAATTTATGTTTGTAAGATAATTTGCCTTTGGGCGCAGGAGCGCTCACGCCGCCCGCCGCTTTGGCAGCCTTTTGAGCTTCTTTTTGCGCGAGTTTACGCGCCTGTACGCCGCGTCCGCGTTGGTCAACCATATCGGAATAGCCGCCTGCATAGACTTGCCATTTGCCATCGCCCTCAAAGCCAATGGTACGGGTCACTGTACGGTCAAGGAAATCCCGATCATGCGAGACAACCACGACGGTGCCTTTGTAATCGGCGACGAGTTCTTGGAGCAGGTCTAATGTTTCAAGGTCCAAATCATTCGTCGGTTCATCCAAAATCAGCAAGTTCGACGGTAGGCGCAGTCCGCGCGCGAGTTGCAGACGTCCGCGTTCGCCGCCCGATAGCGCATGGATAGGTGTCCGCGCTTGCTCAGGTAAAAATAGGAAGTCCTTCATATAGCGAATGACGTGCACGGAGGCATCGCCGACGCTGACCTTATCACCGCCATTATCCGTCATAGCCTCAGAGAGTGTCCATTCAGGGTTTAGGCTCTCGCGCTTTTGGTCAACAATGAGCGGCTGTAGGTTCACGCCCAAATCGACCTTGCCGCTATCCGCTTCGTGCTCACCCATGAGTAATTTAAGCAATGTTGTTTTGCCTGACCCATTAGGCCCAACAATCCCGAGGCGGTCACCGCGCGCAATTTTGACAGAAAAATCGACAACGATAGGCCGTCCATCAAAACTTTTGCTGACGTTTTCTAGGGTCGCAACACGTTTGCCAGAGTTTTGGCCTTCGGTCACCGTAATTGCGGCAGAGCCAACAACTTGTTTTTGATCGCGCACCTGTTGGCGCAGACCCGCAAGTTCTTTGACGCGGCGCACATTACGTTTACGGCGGCCAGAGACCCCGTGAACAATCCAATGTTGTTCGCGGTTTATTTTACGGTCGAGCTTATGACGGTCGAGTTCTTCTTGCTCGAGAAATTCATCGCGCCAATCCTCAAAGTGAGCAAAGCCCTTGCCAAGGCTACGCGTCTCGCCGCGGTCCATCCAAATTGTGCGGCGCGAGAGGTTTTCAAGAAAGCGTCTATCATGCGAAATGAGCAATATCGAAGACGACAGGCTAGACAGCTCACCTTCGAGCCATTCAATCGCAGGCAAATCCAAATGGTTTGTCGGCTCGTCGAGCATGATGATATCAGGTTCAGGCGCAAGCGTGCGCGCCAAAGCGGCGCGGCGCATTTCTCCGCCCGACATCACACTCGGATCTTCTTCGCCCGTTAATCCTAAAGCGTCCATAAGATACGGAATACGCGCGCCATCATCCGCGCCAATTAAACCCGCCTCAATATAGGCCCCTGAGGTTTTAAACGCAGAAAGGTCAGGCTCTTGAGGGAGATAACGAATAGTCGTGCCGGGTTGCACAAAGCGTGTTCCATCATCTGCTTCAACAAGGCCAGCCGCAATTTTAAGCAATGTCGACTTGCCAGAGCCATTACGCCCAACCAAGCAAATGCGGTCACGTGCCATCACAGACAGCTCTGCGTTTTCCAGCAAAGGCGTCGTACCAAATGTCAGGCTAATATTGGCGAGGGTTAAAAGCGGCGGGGCCATAAATATCTTTATCAGTAAACGTAATTAAGGTGCGTCTCTATGCTTGTCTGGAGGCAAGTACAAGGTAGGTTTCACAGATAGCGAAGTTTAGGCGTTGCTTGGCGTCAGGAATTCACTTTGCGGTATTTGCTAGAATGAAACTGCCCCCGCAACATCATCCTAGCAAATTTGGTAAAG
>JALZWM010000070.1 GCA_023300105.1 Hellea sp.
AAATCGGCGGGAAAACCCTCGTAGATTTTTGCTGACCTCTCGGCTTACGCGCAATATTTTTCTGTCTAATTTGATTGGGCTGTTAATTCTTGTGGCAGGATCTCTCGCTATGAACCGTTTTCAAGACGGCTTAATAGATGCCAAGCTAGAAAATTTGCACTCATTGGCGTCGACAATCACGACGGTGATGGGGGAAGACTCTACAGGTTATGCCTCCGCTGCGGTTCTGGATATAGAGAACGCCAAGCAAGTTCTTCGCGGTATTAAAGTCCCTGATAATTGGCGTGTTCGTTTGCATGATAGGCAAGGGCTTGAGATTGCAGATACAGAAACTTTAAACCTCTCTATCAAAGTTACCAATCTTGATCCGATTATAACCGAAATTCCTGAGCCGTTGAAACAAGAGGTGTTGCGGACGAAAGTTGAAAATTGGGTAAGCCAGACATTACATGAGCTGCCATGGCGTCAAAAACGGCGCGCCGCTCTCAGGCGCAACCTTAAAGGCGATATTCGTAAAGCCTTAGAGGGCGGTGAAATGTTGGGGCAACGCTACACCGAAGACGATGCCTTGATTGTTACAGTTAGCTTGCCAGTGAAACGCGTGCAACAAGTGCTCGGCGTGGTGACAGTGGAGAGCAGTGATGTCGAAGCCATTGTAAAAGCTGAGCGCAAAGCTTTAGCCCCAATTATTGGATTGGCGTTTTTAGCAACTTTATTATCCTCGCTAGCGCTTACGCTTTTTGTCACGCGGCCCATGCGCAGGCTTGCACGCGCGGCTGAGCTTGTGACGCGCTCAAGTGAGAACAGGGGCTCTATTCCTGATCTGTCGCGTCGCCGTGATGAAATTGGAGATTTGTCGACTGTTATGCGAGATATGACACAGGGTCTTTATAGCCGTATTGACGACATTGCGAATTTTGCTGCGGATGTAGCGCATGAAATTAAAAACCCGCTAACGTCCATTCGCTCGGCTTCGGATACGTTGCGCGTGGCCAAGACGGATAAGCAACGCGAAAAGCTCATTCAGATAATTCAACAAGATGTGTCCCGCATGGACCGCTTGATAACGGATATTTCTAAGGCGTCGAAAGTTGATGCAAATTTAGCGCGTGATACGGCGCAAACTCTAAACATCGGCGAGGTCTTGGCAAATATTACGGAGTTTTATGAACAGACACGCAGCGGCGATAGGGCATTGGTCAAGAATGTCACGAAATTAAGCCCTGAGGCTCCTGTCTTTATCCGCGCCTTTGAAACCCCCTTCGCGCAAGTTCTGCGTAACTTAATCGATAATGCTTTGACTTTCTCTGATGTTGACGGTGAAGTTCGCTTGGGCGCTGACGTGAAGATGCGCGGCGATAAGGGACTTGTCGTCATCGTGGTTGAAGATGACGGACCGGGTATACCGCCTGATAACCTTGAGACTGTGTTTGATAGGTTTTATACCCAAAGGCCAAAAGGCGCGCGGTTCGGCTCTCACTCAGGCCTTGGCCTTGCAATATGTCGCCAAATTATCACGGCGCATAAAGGCCGTATTTGGGCGGAAAACCGCGTTGATTTAGATAACGCAAAGGTCTTAGGTGCGCGTTTCGTGATAGAGGTGCCGCAACAGACATTGGGTGGACCGCAAAAGTCTAAGCGCAAACGCAAATCAAAAGACCCAAAAAAGTAATATAAAACGCTTTTCAATTCGCCTAATTCTTGATTAAGTAACTCACAGGCAAAATGCTGAGTATTTAAAAGGGTTATGTCCATATGATCGGACTTGTCATTGTTACGCACGGCCAATTGGCCACCGAGCTTCGGCGCGCGACAGAACACGTGGTTGGGCCACAAAGCCATATGGAAACTGTCTGTATTGGGCCTGATGATGATATGGAACGTCGCCGCGATGACATTCGCGCCGCCGTTAAACGCGTGGATGCAGATAAGGGCGTTATTTTGCTTACGGATATGTTTGGCGGTACGCCGTCTAATCTTGCGATTTCTATGCTAAGTGAGGGCCGAGTTGAGGTCTTAGCGGGGGTGAATTTACCCATGCTGATTAAACTTTCAGAAGCGCGCCGTACAGCGGACTTGGCCGAAGCGTCCGAAAAGGCAAAGGATGCGGGGCAGAGATACATTGCCATTGCGTCGAAAATTTTAGCAGGCGAAACTTGAACGAGACCGTTACAAAAACAATCCGGTTGGTGAATAAGCGCGGCCTGCATGCACGGGCCTCCAATAAATTCATGACATGCGTTGAGCAGTTTGATGCGGAAGTTTTAGTCCGAAGCCATAATGATGTCTGCGCTGAGACTGTCGTGGCGGATTCTGTTATGGAGCTTCTATTGCTTGGGTCTGCGTTTGGCGAGGATATAACAATAAGCGCGACCGGTCATGAAGCGTCTGAAGCTATAGAAGCCCTGAGTGCACTTGTGGCGAACCGCTTCGGGGAAAAGGTATGAAATCAATATCCAAGGTAAGTGCCAAAATTTGTGTCACCAGCCTATCTGGTGTCGTTTTGATGGCATGCGCTACGCATGATAATTTCAATCCTAAAAGCCAATATCCACCAGATCCGTGGGTTAAAGGGTATTCTAACCCTGATGATTGTCTTGGGGGAGAAAAATTAGCGGCGCTTAATTTTGAACTTCCAACCTACCCTCGCCGCGCGTTTAATACAGGCCGTCAAGGCTGGGTTATCATGCGCCTTGATGTTAACGGTGGAGGGCAAACTGAAAATGTTGTTGTCGAAAGATCTTTACCTGAAGGTTTATTTGAGGGCGCGTCGGTTGGCGCAGTAGAAGACTGGACCTTTCAACCGCCCGAAGCCGGCGCTCTACGTAATTGCCGGGTTCTGCTACGCTATAGATCAGGCATTGTTTCTTTAGGGGGGTAGTCAGATAAATGGGTTTGTTGATGTAATAATAAATATAAACCTTTGAATTTAACTTGGTATAAAGAGCTGGCATGGTAGATGATTTGCAATGAGACGTGATATTAAAATTATACCTGTAATTTTATCTGGAGGCGCTGGAAGTAGATTGTGGCCTGCCTCGCGGCAATCCATGCCAAAACAACTTCTGCCACTTGTGACAGATGAAACCATGGTACAGGAAACGGCCCGCCGTTTTTCTGGAGATTTATTTCATAACCCTGTCTTTATTTGTAACGAAGTTCATGCAGAGCCTATTCAGGCTCAAATGGCTGAAATTAATCAAGAAATTGGCGCTATTATTGTTGAACCAATTGGTCGTAATACGGCGCCATGCGCTGTTGTCGCGGCGCTGCATGCACAGCTCTCGAACCCCGAAGCCCTGATCTTACTTGCGCCAGCAGATCACCATGTTACCAAGTCAGACGCGTTTCGCCGCTCAGTTGCGGCGGCTATTCCTGCGGCACAAGCAGGGCGTTTGGTGACTTTCGGTATTGCGCCGACAGGACCAGAAACGGGCTATGGCTATATACAACAAGGTGAGGCCATAGGGCCGGGTTCCTTTGACGTTGCTGGTTTTAAAGAAAAACCTGATGCCATCACGGCGCAAAGTTACCTTGATACCGGTGGATATCATTGGAATGCTGGGATATTCCTCTTTTCTCCTGAAACATTATTATCAGAAATGAAGAAATTTCATCCTGATATCGTAAGTCATGCCGAGGTTGCCTATAAAAAAGCCAATTTGGATTCAGGTAAAGTCAGTTTGGACGCGCAAGCTTTTGCGGATTGTCCGTCTGAATCCATTGACTATGCGGTCATGGAACCGACTCAACAAGCCGCCGTTGTACCTTGTGATATTGGCTGGAATGATATCGGGTCTTTCACATCCCTTCATAGTATTAAAAAGGGCGAAAATGGTAATTCACTTACGGGCGATATCATTGCGTATAATACAGCCAACAGCCTGATTGTAACAGATGGCCCACTTGTTACGACAGTCGGGGTCGATGGTTTCGCAATTATTGTTAAAGACGGCGCTATTCTTGTCACGAAATTAGATGCAGCCCAAGATGTCAAAAAAATAGTGGAGACGTTAAAGGCCACTGACCGTAAAGATTTACTCTAATAACCTTAAGGCAGAATTTAAAATGCCTTGATTCAAATGTCTTGATTTAAAGGTGCATGAATGTTTTAGAAACTGCACCCCGTAATTGATTTATTTAGACATTTCCTGTAGTTAGAAGCTGAAATAATTGGTGCTGGGGCAATACGCGCACTCGAGGATAATATGGCTAAGACAAAACAGTTTTTCGGAACAGACGGCATTCGTGGCCGAGCAAATATTGACAAAATGACACCAGACAATGTCATGCGCTTTGGTATGGCTGCGGGGAAGTATTTCCTGAAAAATGATGGTGGCCGTCATAGTGTTGTCATCGGCAAAGATACCCGCTTGTCAGGCTATATGATTGAGCCGGCATTGGTGGCAGGTTTCACCTCTGTAGGTATGGATGTAAAACTGTGTGGCCCGCTTCCAACATCGGGTGTTGCGATGCTAACGCGCCGCCTTCGCGCTGATTTGGGCGTTATGATTACCGCTTCACACAATAAATTCTCCGATAACGGCATCAAACTGTTTGCGCCAAATGGCCAAAAGTTATCCGATGAAGCTGAGTATGAAATTGAAAGTTTTATGGGCGAGACGTGGAAAGAAGGCCTCGCGCCATCTGAAAAGCTCGGACGTGTTCGCCGGTATGAAGATTTTCAAGCCCGCTATATCGAAATCGTAAAGTCCAGTTTTCCAAAACGGATGAGGCTCGACGGTCTTAAAATCGTTATCGATTGCGCAAATGGGGCGGCTTATAAAACCGCGCCTGATACGCTCTGGGAACTTGGTGCAGATGAAGTCATTCCCATTGGCGTGACGCCCGATGGTTTGAATATTAATGCAGACTGCGGCTCAACTCACACAGAGGCAATAGCAAAGAAAGTTCTTGAAAC
>JALZWM010000071.1 GCA_023300105.1 Hellea sp.
GTGTCCTGAACCAAATAATCCGATTTAAACCGCGAGTGCACGCATTAAGCTGCGTGCCAATTATTTAGATATGCCCCATTAATTATAATGGGGCATATCTTAATCTTAAACGCCTTTGTAAACTTCGTCTCGTGCGGCCGCGAGGCATTCAGCCATTTTATCACGGATAGCTTGATCTGAAATATCTATATTGCCGTCGGTCAAGTCTTTACGAAGCTTACGGAACACATCGTTGTCGCCCGCCTCTTCCATATCTGCCATAATAACAGATAAAGCATATTTTTCGACAGCGTCGCCTTCAATTCCGAGTAAAGCTGACGCCCAATGGCCTAAGGCTTTGTTGCGCTTGGCTTCCGCTTTAAATTCTTTGGCGGCGTCCAAGATATATTTTGCTTCTTGAGCACTGCCGCGTTCATCTAATCCTGACATGAGAGACCTTTTCTGTATCGTTTCCAAATCACATGTATGGATTAGGCTTCATCAAAACAAGTAACTTAATCCTCAATTTCCTGCATTGTTTAGATTGCCGCTGACGTAAGCTTGGGCTATGTGATGTTTTTATGCGCCCCAGCGAGTCGCGATGTCGTGATAGCTATGGCCGAACCTCGGAAAGAGCCATTATGAGCCGCCGCACACAAATCTACGAAGGTAAAGCCAAGATTCTGTACGAAGGTCCTGAACCTGGAACGCTGGTTCAGTACTTTAAAGATGACGCTACGGCCTTTAACGCACAGAAAAAAGCCACGCTGGATGGCAAAGGCGTATTGAATAACCGTATATCTGAATTCGTTATGATGCGTCTTGAAGAAATTGGTATTCCAACCCATTTCATCAAGCGGCTTAACATGCGCGAACAGCTCATTAAAAAAGTTGAAATCATACCGCTCGAAGTCATCTGTAGAAATGTAGCCGCTGGAACGATGTCAAAAAGGCTTGGGATTGAAGAAGGCGAAAAACTTCCCCGCTCTATTGTCGAGTTTTGCCTTAAGCGGGATGATTTAGGCGATCCTCTTATTGCAGAAGAGCATATTTATGCATTTGGCTGGGCCACAGAATCTGAACTCGATGAAATAATTGCCATGACACTCCGTATCAATGATTACCTTATGGGTATGTTTGGCGGCGTCGGTATAAACCTTATCGACTTCAAAATCGAATTTGGCCGCCTACAGACAGAAGACGGACATAAAGTTATTCTTGCTGATGAAATCAGTCCTGATAGTTGCCGCCTTTGGGACCGCGAGACCAATAAAAAATTAGATAAAGACCGCTTCAGGCGTGATCTTGGTGACGTTACCGAAGCCTATACAGAAGTTGCCACACGTTTAGGCATTTTAAAAGAATCTCAGAACAGCTCAGCGCCAAACCTTTCGGTGGTGAGCAATGATGAATAGGACATAGTCATGAAAGCCATTATTCATATCGGGCTAAAACCTGGTGTTTTAGATCCACAAGGACGCACGATTGCTCGCTCACTCGGTGACTTGGGCTTCAGTGAAGTTAAACAAGCTCGTCAAGGTAAAGTGATTGAACTCGACCTTGCTGGCGAAGATATCACAATAGCAGAGACCCGCGTTAAAGATATGTGCGAAAAACTATTGGCTAATACAGTCATCGAAAGTTATCGCATTGAGATTGAAGACTGATGAAAACAGCAGTCATTGTCTTTCCAGCCTCTAATTGTGACAGAGATGCCGCAGTCGCTTTAGAGAAAATAACCGGACACAAAGCCGAAATGGTTTGGCATCGTGAAACAACGCTGCCTGCCGGAATTGATTTCGTCGTTATTCCTGGTGGATTCTCATATGGTGATTACCTGAGGTCTGGCGCGATGGCCGCGAGATCACCGATTGTGAAAGACATTGTTACAAAAGCTAACCTTGGTTTGCCCGTAGCAGGGTTTTGCAACGGCTTTCAAATTTTAACCGAAGCAGGATTACTGCCCGGCGCGCTTATGCGAAACACAGGACTAAAATATGTTTGCCGTCCTCAAAAATTAAAAATCTCAAATAACAATACGCGTTATACATCTAAATATGGGAATGTAAGTGAAGTAACCTTCCCTATAGCACATCACGACGGCAATTATTTTGCCGATGACGAAACGCTGAACAAGCTCGAAAAAGGGGGCCGTGTTGTCTTTCGCTACGACGGTAATCCGAACGGGTCTGCGCGTGACATTGCTGGTATTTGTAACGAAGCAGGCAATGTATTTGGCATGATGCCCCATCCAGAACGCGCAATTGATCCGCTCCACGGCGGAACAGACGGTATTAATCTGTTTAAATCCATAATTGAGTCTATTTAATGCCCCGCAATTCAAAAAACAAACCGGTTATTACGCCAGAGATAGTTGCCGAACACGGTCTTTCTGAAGGTGAATATGAAATCATTCTCGACCGTTTGGGCCGCGAGCCTAACATCAACGAACTTGGAATTTTTTCAGTTATGTGGTCGGAGCATTGCTCCTATAAATCCTCACGGCGCCATTTGGCTAAATTTCTAACTAAAGGTGATAAAGTCATCCAAGGTCCCGGAGAAAATGCGGGTGTTATTGACATTGGTGATGGTGATGCGATTATTTTCAAGATGGAATCTCATAATCATCCGTCATATATTGAGCCCTATCAAGGTGCCGCAACGGGTGTTGGCGGAATCATGCGCGATGTCTTTACAATGGGCGCACGCCCTATTGCCCTTATGAATGCATTGCGCTTTGGAGAACCTGACCATCCTAAAACAAAATCGCTTGTAAACGGTGTTGTCGCCGGCATTGGCGGATACGGCAATTGTGTCGGTGTTCCAACGGTTGGCGGTGAAACAAACTTTCATAAAGGCTATAACGGAAATATCCTTGTCAACGCGATGTGTGTTGGACTTGCGCGGACAGATAATGTTTTTTACTCCGCCGCTAAAGGCATTGGAAATCCGATTTTTTACGTTGGGTCAAAGACTGGTCGCGACGGCATCCACGGCGCAACAATGGCGTCAGCTGAATTTGATGATGATAGCGAAGAAAAACGCCCAACCGTTCAAGTTGGCGACCCCTTCACAGAAAAACTCCTGATAGAGGCCTGCCTCGAATTAATGGCAACAGACGCCATCATTGCTATTCAAGATATGGGCGCAGCGGGATTAACTTCATCGTCAATTGAGATGGCCGATAAAGGCGGCGTTGGCATTGAGCTTAACCTCGATAAAGTTCCGCAGCGTGAACCTAATATGACGCCATATGAGATGATGCTTTCTGAGTCTCAAGAACGTATGTTGATGGTCATTCAGCCGGGCAAAGAACAAATGGCTTTTGACGTCTTTGAAAAATGGGAACTTGATGTAGCTCAAATCGGCAAGACCACAGATACGGGACGTCTGGTTCTTAAACATCAACGCAAGAAGGTTTGTGATATACCAATCGCGCCTTTGGCCGATGACGCGCCCAATTTAGACCGTCCGTATGAAATTCCCAAGTCGCTTCCCGTAATTAGTTTGTCGGACATACACGAAACCCAAGATTATGATGATGCGCTAGTTCGAATTATCTCTAATCCTGATATCGCATCTAAGCGTTGGATATGGGAACAATATGACCGTACTGTTATGACGGACACTGTCGATAGCAGCCAAAGCGGCGGAGACGCAGCTATCGTGCGCATACATGGTTCTAATAAAGCTGTTGCTATTACCACAGACGTGACGCCGCGTTACGTTCAGGCTGACCCTTATGAAGGCGGCAAGCAATGCGTAGCTGAAACGTGGCGGAACCTAACTTGTGTTGGTGCTGACCCTATCGCGATTACAGACTGTTTGAATTTTGGCAATCCGGAACGTCCTGAAATCATGGGGCAATTGGTTGGCGCAATTGAAGGCATGAACGAAGCTTGTCGTGCGTTTGACTACCCTGTCGTGTCGGGAAATGTATCTCTTTATAATGAAACAAATGGTCAGGCCATTCCCCCGACACCTGCTGTCGGCGGCGTTGGCTTAATTCCAGACCTCACTCACTTTGCGACGCTTAACGGCGCAAAAGAAGGTGATACACTTATTCTCTTAGGCGAAACAACGGGCTGGCTTGGCTCTTCAATTTACTTACGTGAAATTTTACGACGTGAAGAAGGCGCGCCCCCACCCGTGGATTTAGAAGCCGAAAAACGTACTGGTGATTATGTTAGAAAACTTATCCGCATGCGCCGCGTTAATGCTGTGCATGATTTGTCTGATGGCGGACTTGCGATTACGGCCTGTGAAATGGCCTTTGCAGGAAACATCGGCATGAGCCTAAACGCTTCTGTTGGGATACCTCTACACGGCTGGCTTTTTGGTGAAGACCAAGGCAGATATCTTTTAGCTGTAGACGAGCATAGCGTGAACCCTGTTATCTCGACAGCAAAAGACAAAGGCATTATAGCCCAAGTCGTTGGTAAAGTTGGCGGTGACCGCATAACAGCTGTAGGCGGATTTGATGTCACGCTCCAAGGGCTTCGTGAAAAGCACGAAGGCTGGCTTCCTGAGTTTATGTCCTAATGGCGATGAGCGGAGAAGACATAACAGCGATGATCAAAGCTGCCATACCTGATGCGACTATAGAGTTAACAGATTTGGCTGGTGACAATGATCATTGGAAGGCTGTGGTGACCTCAAAAACCTTTGAAGGCAAATCCCGCGTACAACAACATCAAATGATTTACGCAGCCCTCAAGGGCAATATGGGCGGTGTATTACATGCCCTAGCCCTTGAAACACGCAC
This sequence comes from Hellea sp., assembly GCA_023300105.1. Lineage (GTDB taxonomy): Bacteria > Pseudomonadota > Alphaproteobacteria > Caulobacterales > Maricaulaceae > Hellea. The sequence goes on from JALZWM010000071.1 coordinate 4,745, forward strand.
GCCATAACCTATCTTAAGTTAAAGAACCACTGAAAGGCTTGCTAAATGTCTGCTCATGATGAAATTACAAAAACTGTCACCGAAAATGACGTCGTCCTTTACATGAAAGGGACGCCCGTTTTTCCACAATGCGGTTTTTCGTCGACTGTTGTACAAATTTTTGATTATATCGGTGCTGAATATGCCAGCGTCAATGTGCTTGAAAACCCAGATATTCGTCAGGGCGTTAAAGACTTCAATAACTGGCCAACCGTCCCACAGGTTTTCGTCAAAGGCGAATTTATTGGGGGGTGTGACATCGTAAAAGAGATGTTTGAAACAGGCGAGTTACGTAAACTCCTTGAAGATAAAGGTATTAAAACTGCCGCATAAGCTTTAGTTTCTATGACGAGACGTCTTGTTCTATAGTTAAACATAAAAAAACCCGCAGATAACTCTGCGGGTTTTTTTGTAATTGTTTTTAATCTGCGGGAGCTCTCTAACGAGAGTAGAATTCCACAACAAGATTTGGTTCCATAACAACGGGGTAAGGAACTTCGTCAAAGCTAGGAATACGCGTCAATGTCGCCTTCATCGCTTTAGGGTCTACACTGATGTAATCAGGAAGCTCACGCTCTGGGCTTTCAAGGGCTTCAAGAACCAAAGCCATTGTACGTGACTTTTCACGTACTTCAATAACATCACCTTCACGGCAGCGGTAAGAAGGGATATTCACTTTCTTACCGTTTACAAGGATATGTCCGTGATTAACAAACTGACGCGCAGCAAATACAGTCGGAACCATTTTTGAACGGTAAACAACTGCGTCAAGACGGCGCTCGAGAAGGCCGATAAGGTTTTCAGACGCATCGCCTTTTTGGCGCGTAGCTTCGTCATATGTACGGCGGAACTGTTTTTCCGTGATGTTACCGTAGTAACCTTTAAGCTTTTGCTTAGCGCGAAGCTGCGTACCGAAATCAGAAAGTTTCCCGCGGCGGTTTTGACCATGCTGGCCTGGCCCGTAAGGACGCTTGTTTACTGGAGACTTAGGACGGCCCCAGATATTTTCGCCCATACGGCGATCAATTTTGTATTTAGTGGAATGACGCTTAGACATGCGTTTATACTCTTTACTTTAGCGTGGCCCGGCTGACTGGACTATTCCAATCGCGATCTCAACGGCGGTACCACACCTACCCGTGTATTTAACGAGCGTTATTTACTAGCTCACGACTTCAAGTCAAGTCCGATATTTCGTCTATTGAGGCGCGAATTTGATTGCAGTGCTAGCCTGGCTATGACAAGCGCCATTATGGCTATATCTTTGGACACACCAAAAACTTCGGACGGCAAAGCGGGCGTGCTCGCGGGAATTACAGCCTATTCAATTTGGGGCATATTCCCCATCTACTTTGTGTTAACACGCGTTGTCCCAGCCACAGAAATGGTCGCACACCGTGTACTCTGGTCTGTACCCTTTGGATTATTGATCATTCTGTTTAGAAAACAGTTACCTGAAGTCTTCGATGCCCTCAAGAAACCCAAGACAGTCGCCCTACTCGGTCTCGCCGCCATCGCTCTCGCGATTAACTGGGGTGTATATATTTGGGCCATCCAACAAGATCAAATTTTTCAAGGCAGCTTAGGCTATTACATAAACCCTCTTATTTATGTCTTGGTCGGCGTTGTTTTCTTCAAAGAAAAACTCTCCCGTTTGCAGTCTCTCTCAATAATTTTAGCCCTCATCGGTGTAATGATTTTGACCGTATATGGCGGCGTCTTCCCTGTGATTTCGTTATTTCTTGCCGCCAGTTTTACAACATATGGCGTTATCAGGAAACAAGTCATCATTAAAGCTATGCCAGGGTTATTTATAGAAACCGTCTTGATGGTTATTCCAGCCATCATGTTTATGACGTGGTTATCAAATACAGGACAATTGCAATTCGCTGAGCACGGAACGCAAATAAGCCTGCTGTTAGTTCTTGCAGGGCCAATCACTGTTTTACCGCTGCTCGCTTTCGCTTTCGCGGCGCGGCGCATGACTCTGTCAACGCTGGGTATCCTTCAGTATATTGGCCCAACCTTACAATTTGGCTGTGGTCTCTACTTTGGAGAAACCTTCACATTGGCTCACGCTTTGTGTTTTGGTTTTATCTGGGTTGGTATTATTATTTATAGTTATGACGCATTGCAAAAACACCGCCGCACAAAAATAACTTAGCCGAATGACGTCTTATTGGCGAAGAACCAGCCTAAAATATAGACCATAAATAAGATGAGTATCTGCGCAGTTAGCAGAAACGCTCCGTCCAAAATCATATTTTGATCGGGGGCATGAGTTTGATTTTTCAACGCACGGCGACGCTCTGAGGCATAAATGACCGTCGATAAAACGGCAGAAATAGCGACAACACCGATATGAATGGCGTAATATCCAGCCACAAAACAAGCTAGAATTAAGAGATACCCAAGATACTTCATAGTTGATGCCTTTACCCCCTATTCAGGGAGGTTTTGTCCGCGCCCGCGGCCTTTGGATAAAGCCTTTATAATACCGCGCATTGTTTGAACTTCTTGTGCGGTTAATTTCGCCCGCGTAAAGGGGGCGCGTATATTTTGCGACATTAAAGCCCTTTTTTCGCGAGGAAAAAAGAAACCTGCAGCCGTTAGTTCATCTTCAAGATGTTCTAACATCCTGATTAAATCTTCACGCGTGGCAATCTCGCTGATGTCTTTTTGGAAAAGCTCTGGCGGAGGCGCGCCTTCTGCACTCGCCCACATATAAGCAAAAACATTGACGGCTTGCGCAAGATTTAAAGATTGGAACGCAGGGTTTATAGGGTACGTCAGTATGGCATCAGCTAGAACAACGTCCGCATTTTTAAGTCCTGCCTTTTCGGGGCCGAATAAAATACCAGTCCGCGTATTTTCCTTTGCATAAGCCCGCACAGCAGGGCCAACATCTTGCGTACCAATCACAGGGATTTCCATTTCTCTGCGCCTTGCTGTGGCCGCTAGAACAAATTTCAAATCAGCTACCGCCTCTGCGGTAGTCGCGTAAACCTTGGCTTGCTGCAAAACAGGCAGTGCACCCGCCGCCATAGCGTCAGCCGCGGGATTAGGCCAGCCATCACGCGGGGCCACTAAGCGCAGCTCTGTGAGACCAAAGTTAAGCATAGCCCTACATGCCGCGCCAATATTTTCACCTAATTGCGGATTCACAAGAATAACCGCAGGCGGCGTGCCCTCCTCCGCTGTATTTACAATGCGGCCTAGCTGATCTTTGAATGTTTTTCCCATGTTCACTCTTTTAATAATCGTCAGCGAGTGTTAAACGCGCGCAATTCACAAAATTTGACTGCTTACAGAGGTAAATATGGCTAAAATCAAGGTAAATAATCCCGTTGTCGACATGAACGGCGATGAGATGACACGCATTATCTGGGATATGATCAAAGATCGACTAATTAACCCCTATCTTGACATAGAATTACTCGATTATGACTTGTCGATCCAAAGCCGCGACGCAACAGATGACCAAATCACTGTTGATGCTGCGAACGCGATTAAAAAACATAACGTCGGTATCAAATGTGCGACCATCACACCTGATGAGCAGCGCGTAGAAGAATTTGACCTAAAAAGAATGTACCGTAGCCCGAACGGCACAATCCGTAACATTCTTGGCGGCGTTGTTTTCCGTGAGCCAATCATTTGTAACAATGTCCCCCGGCTTGTGCCGGGCTGGACACAGCCTATCGTTATTGGCCGTCATGCATTTGGTGACCAATATAAAGCGACAGATTTCCTCGTTCCAGGAAAAGGCAAACTCACAATGAAATGGGAAGGCGAAAACGGAGAGAAAATTGAAGAAGAAGTTTATGACTTCCCTGAAGCGGGTGTTGCTATGGGCATGTATAACCTTGATCAATCTATCCGTGATTTTGCACGCGCGACGTTTAATTATGGCATCACACGTAAGTGGCCTGTTTACTTATCGACTAAAAATACAATTTTGAAAAAATATGACGGCCGTTTCAAAGATCTCTTCCAAGAAATCTATGATACAGAGTTTGCTGAGAAATTCGCAGAATTTGGCGGCGAGTATCAGCATCGTTTAATCGACGATATGGTCGCAGCGGCTATGAAATGGTCTGGCGGATATATCTGGGCGTGTAAGAACTATGATGGCGACGTACAGTCAGACACAGTTGCACAAGGCTTTGGGTCACTCGGCCTAATGACATCATTCCTTCTGACACCAGACGGAAAAACAATGGAAGCCGAAGCAGCTCACGGTACAGTAACTCGTCATTACCGTAACCATCAGAAAGGCGAAGAGACATCAACAAACTCAATCGCGTCTATTTTTGCATGGACACGCGGTCTATCGCACCGTGCCAAGCTTGATGACAATGAAGCTCTAGCGAAGTTTACAGCAGGTCTTGAAAAAACAATCATTGAAACCGTCGAAGGTGGCCAAATGACAAAAGACTTAGCCTTACTCGTTGGCGATCAGCAAGGTTGGCTCACAACAACTGGTTTCCTCGAAGCGATTGCTGAGAACTTCGAAAAGAAAATGGCTTAATACTTTTCCGAAATCAAAAGAATTTAAGCCCGCTTTAAGCGGGCTTTTTTGTGGGCGCCCTACTGATTCCTCGTCCTGTTAGGAACCACGCCTGCCTCCCGTCGTTCACATGTAAAACGCTCTAGGATTTAATATCACAAGTCTATTTAGTATCTTAACGCAGCGATATTGTGACATAAGTGACAATGTTTGGCTTAAAGTCAAAAATTAGATATAAAACTACATGAAAGATTTTCTACTCATCTCAATTTATGGCAAGATAACATGCCTTCGGGTGAATTAAGGGGGATATCGTGGAAGCGTTAAATCACATCATACCAGAATTAACCCAAGGCGAGTGGGTTATACACTGTGTTGTCTTCATCTTGAACATAGCGTTATTTATCTTCGCAAGGCCGCTATTAAACCTTGTTGCGCCACATCAGAATAACGACACGAAGATAAAGATATTCAGAGCGCTAAACCTGCTCGTTTTATTATTGCACGCCATCGATTTAATTCTCGTCAAAGTGACCAGTAACTATCACAATTACTTTATAAATCTTGGCCTCAGCTTAATGATAATTTATGCGGGCATGGTCGCCTATAGCTTTATGGGAACACTGGCGAAACGGCGCTTTGGACGAGAGCGCACGCTTGATAACAAAAGCGTTTATAGTGAAACCTATAGCACGCGCCTTGTAAACCTCATTTTATTGGCAATGATTATCATAACAACGATTTACGCCCTCATCATGATTTGGGGCGCAAATAGTCTATTAGAGACAACGGGGATATTTGGAATGTTAATAGCTTTCCTCGCCTTCACCAGTAATATCTGGGCACCCGATATCATCAGCGGCCTGATTATCCTCAGTAGTCAAAGCATTGAAGACGGCGATGTTGTCGTCATTGATGGACATAGTAATGAGTATGTTATTAGCCGCGTAACTCTAATTTATGTGATCCTTTATGACATCCGTAACAACCACCGCACCTTGATGCGAAACAGCCAATTCACGAGCAACCGCGTTGATAACCTTAGCCGCGTCGCAAGTACCAATGGCGTACGGCAAGCCCTATCCTATAAAATCGGCTACCCACAATTCACAGGCGATGCAGCGAGCCGTAAATGCCAACTCGCCGCCTTTAGAGAAGATATTGACCACATGTTCGAACATGTCTTTGAAAGCTGCAAAGAAAATAAGGACATCAAAATAAATAAAGCGACACCGTTTGAATGGGCACTCACAAATGCAGGTGATTATGCACTAGAATATACGCTTTGGATTTACCTCGAGCGCATACCAAGTACTAAAATAACGTCTACGCTTCGGCGGCATTTGATGGGTACACTCTTTAAGGTCAATGAAGAGGTTTATACCGCCTCCATTATTGAGAACATCGATCTCTCAACACCAGACCTCCTGCAGGTCAAGGTATCTAAGATGGATGCCGTTTCACAAAACCCTAGTCCACTACACAGACAGACTTAAACCCCCATGCTCATTATTACGCCCCGCATATCCGTTCCGCTCTCTGAGATTGAGATGAGCGCTATTCGCGCACAGGGACCCGGCGGACAAAATGTGAATAAGGTCTCCTCTGCTATTCATTTGCGCTTTGACATTCACGCCTCTTCTCTTTTGGGGGGACATAAAGACAAGCTCATGAGTTATCGCGATAAACGCATTACCGATAGCGGCATTATTGTCATTAAAGCTCAAAACCACCGCACCCAAGACCGTAACCGCGCAGAAGCTTTAGACCGTCTCCAAGCCTTGCTGCAAAAGGCGCTATTCGTGCCAAAGTATCGCCGTCCCACGCGGCCAACTTACGGCGCAGTCAAACGCCGCCTTAAGAAAAAAACTGAACGCGGCGCGATAAAAGCCTCACGGGGGAAAGTGCGTGATTTAGATTGATAACACCAATCTCATCTAAGCTATTCACAAAAAGATGTGTTTCTTCTTCTAAACAATAATTAGCGTCCCTCGACAAGTACAAATGTTCATACTATGTTCTTTTTTCAACCTAAGGACAATCCGTGCAAAAACCTCATTCCATCGCGTGTCTTTATATCGACTTTGATGCGTTTTTTGCCAATGTCGAAAAACAGTTAGAACCGGATATTCGGTCTCATCCCCTTGGTATTACCGCACTGGACTCTGAACACTCGGCGCTCATCACCTGTTGTTACATCGCCAAGCGCGCAGGTATAAAGCGCGGCATGCGAGTGACCGAAGCGCGTGCAATATGCCCAAGCCTTATCATCCGCGTTGCACGCCCTGACGTTTACGTCAAAATTCACAATAGAATTGTCGCCGAGGTCAACCGCCACGTCCCCGTCAAAAAAGTATGGTCCATTGACGAAGTCGAATGCGAACTCATCGGGCAAGAACGCCTCAAAGCCGCTGATATCGGCCGCGCCATTCAAGAGGGATTAAAACGCAATATTGGTCCTTTTATTACGCCCTCCATCGGCCTTGCCCCAAACCAGTTCTTAGCCAAAGTCGCGGCGGAAATGGAAAAGCCGAGCGGCTTTGTTTTGCTCCGCGCAGAAGATTTACCTGGCCCTCTCTTTAAGCTCAAACTCTCTGACCTGCCCGGCATTTCTACGGGCATGGAAACACGCCTGAATAATGCGGGCGTGATGAGCACCGAAGACTTGTGGAATATCTCCGCTAAACATGCGCGCGCCATTTGGCATAATGTTGAAGGCGAACGCCTCTGGGCGCAGCTCCATGGTTACGCTGTTGAAAAACCTCCAACACAGCGCCGCATGTTCGGACATAGCCGCGTTTTATCAGGCGAATTCAAGGACCCAAGACGCGCTGTCGATTGCGTACGTCTTTTAACTGTAAAAGCCGCAAACCGTTTGCGCCGCGAAAATTATACCGCCGCCGCAATGTCGCTCTCTTTCAAAACCCAGAACAAAAGACGATGGTCAGGCGAGACGCAATTCCCCGCTTGTCGTGATGACCATAGCTTGCTCGCGCATATGCATAGGCTGTATGAACGCGGTATGGATGAAGCTCGTCCGAGACGTCTGCGTAGCGCGTCGGTTATGCTGCATAAAATCGCCCTACCCTCGGAGCGGGGCCGTGATTTATTCGAAGACCAAGACAGTCAGAACTGGGAAAAGCTTACGGACTTAATGGACAGTTTTAACCGCAAAGAAAAAAGAGCCGTCATTCATTTAGGCCCCCGCCCGATAATTCCGGGCGGATATGCAGGGGCGAAAATCGCCTTTGGCCGCGTTCCCGATGAAGAAGACTTCTATTAATAACTCTAAAGCGGATAAACCGTCACGGGCAACTCGTCCTTTGGCACAGGGATAGGCACAGTGCGCATTGTTGTATCACGGCCCAGCTTTGTCTCGACACGGTAGTTCCGCAAGAAATGAAACAAAAATGTTTTAACTTGTGTTTCCGCGAAGCGAATACCCAGACACGTATGCGCCCCCGCCCCAAATGGTATCCACTGAAAGCGGTGCCCTTTGTGTTCTTCACGCGCGGGCGAGAAACGTTCGGGATCAAATGTATTTGGCGCGGTCCAATAGGCTTCGGAACGATGTATCAAATAGACATGCAGATGAATGGCAGAATTGGCCGGAATTTTGTGACCTTTATATTCAAAGGCTTTCACCGCGCGGCGCGGGATGAGGAACACGGGCGGGTAAAGACGCAGAGCTTCTTTGAAAACCCAATCCGTAAAAGTCAGCTCACCGAGGCGGCTAAACGGCAAGGTCTCTGCGTCAATCCCCTGCATTTCGGCGCGCAGTTTTTCCTGCCATTCGGGATGCTCACAGAGCAGCGAGATTATCGCGCTTAATGTCCCTGTTGTTGTATCATGCGCAGCAAAGAGCAAAAGCAACGTATGCTCAACAACTTCGTCAATGCTCATGGGATGTTCGGGGTTAAGCGATTCACGGCATAACGATGTAAAGAAATCCTCAGCCTCATTTGTAGTTTCAGGGGCCATGCGTTCATCAACGCGCGCATAGAGCCAGTCTTGCAAATAGGCTTTGCCTTGCGTGCTTTTATGCCATGCTGTTCCCGGAATTTTAGTTCTAAAAACAGCCAGCAGTCCGCCCAACAAATCCACAAAAGATGTGTTAAGCTTATCGCTCTCTAGACCCAGCTCCGCCCCCAAAAATAACGACGCCGCATTATCCAATAAAAGCGTCTTTATCTTCGGCGCAAAGAGGAACTCGGGCGCATCCTTCCAGAAAGAAATATCCTTAGAAATCAAACTATTTAGCCGCTCCGCATAAGCGGTCATGGAGGAGGATTTAAACGATTGCTGTAATGTGCGGCGGTGGGTTTTGTGATGGTCAAAATCACGAAGCAGTATGCCCTCATCAAAGAGTGGCGCCATACGATACCAACCTTTACCATTAGAAAAATTCTGCGCCTTATCAATTAAAACGAGCGAAGCCGCATCTGCATCCGCCAAAACAATAGAGCGGTTAAAGAGCACATTGTAGTAAAAGACCGAGCCGTATTGTTTAGCAAGTCTCGTCATGAGCTTAGTCGCATTACCAAGAAATTGAAACGTATGCCCAAACAATGGGAATCCCGTCTCGCCGGGCAGATACTTAAGTTTGGCTTCGGGCTTGCTGGGCAGGCGCGCAATGGTCTCTAGAATAGTCTCGTTCATTGACAACCTTTACATGATTAATTCTTATACTCTGCCACTTATGTCAAACAAGCACCATTAAGATGAAGATGCAAAACAATAGCGCTGCGGTTCAATTTTGAAAATAAGCTTTAAACCAAAGTTTGCTGTTACCCATATCACCGAAGCATAGACAGCTCACAAAGAAACTCACCACTTCATCATATTTATGAGTAAGACATTGAATTTAGGTCAAATCCCGCGTGGGAAGAAATGGCTCCGCAAGCAGGACTCGAACCTGCGACAAGCTGATTAACAGTCAGCTGCTCTACCAACTGAGCTATTGCGGAT